>JAEXQJ010000201.1 GCA_023438785.1 Pseudomonadota bacterium
GGGCACGGATCCGCAAGGGTCTGTGCCTCTCGTCGTAGGTCCACGACGGGCTTTGGGGCTTTCCCGATGAACGAGCGACAGCGCTTGGCGCCTCGACTGCGCCGCCTTCGTGACCGCGCGGCCATTCGCGCCGCCGTTCGAAGGTGGTTCGAGGAGCAGGGGTTTCTGGAGGTCGAGACCCCGGCGCGTGTGCCCTCACCGGGGCAGGAAGTGCACCTCGACGCCATTGGAGCAAGCGAGGGGCGCTTCCTCATCACGTCGCCCGAGTACCACATGAAGCGCCTGGTCGCCGCGGGATTGCCGCGCATCATGCAGATGGGGCGGTGTTGGCGAGGCGGAGAGCGGGGCAGCCACCACGAACCCGAGTTCACCATGATCGAGTGGTACCGGGCCGGCGCTGCCCTGGAGGATATCGCCAACGACTGTGAGGCCGTCCTGGCCGTCGCGGCGCGGGCCGTGGGGCGCGGGCTCGAGGTCGACGTGCCGGCCGGTCGGGGAGGGGGCGCGGCCTCGAAGCTGGCCATAGCCGCGCCTTTCGAGCGCGTGACCGTGCGGCAGGCCCTCCAGAAGCGAGCAGGCATCACCCTGCGCGGCGACGAGACCGTGCACGAGTTGCGCACCGCCGCGGCGCGCGCGGGCTGCGCAATCGCCGCCGATGCCGGTTGGGACGACATCTTCTTCCAGGTCTTTCTCGACAAGGTCGAACCCCACCTCGGCGTGGGCCATCCGACCTTCGTCTTCGATTGGCCCGTCCCGCTCGGGGCCTTGGCCCGCCGCAAGGCAGACGATCCTCGACTCGTGGAGCGTTTCGAGCTGTACGCGGGGGGCTTGGAACTAGCCAATGCATTCGGCGAGCTGACCGATCCCGTCGAGCAGCGGGCCCGCTTCCTGGCGGAGGCAGAGCATCGCCGGCGCCTGGGGCGCACCATCTATCCCATCGACGAGAGGCTCCTCTCGGCCCTGGCCGACATGCCGCCCACGTGCGGCGTGGCCCTGGGATTCGACCGCTTGGTCATGCTGGTTACGGGCGCGGAGACCATCCGTGACGTGGTGGCCTTCGCCGAAGGGGAGATTTGACGGCCCTCTCCTCAACTTATGAGGGGTTTGGTGCCACCTTTGCTTGACCCTGGATCCCCCCTCTGGTAAGCGTTTCCGTTCGTGACTCACTACCTCCTTTCCCTCGCGCAGCAAACACCGTCGGCTCAGCAGTCCCCCGCGTCGGGCCTTGGCTCGATGCTCATCCCGATGCTGCTGATTTTCGGCGTCATGTACCTCCTGGTGATCCGCCCGCAGTCCAAGCGGCAGAAGGCACTCCAGAAGGTCCTCAGTGAACTCAAGAAAGGCGACGAGGTGACCACCAGCGGTGGCATCATCGGTCGCATTTCGGGAATCAAGGACAATGGAGAGGTCGTTCTCCAGGTCCAGGAACAGGTTCGCATTCGCGTGATGCGCAGTGCGATCACCGGGCTGTACAAATCGCCAGGCGAGCCCTCCAAGACGGACGCCGGCGCATCCTCCTAAGAAGCAAGGATCACTTCATGGAACGCTCGTGGTGGTGGAAGGCGGCCCTCTTCGGGGTCGCCATCAGTCTTGCCGTCCTGTACCTGGTGCCGACCGCGGCCCACATGACGGGGCGGGGCAAGGATCTTCCCTCTTTTTTCCAGAATCACTTCAACAAGCGCGTGCAGGCCGGCCTCGATTTGCAGGGCGGCCTCCATCTCGTTTACGAGGTGAATATCGAGAAGGCGGTCTCCGGCAAGGTCGATCGCCTGGCCAACGACATCGAGGACGCGCTCAAGAAGAAGACGCCGGATGTCACCGTGAGCCGCGAGGGACGCGACGACATCCTCGTTACCTTCAAGAATCCGGCGGACCACTCCAAGGTCGATGACGAGTTGCTCAAGACCTACCGCCGTGATTTGGACCTTGCGGATCGTGACGCCAGCGCCGGCACGGTGCGCTTGCGCTACGACCAGGAGCGGGTGGCCGAGGTCGAGGAGCTGGCCCTCCGTCAGGCCATCGAGACCATTCGCGGGCGCGTTGACCAGTTCGGCGTGGCCGAGCCCACCATCATCAAGAAGGGCACGGACATCGTCGTCGAGCTGCCCGGTCTGGAGCAGAAGGACTTCGAGCGCATCAAGGGCATCATCGGCCGTACGGCCCAGCTCGAGTTCAAGATCGTGGACGACGGCTCGCCCTACATGAAGAAGTTGGCGGCCTCCGTTCCCAAGGACGGACCCATCACCGCCGAGCCTGAGTCCTGGAGCGAGAAGCAGTCCGGATCGCAGCACGAGGATGTCTATCTGCGCTCCAAGAACCTTGATGCCCTCAAGAGCTTCATCGCGGGGCTCTCGGGCGACCTGGCCGTTCCTTCCGATCGCGAACTGGTCATCGAGGAGATGAACCCGCGCGATGCGGGCGATGCGACGGCCGATAAGATCTATCGGACCTACCTCCTCAAGAAGCGTGCCGGTGTCACCGGCGAGTACCTGGCGGCCGCTGACGAGAACTGGGACGAGATGGGGCGGCCCGAGGTGGCATTCACGATGAACCGGCAGGGCGCCGCCATGATGGAGAAGCTCACCGGCGAGAACGTGGGCCGCAAGATGGCGGTCGTGCTGGACGAGAAGATCATGAGCGCCCCGGTCATCGAGTCCAAGATCGGCGAGCGCGGCCGCATCACCATGGGCGGCTATGGCGATCCTTTCAAGCTGCAGCAGGAGGTCAAGGACCTGGTCGCGGTGCTGCGTTCGGGTGCCTTGCCCGCGCCGCTGAAGAAGTCCTTCGAGACCCAGGTGGGCGCCACCATGGGTCAGGACTCTATCGACAAGGCCAAGACCTCCATGATCATCGGGGCCGTGGCGGTCATCCTGTTCATGCTCATCTACTACCGGGTGTCGGGCTTCATCGCGAACATCGCGATGGTCCTCAACATGCTCTTCATGGTGGCCATCCTGGCGGCCTTCGAGGCGTCGTTGACCCTGCCTGGTATCGCGGGCTTGGTGCTCACCATCGGCATGGCGGTGGACTCCAACATCATCATCTACGAGCGCATTCGCGAGGAGTTACGTCTCGGCAAATCGCCGCGCACGGCAGTGGACGCGGGCTTCCAGCGCGCGTTCTGGACCGTGTTCGACGCCCACGTGACCAACTTCGTGGCCGGCATCGTGCTGTACTCCTACGGTTCGGGGCCCATCCGCGGGTTCGCCGTCACGCTGCTCATCGGTATCGTGACCAACCTCTTTACGTCGGTGTGGATGTCGCGTTGGATGTTCGATCTTCTGGTCGGCCGCCGCGGCTCTGTCCGTGCGACGCTTTCTATCTAGTCCCTAGGAGATCGATCGATGGCGGAGAAACAGAAATTCTTCGAGGTCATCAAGCCCGGAATCGACCTCGATTTCATTGGTAAGCAGAAGTACTGGATCGGTGCATCCCTTGTCTTGGTGCTCATCAGCATCCTGATGCTCCCGATCAATGCCTACGTCCTCAAGGACCGCGGCCACATGTTGAACTGGGGCGTGGACTTCAGGGGCGGCACCGAGATCGTGGTCGAGTTCGCCAAACCCATGGAAGCGGGGGCGGTGCGCAAGGCCCTGGCCGAGAAGGGCTTCGAGAATGCGGACGTCGTCCAGTACGGCAGCGGCATGGAGGGCGGACACGGCAACAGCTACATGATCCGCCTGGGTGCGGTTTCGGTGATGACGGCGGAGCAGTCCAAGAAGGTTGAGGTCGCCCTGGCGCACGTGGGCGACGCGGTCCTCAAGAAGTTCGAGGCCTCTGAGGGCGGTGACAAGATCTACCTGCGTTTCGACAAGGCGGTAGACAAGGCGACCATCGCGGAGGCGTTGAGGGCGACCGGCACTAACACCCTGCAGAATGGCGTGCAGGATTTCGGCCCGCCCCAGGACCACACCTATGAGGTCACGCTGATCGGCCTGGAGTCCGAAATTCGCGGCGCGCTCGATACGGAGTTGGGCGCCGGCGTGGTGAAGGACATCCCACAGGTTTCGTCGGTGGGCGCGAAGGCTGGAAAGCAGCTTCAGTGGGACGGTGTGCGCGCCCTGGCGGGGGCCATCCTGCTCATCGTCATCTACGTGGCCTTCCGCTTCGACTTCCGCTATGGCCCGGGCACCATCGTGGCCTTGTTGCACGACGCCATCATCACGGTGGGTGCCTTCGCGGTGACCTACAAGGAGTTCTCGCTCACCACGCTGGCGGCGATCTTGACCATCATAGGTTTCTCGATGAACGACACCATCGTCGTCTTCGACCGTATCCGCGAGAACGCCGGTCGCTATCGCGACCGTCGCTTCGACAAGGTGGTCAACCACGCCATCAACGAGACGCTGTCGCGAACCATTCTGACCAGTGCGACCGTATTCTTCGTGACCCTGGCCATGAACATCTTCGGTGCCGGTGTCATCCGCGACTTCGCCTTTGCGATGAACGTGGGCGTCATCGTGGGGACATACTCCTCGATCTTCATCGCCAGCCCGATTCTGATCTGGCTGAACGACAAGTACGTGGCGGCGCAGAAACGGCAGGCGGCTCGGCCCGAGCGTGCGGCTCGTCGTCCACGCGGCGAAGAGGAGCCCGTCGAGACCTAGGACGGGGCGGGACGGCTTTTGCAGAGTTGGCGCGCCCGTCCGACCGATGAGGGGTTGGTCGCGCGCCTGCAGTCCCAGTTGGGACTGCGACGACTAACAGCCCGCGTATTGGCGGTACGCGGGCTCGACGATCCCGAGCGCGCGTCTCGCTTCCTCTCGCCTCGCTTGGCCGACCTGCGGCCACCCGATGGCATCGCCGATATGGGGCGCGCCATCGAGCGGCTGATGACGGCCATCGACAACGGCGAGAAGGTGGGGGTGTTCGGCGACTACGACGTGGACGGCATCACCACGGCTGCCATCCTCACGCTTGCGCTGCGCAGCCTGGGGGTGCGGGTCATCGCGCGGGTGGCTCGGCGTTCCTCAGGGTATGGCTTGTCGCCGGAGGATGCGCTGCGCTTCTGCGATGAGGGGTGTTCACTCATCCTGACGGGCGACTGCGGGACGAGTGACGGAGACGCCATCCTGGCGGCGCGGCGTCGCGGTGTCGATCTGATCGTCATCGATCACCACCAAGTGCCCTCGGGCGAGTCTCCGGCGTTCGCTCTCCTCAACTCGCACCGTCCCGACGACGGCTTCCCCTTCAAGGGGCTCGCCTCGTGCGGCGTGGCCTTTTACCTGGTGGCGGCGCTACGCACGCGGCTGCGGAGCGCGGGGCACCAAGGGACCGAGCGATTGGAGGTGCGCGAGTTGCTCGATCTGGTGGCGTTGGGCACGGTGGCCGATCTGGTCCCCTTGCAGGATGAGAACCGCATCCTGGCCGCCGTGGGGCTGCGCGAGCTCTCGGCCTTGAAACGCCCGGGAGTGCGCGCCCTCGCGGAGTTGGCCGGGATTCTGCCGGGCAGCGTGGGGGCCTCGGAGGTGAGCTTCCGCCTGGCGCCGCGCTTGAATGCCGCCGGTCGGCTCGGGGATGCGCAGATTGCCCTGGATCTGCTCCTGGCGACCGAGAGCGGGGAGGCGCAGCGCTTGGCTCGCGAGCTCGATGATACGAACCGCGAGCGTCAGAAGATCCAGGAGCGGATTTGGAGCGAGGCCTTGCGCGCGGCCGAGCAATGGCCCGCTGACGCCGCACTCGTGCTGGGCGGCGAGGGCTGGCACCAAGGTGTGGTCGGCATCGTGGCGGCCAAGCTGGTGGATAAGTTTCGCAAGCCGGTAATCGTGGTTGGCTTCCGGGACGGCGCCGGCCGCGGCTCGGCCCGCACCATCGGCGGGTTCGATTTGTACCGCTCGCTGGAATACTGTCGCGAGCACCTGGTTGTCTTTGGCGGGCATGCCGCGGCGGCCGGCGTGGAGCTCCGCGAGGAGTGCCTGGCCGCCTTCCGGCAGGCCTTCGTCCAGGTGGCGCAGGAGCATCGCGATTCACAACCGGAGGATGCCGTCATCGAGGTCGATGCGGTCGTAGACCTGGGTGATCTAGACGTGGGGCAGGCCGAGGAACTGGAGCGTCTGGCTCCTTTCGGCAACGCGAACGCGGAGCCGATGTTCGCCATTCCTGGTGTCGTGACACGCGCCACCCGAATCGTGGGCGCCTCCCACCTGCAGCTCACGCTCGCGCATGGCGGCTCGGTGGGTGATGCTATAGCTTTCGGTATGGCGGATCGCGATCCGGGCGAGGGCGCGCAGCTCGACGTGGTCGGCGCCGCCGAAGTGGACAGCTATCGGGGCTTTCGGCGTAGTCGACTGCGCCTCAAGCAACTCTGGCGGAGGACATCGTGAACGATCAACGTGGCGGGCCGGAAGGGCCCGATGATTCCGAGGACGACAAGCCACCCAAGCGCTTCCTCGAAACCATTCCCCGAGGGACGATCACCCGCGTGGTGGTGCTCCTGGCCGCGCTGGCGGGAATCATCATCCTGCAGCAGAAGACCGGCTCTATCGCAAGCTGCATGAACCAAGCCTTCCTCGCGCCGCAATCGCGACCCGACAGGCAACCGGACAAGGATGAAAGCCGGCGGATTCGGGGGCAGGTCGTCGTGCCCGGCGATGGCGGCACGAAGCCCTAGCCGGCCCAGAACGCGCCCGAACGTCGACCGAAGACTCTCGCCGCGAACCGCTAGCCGCGACCGGATGCGGGTTTGGCGGGCGGCTGGGGCATATCCGTCGCGGGTTCGGAGCCGATGGCGGGCAGCTCCTGCGTCGTCGCGACGGGATCCGGGGGCCGCGTAGCGTTCACTCGATCGCGCAGATCCTTGCCGACCTTGAAGAAGGGCAAGCGCTTGGGCTTCACGGGGACCGCCTCCCCGGTACGCGGATTGCGGCCGTCGTAGGCTTGGTAGGTGCGCATTTCGAAGCTGCCGAACCCGCGGATCTCGATCCGCTCATTGCGTCCCATTGCCTGGGCCAGACAGTCGAAGACGATGTCGACCACAACCTCGGCTTGGCTCTTGGGAATGCCCTTGGAGACGGAGAGGTGCTCGATGAGGTCCGACTTGGTCATGTGGCAGCTCATTCCTCGCGAAGCGACTCGCGATGCGCGTCTCCTCGACCATCGGCAGAACGGGAGCCCGACTTGACCGCTCGCTCTGCGCGCGGCCGGTGCTAGGATGACGCGTACCGCATGGCTATCGTGACTCTCACCACTGATTTCGGGACGTCGGATGCATACGCCGGCGCGATGAAGGGAGTCGTGCTGTCGCGGGCGCCCGATGCCGTGCTGGTGGACATCGCGCACGACATTCCGGCGCGCGACGTGATTGCCGGGGGATTCACACTGGCGCAAGCGGCGCCCTGTTTCCCGGCCGGAACGATCCACGTGGCCGTGGTCGATCCGGGGGTCGGAGGGCCGCGGGCCGGTGTCGTGGTTCAGGCCGCGGGCCACCTGTTCGTGGGCCCCGACAATGGGCTGCTGGCTCTGGCCGCCGCGGCTCCGCGGGCCGTCTATCGCATCGAGAACCCCGATTTCCGCCGCGAACCCGTGAGCCCCACCTTCCATGGCCGCGATGTGTTTGCCGCGGCGGCGGGCTGCCTCGCGCGCGGCGTGCCGGCCAGCCACGCGGGACCCGAGTTGCTCGCACTCGCCGAATTGCCTCTGCCGGATTCGGGGTCGCTGGCCGACGGTGGGCAGGGTGAAGTGGTCCACGTGGACCGATTCGGGAATCTGATCACTTCGTTCGATAGCCGCGTGCCGCCGGAGGGGGTCTGGGAACTGGACCTGGACGGCCGTCGCATGCCGCTCTCGGCGGGGCTCACCTTCTCGGATGTGGCGCCCGGCCAGATGGTCGTCTATCCCGGCAGCGGCGGTTGTCTCGAGATCGCGGTGCGAGACGGCTCCGCCGCCGCGGCCACCCGTGCCCGACGCGGGAGCCTCGTCATACTGAGGAGGGCGCCATGACCATGCCACGAGGATTGCTGTTGGCCATCTTGATCCCGCTGAGCGCTTGCAGCGTGGGCAACGGAGACGGGCGTGCGGTGGGCAACCTCTTCATCCAGGATTGTTCGAGTGACAGCGACTATTGCAGTGGCGATGTGTGTGGCACACCAACCGCGCCGGCGCCCTACGATCTGCACCCCGACTTCTTCGCCGGCGAGCCCTTCAATGTTCCGCAGAAGGTCATCTCGGTACAGATTCCGCAGGAACGGAATCGGCTGACCATCCGCATGCAGCGCTCGGGCAAGCGCATCGAGCAGAACGACGTGGTGACCTTCCAGGTGGCCGACGAATACGAGGTCGCTCGGTGCGTGCGCGGCGGAACCCTGCCCAACGGCGATCCCGACTACGATCCTCGCTACTGCTTCCACGCCACCCCCGATACGCCGGCCAAGATTCGCATCACCTCGGCGGGCGGCATCATCCTGGCCAGCTTCATGCCTCGCATGACCTGCAGCCGCAACGTGGTGGCCTCAGCCTACGACACGCCCAGCGTGGACGACACGGCCTCCATTCCGTCGGACGGCAGCTTCGATTCGTGGATTACGTTCGAGACCTTCGGTTCGGCCCGCCTGGATCCCGCCAGTCCGCCGACCTCCCTCAATTTCAAGGTCAACATGGAAGAGCGGGTGCAGGCCTCGGCCTTTCATCTCGTGCTGGTCGATTCACAGGTCATCGACGATCTGCGCGGGGATTTGCCCGTGCAGTCGCCGACCGTGGGCGGCATCCTCGACGGCTACTTCGATTTCGACGTCGTGCGAGGGCAGGGCGCGCAGTTCTTCCCTTGAGCCGCCGGCCCGCGCTTTCACCCCTACCCATCGATTCCCTCCTGGACGGAATTGCGGCCGAGGTGCGCGCGGCGGGGGCTCTGGTCATCGAGGCTCCGCCCGGCGCGGGCAAGACCACGCGCGTCCCGCCGGCCTTGTTGGACGCGGGATTGGCGGAAGGGGGCGAGATCATCGTGTTGCAGCCGCGCCGCCTGGCCGCGCGGTTGGCGGCCGAGCGGGTGGCGGAGGAGCACGGCGAGCCGGTGGGCCAGACAGTGGGCTATACCGTGCGCTTCGCCGAGCAGGCCGGGCCGGCCACGCGTATCCGCTTCGTCACCGAGGGCATTCTGCTGCGTCGTTTGTTGGCCGAGCCCGAGCTGCCCGGCGTGCAAACCGTGGTGTTGGATGAATTTCACGAGCGCCATCTGGTGGCTGACCTGGCCCTGGCCCTTCTGCGTCGCTTGCAGCAAGGGCGTCGCCGCGATTTGCGTCTGGTCGTGATGTCCGCCACCTTGGAGGCGGAGCCCGTGCGCGAGTTCCTCGATTGTGTCTCCCTGCGCAGCGAGGGGCGCATGTTCGATGTGGCTCTCGAGTACCTCGACCGGGCCGACGAGCGGCCGCTGGCGGAGCAGGTGGCGGGCGCGGTTCGCCGTCTCTGCCAGGAGGAGAAGGACGGCGACATCCTGGCCTTTCTGCCGGGCGCGGGCGAGATCCGGCGCGCCGCCGAGGCGTTGGCGCCCCTGGCCCAGGCCCGCGATCTTCTCGTCCTGCCGCTACACGGGGATCTATCACCGGCCGAGCAGCGGCGGGCCGTGGCGCCGGCCGGGCGGCGCAAGATCATTCTGTCCACCAATGTGGCCGAAACCTCGGTGACCATCGACGGCGTCGTGGCGGTGGTCGACTCGGGGCTGGCTCGCATCGCCTCCCATTCGCCGTGGACCGGTTTGCCTACCCTCAACGTGGCCAAGATCAGCCAGGCCTCGGCCGCGCAGCGGGCCGGGCGCGCGGGACGCACGCGGCCGGGGCGGGCCGTGCGCCTCTACGCGCGCCACGATCTCGAATCGCGTCGCGCGCACGAGCTGCCCGAGATCGCGCGCCTGGATCTCTCGGAGGCCTTGCTGACCTTGGCCGCTCTGAACGTGCGCGATCCCTCGGCCTTTCCGTGGTTCGAGCATCCGGGGGCGCAAGCCCTGGAGGCGGCGCAGGACTTGTTGCATCGCCTAGGAGCGGTGGCGCCCGACGGCCGGCTCACGGAGGTGGGGCGGCGCATGTTACGTTTCCCCGTGCACCCGCGCCTGGCGCGTCTCATCGTCGAGGGCGAACGGTTGGGCGTGGGCGAGGACGCGGCCGCGTTGGCGGCCCTGGTCTCCGAGGGAGACATCAGCGATCAGGCGCGGGTCCGCTTCGCCGGAATGGGCCACGGCGGACGCGGAGCGGGCGAGGGGGCCGACCTGTTGGAGCGGCTGGATCGCCTTCGCCAGGCCCGCGCGGCGCGTTTCGCACCCGAGCGTCTGCGTGGACTGGGCGTGGATGCCCGCGCGGCCGATGCGGTTGAACGCGCGCGGCGGCAGTTCGCGTCGGGGCTGGAGCGCGCAACGGGCGCACGCCGTCCGGCCGACGATCACGTGGACGAGGCCCTGGGCCAGGCCACGCTGGTCGCCTTTCCCGATCGCGTGATGCGCCGCCGGGTGCCCGGTGCTGCGGAGGTGGTGCTCGCGGCCGGCGGTGCGGCCGAGATGGGGCCCTTGCCCCCGGACGACCTCCTGGTGGGGGTGGACGTGGAGGAGCGCGGGTCGAGCCTCGGGCGTCGGAGCGGCCGCACCCTGGCCGTGCGCCTAGCGGTGGGGATTCGCCCCGAGTGGCTGCTCGATCTCACGCCGGGCGAGCTGAGCGAGCGCGATGAAGTGGCCTGGAACCCGGCCGCCGAGCGCGTCGAGCGCTGCAGTCGTCTCTGCTGTGGCGCCGTGATCCTCGAAGAGTCTCGCCAACCCGCCCAGCCCTCGGCCGAGGCCAGCCGCATCTTGGCCGCGGCCGCTCTGACCGCGGGCTGGGGCGAGCCGTCGGGCTCCTTGCCCGCCAAGCTAGAGCTGCTGCGGCAGAGCTTCCCCGAGGCCGATGTGCCCGTGCTGGACGAGGCGGGCTGGCGCGCGGCGATTGTCGCGGCCTGCGAGGGCCTGACCAGCCTGGCCGAGTTGCGGGGTATGGATGTGGCGGGACGTTGGATTGCGACTCTGCCGCCACAGGTGGCCCAGCTCCTCCGCGCCGAGGTTCCAGAACGAATTCGTCTGCCCGGCGGCCGCACCGTACCGGTGCACTATGAGTCAGGCAAGCCGCCGTGGATCGAATCGCGGCTGCAGGACTTTTTCGGTATGGCGGCCGGGCCGCGCGTGTGTCGGGCTCGGGTGCCGCTGACCCTGCACCTGCTCGCGCCCAATCAGCGCGCCGTGCAGGTCACCAGCGATCTAGCCAACTTCTGGCGGCAGCACTATCCGGCCATCCGGCGCGAGCTCTGCCGCCGCTATCCGCGCCACCCGTGGCCCGAGGATGGGGCAACCGCCACCCCACCCGCACCCCGTCCGCCACGCCCGCACTAGGAAACGCACCCCAAAAACAAAACCCCCCACCGCCGAAGCGATGAGGGGCTTTGGGGAAGAACGCCGGCTGCTAGTACTGGAAGAGCAGCTCGCGGTACTTGGGCAGCGGCCAGTAGCAGTCGCCGACCAAGGTCTCGAGCTCGTCGGCCACCTCACGCAGGGCGTCCTGCGCGGGGATGACCTTCTCCTTGAAGGCCTTGGCCTCGGCGTGCACCGAGCCCGCGCCGTGGGTCGCATGCTGGGCCTTCTCCAGGGCGTCGATGCGATCGACCAGGGTGTCCGCCAAGGCGGCGATCTTATCGGCGACTCTGCTGATGCCCTTGGACTTCGCCGCGCCGGCGATGGCGGCCAGGTACTCGGCCACGGCGGGCAGGATCTGGGTCTTGGCCATGTCCAGCGCGCAGCTCGCCTCGATGTTCTGCACCTTCACGTAGCGCTCCCAGGCGATCTCGACCCGGCTCTCCAACTCGCGCTCGCTGAGCACGTGGAACCTGGAGAAGATCTTCTTGGCCTTGTCGGTGGCCAAAGCCGGCAGGGCGTCCACCGTGCTCTTGTTGTTGGGCAGACCGCGCTTGGCGGCCTCGGCGTGCCACTCCTCCGAGTAGCCGTTGCCCGAGAAGAGCACGCGCTTGTGCTCCTTGATGATCGTCGACAGGATCTTGGTCAGGCCTGCGAAGTCGCCCGCCTTGAGGCCTTCCAGCTTGTCCGCGATGAACTCGATGGACTCGGCGGCGATGGTGTTGAGCACCGTCTGCGGCCAGTAGATCGGCACGGACGAGCCCACCGCGCGGAACTCGAACTTGTTGCCCGTGAAGGCGAACGGCGAGGTTCGGTTGCGGTCAGTGGCGTCCTTGGGGAGCACGGGCAGGGTGGTCACACCCAGCTCCAACTGGCCGCCCTGCTTCGACGAAGAGGCATCGCCCTTCTCGAGCTGCGCCACGATGTCCTCCAGCTGCTCGCCGAGGAACACGGACACGATAGCAGGCGGCGCCTCGTTGGCGCCCAGGCGGTGATCGTTGCCGGCGTCAGCCACGGCGGCGCGCAGCATGTCGGCATGCGTGTCCACGGCGCGCAGGATGGCGGCCAGGAAAGTGAGGAACTGGGCGTTCTCGTGCGGGGTCTTGCCGGGCTCCAGCAGGTTCTCGCCATCGTCCGTGGCCAGCGACCAGTTGTTGTGCTTGCCCGATCCGTTCACGCCCTTGAAGGGCTTCTCGTGCACCAGGGCAGCCAGGCCGTGCTGCAGGGCCAGCTTGCGCATGATGCTCATGAGCAGCATGTTGTGGTCCGATCCCACGGTGGTCGCCTCGAACATGGGCGCGATCTCGAACTGGGCCGGGGCCACCTCGTTGTGGCGGGTCTTGGCCGGAATGCCCACGCGCCACAGCTCGCGATCGAAGTCCATCATGAACGCCAGGATGCGCTCACGGATGGTGCCGAAGTACTGATCCTCCAGCTCCTGACCCTTGGGCGACGGCGCGCCGTACAGGGTGCGGCCGCACAGCACGAGGTCGGGGCGCATCTCGGCGAAGCGGCGGTCGACCAGGAAGTACTCCTGCTCGGGGCCGATGGTGGTGAAGACCTTCTTGGTGGTGGTGTTGCCGAACCACTTGAGGATGCGCATGGCCTGCTTGGCCACCGCCTCCTGCGAGCGCAGGAGCGGGAGCTTCTGGTCCAGGGCCTCACCCGTGTAGGACACGAACGCGGTGGGGATGGTCAGCGTGACGCCATTGGGCTCGACCTGCAGGAAGGCCGGGCTGGTCACGTCCCACACGGTGTAGCCGCGGGCCTCGAAGGTGGCACGGATGCCGCCCGACGGGAACGAGGACGCGTCGGGCTCACCCTGGATGAGCACCTTGCCCGAGAACTCGGCGATGGTCTTGCCTTCGCCCGCCGGGTTGAGGAACGAGTCATGCTTCTCGGCCGTGGTCCCGGTCAGGGGGACGAACCAGTGCGTGTAGTGCGTGGCCCCGTGGGCCATGGCCCACGCCTTCATGCCCTGGGCGACGGCGTCCGCGATGCTCGGATCGAAGGGTTCCTTGCCCTCGATGGTGAGGCGGAGCTTCTTGTACACGGGCTTGGGCAGGAATTCCTTCTGGGCCTCATCCCCGAAGACGTAGCTGCCGTAGATGTCCTCTCCGGCGTGCTCCAGATAGTTTTCGGTGGAATTGACCTTCCGAGTGGCGATGGCGGCTACGGCGTCTTTGCGAGCAGTCATGGGCGTCCTCTGCTGGGGGTGGTGTTGCGGGTCAACAAGCAATTGTTTCCAACGACGGATAGAGCCGAAGAGGGCTTTGCCGGCGTGTGGCCATGTCAGCTAACCAACGCTGTTTCTATGCCATGAACTGAAGCCCAGAATGTTGCCGGAAAGTAAACTCTTTGGCTGAGTTCTGGAAACAATACCCAGATGACAGAGTGCGCGGGAGCGCGTGCGGCACGTGCTCACGGGGCGGTCTATTGCGCGTTTACCAGGGCCGGGTGGGCCAGGAAGAAGGGCACGGCTTCGGCCATCAGATCGAGCTCGGGGTCGAGTTGCTTGCCGATGCCCTCGGTTACGGCGATGGCGATGTTCACGATGGTGAACGTGGGGCTGATGCGGATGCGGTGGCGGCGCAAAATACCCAGCATGTCCATCAGCACCTTGCCCACCTGCACCTCGGCCAGGCGCTGTCCCCAGTAGCGGGCCACGAAGCGGATCACCGATTCACGGAAGGCCTCGTAGGTTTCGGTGTCCGCGGCGTGGCTGGTGGACAGCAAATACATCTGCTGCGCCATGGCCTCGCCATCCTGCTGAGCCCAGGCCCCGAAGAAGCGCGCCAGG
This sequence comes from Pseudomonadota bacterium, assembly GCA_023438785.1. Taxonomy (GTDB): domain Bacteria; phylum Myxococcota_A; class Polyangia; order Fen-1088; family Fen-1088; genus Fen-1137. The sequence continues at coordinate 14,154 of JAEXQJ010000201.1, forward strand.
GCGGTCCGATGTGCGGGATCGAGCTCCCCCACCAGGCCAAGGTCGATGAGCGCCACCCGATTGTCCGTCGTGATGAAGATGTTCCCGGGGTGCAGGTCGGCGTGCACGAACCCGTCCTCGAAGATCATCTTCAGCAGGGCTTGCATGCCCATGCGGGCGATGCGCTTGGGGTCCGAGCGTGTTTGGCCCACGGCGAGGATCTTGCTGCCCTCGATGTAGGTCATGCACAGGATGCGCTCGCTGGAGAGCTCCTCGAAGACCTCGGGAAAGACGATGGAGGGGTCGTCACGGAAGTTCTGGCGGAAGCGCCGGTTGTTGGCCGCTTCAATGGTGAAGTCGAGCTGAGCGAACACGGCACGGGCGAATTCCTCGACCGCCGCCTCGGGGGCCAAGGGCGCCATCGAGGTCAGTCGACCCAGCCAACGGGCCACGCAGCTCATCACCGCCAGGTCAAAGGTGCAGAGCTCGACCACGTTGGGCCGACGAACCTTCACCGCCACCACGCGGCCGTCAGGCAGGCGGGCGCGATGTACCTGCGAAACCGAGGCCGAGGCGAGTGGAACCGGGGAGAAGTCGGCGAAGAGGGCGTTCAGCGGACGCTGCAGGTCCTGCTCGACGGTACGCACGACCTCGGCGAAGGGGAAAGGGCCCACGTCGTCCTGCAGGTGTTCGAGCGCGCGCGTGATGTAGTCGGGCAGGAGGTCGGGACGCGTGCTCATGATTTGCCCGACCTTGATGAAGGTGGCGCCCAGGCTGCGGAACAGGTCCAGGACGCACTGACCAAACCAGGCGCGCCGCCGCTCACGTCCCGCGAAGGTGATGAGCAACCACACCCAACCCACAAGCCAGCGCAGCCCCTGCTGAAAGCAGAGCACCCCGATGGCCAGGGCACGCAAAAGGAGTCGTCCGTTGCTGAAGGTGGCTCGGACCATCACGGGCGGCTATGATTGTCCCACTCCACGCGAATGACGTCCACAGACCGATCCTCCGCCTACGCCGCACTCGAACAGCAGCTCGGCTATCGATTCCGCAACGCCGCCCTTTGCGAGGCGGCACTCACCCACAAATCGTGGATGAACGAGACCCACGAGGCCAACCGCACGGACAACGAGCGGCTGGAATTTCTGGGCGACGCGGTGCTCTCCCTTGCGGTGAGTGACCTGCTCATGCGCGGCTCGCCCGAGTTGCCCGAGGGCGAGCTGTCGAAAGCGCGCGCGGCCTTGGTCAACGAGGCCGGCCTGGCCCGCGTCTCGGGCGAGCTGAACCTGGGGCAGTGGATCTTCCTCGGGCGAGGCGAGGAGCAAGCGGGTGGCCGACAGAAACGCTCGCTGCTGTCCAACGCCTTCGAAGCGCTCATCGGCGCCATCTACCTGGACGGTGGCTTCCTGGCGGCGTTCGCCGCGGCCGAGCGCCTCTTCGCCCCTTTCTTGCCCGAGGCGGCGGCCACCGCGGGGCGAGACTATAAATCGCGCCTGCAAGAGGTCTCGCAGGCCAAGCTGCAGCTAGCCCCCACGTACACGGTCATCTCTCAGCACGGCCCGGACCACGACAAGACCTTCGAGGTGGCCATCCTCCTCGGGGACAGGGAATACGGCCGCGCCCAGGGCAAGTCGAAGAAGGAGGCCCAGCAGAACGCGGCCGAGCTGGCGCTCAAGGTCCTCGAGGGCCGGCCCTAGAGGTCCGGTCCGGAGAGCGGCCCATGATCGATCACGCGTTCATCCCCGAGGAGGTGCTGGGGATCTGCCGTCGCCTGCGCCAGGCGGGCCACGAGGCCTACCTGGTGGGCGGATCGGTGCGCGATCTGTTGGTGGGCCGGCCGGCCGGGGATTTCGATCTGGCGACCAGCGCCCACCCCGAGGCCATGCTGCGCCTCTTCGGCTCGCGCTACGCCATCCCCACCGGGCTGCAGCACGGGACGGTGACCGTGCTGGCAGGCGATCCGCCGCGCCACGTGGAGGTGACGACGTTTCGGGGTGAAGGCGCCTACCTGGACGGACGTCGCCCCTCGGTGGTGACCTTTGGGGCCACGCTGGCCGAGGATTTGTCGCGCCGGGATTTCACCATGAATGCCATCGCCTACGAGCCCGAGACGCGGCGGGTGGTCGATTTGCACGGCGGTCAGGAGGACATCGCGCGCAAGCTGGTGCGCACGGTGGGCGATCCGGTGCAACGGTTCTCCGAGGACGGCTTGCGCCCCATGCGCGCCATTCGCCAGGCCACCCAACTCGGCTTCGAGGTGGACGAGGCCACGCTGGCGGCCATCCCGCTGACCATGGCGTCCTTCCGCAAGGTCTCGGCCGAGCGCATCCGTGACGAGTTGCTCAAGTTGCTGGTGGCACCGCGGCCGTCATGCGGGCTCGAGCTCATGCGGCGCACGGGACTGCTCGACGAGGTCCTGCCCGAGGTGGCGGCTACGGTGGGGTGCGTGCAGAACCGCTTCCACAAACATGATGTCTACCAGCATACGTTGGCCACCGTGGACGCCATCCTTCCCGAGGCTAACCTGCGTCTGGCCGCCCTGCTGCACGATCTGGGCAAGGTGGCCACGGCCAGTCCGCGCGAGGGGGCGCCCGGGGAGTTCACCTTCTTCAAGCACGAATATGTGGGGGCCGAGCTGGCCCAGACCATCGGCGCGCGCCTGCGCCTTTCGCGCGCAGAGATCGACCTGGTCTCCGCGCTGGTGGCGGGACACATGTTCTATTACCAGCCCGATTGGACCGACGGCACGGTTCGCCGCTTCGTGCGACGCGTGGGCACAGACCGCCTGCCGCTGCTCTTTGCCTTGCGCGAGGCGGACATCGCCAGCCGCGGGCAGGGCGAGGATCCGCAGGGCGAGACGCGCGAGCTACGTGAGCGCATTGCCCGCGTGGCCGCCGAGGACGCGGCCCTGGGCCTGAAGGATCTGGCGGTCAACGGGGCGGATGTGATGCGCGTTCTCGGGACCGGCCCCGGCCGCCATGTCGGCCGGGTGCTCGAATGCCTGCTCGAGCGCGTGCTCGACGACCCTTCCCTCAACCACAAGGAAACCCTGGAAGACCTGATCCCCCAAGTGGCGCGCGAAGGCTAACCGCCCGTGGCCGTCGCCGTACGGGTTGTGACCCGGCTGCGACGGGAAGAATCCCTGAGCGGCCTCCATTCATTCGCTCAGAGACAGCTCGCCCTCAGGGCGACCTGAGTCCAGGCCGAGCTTCAGCCTCGGATCACGACCGCCTACTTCCGTAGCCAGCGGGCCACGAGCGCGCTCACGCTCAGCACCTCAGGCCTGGCTGGCTGTTCCAGCTCTCCCAGCAGGTTCGGCCGGCGCAGGAGCCGGCTGGCATCCAGACCGAGCTGCGCGAGTGAAAGGAACTCCCATGCCAGCGGTGGAGCCGCGTCGTTGGTCTGCGGGACCTCCTCCCGATGCGGCGCAACGGTCACCACGAGCGGCCCCTTGTGACCCAGCCGGAGGCGTTGGCCCCCGCTGCACAAGGTGATGGCGAATTCGTCCGCCGCGGCCAAGGCCAAAGACTGCGCGTGGGCCAGGATGGGCACGTGGAGCTGGTGGGCCAAAGCGGCGGGCACCAAGCCGCGGCCCTCATCATCAGAGGCCGCCCCCGCCAGAACGAGATCCGCGTGCAGGTGGCGGGCTCCCTCGGCCAGGACCAGGGCGCGCGTGGCGTGATCGGCCGCGGCCAAAGCCTCGTCCCTGACGCACACGGCCCTCTGCGCGCCGGACGTGCGTACGGCCGGCGGCTCTTGGGCTCCCACGCACAGGATAGTCACGGGATGCTCGGCTCCCAGGCGCAACGCGAAGGAGAGGGCGCGGCGACTTGCCCGGCCAGACGGCGATTCCATGCACACCGCGATGTTCACGGTGTCTCTCCGTGGAGCGCCGCCGACTCCAGTGCGGCCACGAGCCCTCCCAGTTCATCCTTCTCGGGGCGGGCGACGAGACGGGCCGGCGCGGTCTCCTGGCCCTTGTCTGCAATCAGCGCAACCGTCGTGCCGGGCGCGATTCTGGGACAGCGCCAGTCGGCTCCGGCCGCGAGAACGAGCAGGCGTTCGGGACAGGCGGTATCCAGACCTGCCAAACGGGCATCGCCCTCGGCCAGCGCCAGCGCCTGAGCGGGCAGGGCGGCCTGCAGCCGTGCCAGGGTAGACGAGTCGATGGCCTTTCCGATGACAACGAGCGATCGGGCCACGGCCACCTCTGCGGCCGGGTCGGGTTCCGCGCTGAGGATGCGCGGCAGGCGGGCATCGGCCGGCGCACAGACCAGCATCTCCATTTCCGCGGCCGGCTCGCCCCGTGAGCCGCGAATGATTCCGCTGGACAGGGTGGCGACCACGGGGCGTTCGAGATCGCAAACGTCGATGGTGCGCTGCCCGTCGTGGGCTGCCCGCCAGCAGCGCAGGATAAGGCGCGCGGAGGACTCGGCACGGTGGGCCCGGACTTCGATCGAGGCGCAGGGAAGGAAGGCCGCACCACTGCGCACGGCCAGCGAAGGTGCGAGCTGGGCTGCGCTGCCTCCCGGCGGGAATAGGAACAGGTTGGGCCGCAGTCGGTCGGCTACGCCGGCCAGCAGCGCACCGTGGGTGGCGTCCAGGGGCGGCCCCGCCAGGGCCTGGTCCGCGCAGCAGAGAATCCGATCCGCACCGCCGGCGCCGATCTGCGCCGCCAAGCTATCGAGTTGGTCGCCCGACGTTGGGGGCAGCGCGACGAGCGCGTACACGGTCGCCCCAAGCTCATCAGCCACGCGGCGAGCCTCCCCGAGAGCGAAGCGGGCCGGACCGGTCACAACGCCATCACGGGCATCCATGTACACGACGATGCTGGCCATGCTGGTGCCGGGGCCATTGTAGCGGTGTCCATGCTAAAGTGCACAAAGATGACCGTTGGTGAGACCCCTTCGCTGGGCACCGATCCGCTTCTCGATCAATTGGTGGCCGATCGGTATCGCGTGATCCGCCGCTTGGGGGAAGGTGGGATGGGCGCCGTCTATTTGGCGGAGCACGTGGTCATCCAGAAGAAGATGGCGCTCAAGGTGCTGGCGCCCGAGTTGGCGCGCCGGCCCGACCTGGTTGCTCGCTTTCTGCAGGAGGCGCGCAGTGCCTCACGCATCGGCCACGAGAACGTCATCGACATCTCGGATTTCGGCCAGGCCGGCGACGGCTACGTCTACATCGCTATGGAGTTCCTGGATGGCCAGGATCTGGGCAATCTGGTGCGCTCAGACGGGGCGCTGCCGTGGCCGCGGGCGCGGAACATCATCATGCAGATCTGCCGCGCCCTTCGCGCGGCTCACGACAAGGGCATCGTCCACCGGGACATGAAGCCCGAGAACATCTTCCTCATTCACCGCGAGGGGCAGCCGGATTTCGTCAAAATCCTGGATTTCGGCATTGCCAAGGTCATGGGCGCGGGCGACGAAAACGCGCCGCGCCTGACCCGCACGGGCATGATCTTCGGGACGCCCGAGTACATGGCGCCTGAGCAGGCCGAGGGCAAGGACGCGGATCACCGCGTGGACGTGTACGCGGTCGGCTGCATCATCTACCACCTCATCACGGGGCAGACGCCGTTCGTGGCCGAGTCGTTCATGGCCATGCTGACCAAGCACATGATGGAGGATCCGGTTCCTCCCAGCGTGCGGCGGCCCGATTTGGCCATCACGCCCGAGATGGACGCCCTGGTGCTCAAGGCCTTGGAGAAGGAGCGCGATAGCCGCTACCAGTCCATGGCCGAGTTTCTCGAGGCGGTCACGACTTGTCTCGGGCCCGAGGGCGATGTGGCCGAGTCGCGGCCGGGTGCCACGCGCGCCCTCGGAGGCGCCAACCGTTCCGCTTCGATCCACGCACCGCGCGCGACAGCTCCCAAGGACAGGGCCACGGCGGCGCGGCGAGCGCCGGCCGCGACATCCATCTTCGACGAGAGGCCGGAAGCACGGCCTCCCGCGGGCGGTGGCAAGCAGAAGGTGGCCATCATCGCCTTGGGAGTGGCGCTCGGTTTCGGCGCGGCGCTGTGGCTGTTACTCGGCCGCGACACGAGCGCTCCGGTTGCCGCACCTGTGCCCCTCCCGGCGGCCGAGACGCGGCCCGTCGTGGCCGCGCCCATTCCCACGCCGCCCGAGGTCCATAAAGCCGAACCGCCTGCGGCCCCTGTGCCCGCTGTCCCGGCCGCTGCACCCGAGCCGCCGGTGCCCGTCGACCCGACCCCGTCGTCGGCTGCCGACAACAAGCAGACGCGTCGCGGCCCGCGGGAAAAGCACGCCGCGCCCGCGCGAACCGTGGACCGTTCGGCCCCCCTCCCGCGCGCGCCCAGGATCACCGCGCCTCGGCCACCCGAGCTCAAGCCAATCCCCGAGTAGCCCCAGGTCGCGGCCTTGCGACGTGCCGCCGGCGATGCGAGAGGCCGGGGCTGCTTCAGCGCCTAACGACGTCGCGGCGGACGTGCCGTCTCGCAGACGATGGCCCGGCCGTTGAACTCCCGTCCGGGGAGCACGGTGCACAGCTTCTCGCCCTCGGAGGCGGACACGTTGACGTAGCTGTGCGTGTTCATGGTCTCGATGTCGCTGGCGGGGACGGCGAAACCCGCACCTGCCAGAACAGCGGCCACGTCCTCGTTTGAGGCGCCGTCCTTGCGTCCGATGTTGACATAGAGACGGACCAAGCCAGGGGCTACACTCGGGCTCGGCGCGTTCGAGACGGGCTCTGTTGCAGCCTGCGGCGCGGGGGCGCTGGTCGATGCGGGCGTGCGGCCCACTTCCTCGCTCCACACCTCCCAGAATTCGCGCGGCTCCTCGGCGGGCGACGTTGCCGCGCGCGAACGTGATGTGCCGTTGCGCGGCTCGCCAAAGCGGTTGCGCTCCGTCGCGGGCTTCTCCACCGCCGTCGGACGCTCACGCTCCACGGTGCGTTCGGGCGCGCTGGTTGCCTCTTTCTCGGGGCTGGGCCGCTCGGCCGAGGGGCGTTCCGGCACGCGCTCACGAGCCGGCCGTTCGCGTTCCGGGCGCCGCCCGCGTCCATCGCGTGAGCCGCGCTCGCGGCTGCGTTCTCGATCCGGTCGCTCGCGCGAGGCCGGCCGTGATTCGGCGGGCGCGGGGGCAGGAGGCGCCGGGGGCGAGTCTTCGGACGGCTGGGCTGCTGGGGCCTCGGCTCGGGGCGCCGTGGTCTTGTGCTCACCCAGAGCGCCTCGCAGCAGCGCCCCCACCAGACGCTCGCCGTCGACGGCACCCATCAGGCGCCGAGCCAGAGAGCGCCAGTCCGCACCCGGGTCGCCGGGCAACTGCGCCCGCAGGGCAATCAGACTCTCGCCCTCCCGCTTGGAGCGAACCTCCGCCTCCGACGGGAGCGTGCGCTCCTCGGGTCGAATTTTGTAGAGCAGCTTGAGGTAGTAGAACGAGCCCACCTCGGTGGGGCCGATGAGCGAAATGGCGTGGCCCGAGCGGCCCGCCCGCCCGGTTCGCCCCGTGCGGTGGATATAGATCTCGGGCGACTCGGGGAACGTGTAGTTGATGACGAAGGGCAGGTTCTCCAGATCGATCCCGCGTGCCGCCACATCGGTCGCCACCAGAAAGCGGATGCCGTGCGTGCGCATGCGGGTCATGACCCGTTCGCGCTCGGACTGGGAGAGATCCGAGGAGATGGCCTCGGCGTCTAGCCCCTGCTTGCGTAGGAACTCGGCGACGCGGCCGGTCTCCTCGCGCGTGTTGCAGAAGATGATGGCCCGCTCGGGGTTCTCGAAGTCCAGCACGCGCATGAGCTCGGCCTCGCGCTGGCCGGCCGGAATCGAATAATAGGTGTGCCGGATCTGGTGCACGCCCACGAAGTCGGCCGACAGCTTGACCAACTCGGGGTTGCGCATGAAGCGACGGGCGATGCGCTGAATGCCCTCGGGCATGGTGGCCGAGAAGAGCAGCGTCTGCCGCTTGTCCTGCGGCGTGTGCTCGAGGATGGCCTCGATGTCCTCCTGGAAGCCCATGGAGAGCATCTCGTCGCACTCATCGAGGACGGCACACTTGACCGAATCGAGCTTCAGAGTTCCCCGCCGCAGGTGATCGAGGACGCGGCCCGGGGTTCCGCAGACGATCTGGGCGCCGGCGCGGAGCTGCTCGATCTGTCGGCCCATGGGCGCGCCGCCGTAGACCGGCACCACGCTCAGGCCGGTGTGGGCACAAATGCGGGCAACCTCAGCGGCCACCTGCAGGGCCAGCTCCCGGGTGGGCAGAAGCACCAATGCCTGCACGGCCTTCTGGTTGACGTCCGCAACCACATCGGCGAAGGGGATGCCGAACGCCGCCGTCTTGCCCGAGCCCGTGCGCGACTGAACCATGATGTCGCGGCCTGCGCGCACCAGGGGCAGGGTCACCGCCTGCACTTCCATGGGCTCCGAGAAGCCCATCTCGGTCACCGCCTTCAGAACCTCAGGCCGCAGGCCCAGATCCGCGAACGTGGTACGCGGGGCCGTGGCCTCGGGACTGGTTGTGGGGGTGTTCGTACCATCCATATCTACCTGCGCGGTCATTCCTTCTCTCCTGCGTGCGACGGGCTCGGCAAGAACCCATCGCCAATCTTCTCAAGTCGTTCTTTGATGCGATCCAGGCGAGGCATCATCTCCCGACCGAATCGCTTCAGCTCATCGGTGTATGTGGCCTGGATAGTCCCCAGATCCTCGTACACCGCGGCCATGGCTTCCTGTTCCTTGCGGGCGCGGGCGGGGCGCACTTCGCCGAAATGGCAGCGTCGCCCGAGCACCACCCACTGCGCCCGCCAGATCTCGCCTTCCTCTGCCCAGCGCTGGATTTCGCTCCGCTGCGCATCCGCGGAATCGTATTCGCCCAGCAGATGGTGCGAGCGTTCGAGGTACTTGCGCAGGGCCACCGAGACGTCCTGCAGTTCCTCCAAGCAGCTCGCCAACTCGGCGTCTGTCACCTCCGCGCTGACCGGCGCGCTGACCGGAATCGCGTGGCGCCGACGGTAGATGGTCACGCCGACCGAGACCATCATGTACGTACTGCCCAGCACGACCAGGAGCAGAACGGTCCATCCGAGGAGACGTCGGTACTGGCGGAATTCTTGCGGTGAGTTGGGGGAAGACAAGGTGTACGGCTACGAACCGAACGCCCAAGGGGATTGGGCGGGGGCTCCCAGCGAGGAGCGCGCATCCGTCGGAGCGCCGACGGACACCCACAAGCTACGGGGCGTCCCGGTAATTGTCAAACCACCAATGCAGGGAATCACTTCGAACAATCCACATTGACGGTCCACACCGCGCGCAGGACCTCACCCCCCGGGGCCACGGTGTCGTAGGGGGCCGCGCTCGGGGATTGCTCCGGGGGAAGGAACTCGCGATCGGAGACGGCCAGCATGAGCCGGTGTGGATTCAAGCTGGCGGCCAGTCTGTGCTCGGCACAGTCGGGCGCCAGATTGAGCACACCGCGCTCCGTTCCGGCAGGCAGGATGGCGTCCAGGACGGGGGGAGCCACGGCCGCCCCTGCCGTGGCCGCGGGATAGTCGAAGAGCCAGCGCACGTACAGCCTGTCCTGGGCGTTGGCGTCGCCCACCTTGACCTGGATCGTGGCCGGAGCCCCACCCACCACCGTGACGAAGGCGCCCACGGGCGGATTGCTGTCGATGACGTAGGGCGGGTAGTTGTCCTCGGGATCCTGAAACTCCGGACCCACCGGCACGACGCAGCCAAGTCCCGCTGTCCCCAGGACCGCCACGATGCAGAGCTGTTCGAGAGCGGCTGTCTTCACGTCTCCTCGGGGCACAGAGACTCGGTCGCGCCGCCGGACTCCTCGCGCTCCAGGTGCCTGAAGATGGTTCGAGGGTCGACGCCCAGGTCGCGGGCCGTCTTGGTGCGGTTGCCGCCGTTGAGGCTGAGCACCTCGTTGATGTAGTTGCGCTGCCAGCGCTCGCGGGCCTCGTTCAGGCTCATGATGGCGGGCAACTCGCCGGACTCGATGCCCATGTCCTCGGGGCCCAGCAGCGCCTTGTCGGCGAGCACCAGCGCCTTCTTGATTCGGTTCTCCATCTCGCGAATGTTCCCGGGCCAGCGATAGCGCTTGATGGCCGAGATGGCGGCCGGCGTGAAGCCGCGCACCTTGCTGCCGAATTCTCCCGCGTGGCGCGACAGGAGATAACGGGCCAACACCACGATGTCGTCCCCGCGATCGCGCAGGGGCGGCAGGTGCAGGTGCACGACGTTGAGTCGGTAGTAGAGGTCCTCGCGGAATCGGCCTGCCTTGGTCTCGGCCTCCAGATCCCGGTTGGTGGCGGCGATGACTCGAATGTCCACCGGCTCCGTGTTGGTGTCGCCCACGCGTTGCACGCAGCGGTCTTGCAGGGCGCGAAGCAGCTTGACCTGCAGGGGCAGGGGCATCTCACCGATTTCGTCGAGCAGCAGGGTGCCTTTGTTGGCGCTCTGGAACCGCCCCAGCTTGTTGGCCACCGCGCCCGTGAAGGCTCCCCGCACGTGCCCAAAGAGCTCGGACTCCAGCAGGTTCTCGGGAATGGCGCCGCAGTTGATGCTGACGAAGGGGCCCTTGGCGCGCGGCGAGCGGTTGTGGATCTCGCGTGCGATGAGCTCCTTGCCCGTGCCGGTTTCGCCGGTGACCATGACCGTAATGTCCGTGGTCGCCACCCGCTGCACCTTGCGGAAGACCTCCTGCATGGCTGGCGAGGAACCCACGATTTCACCGAAGCGGATGCGCTCGATGCGCTCCTGCAGGGAGCGGTTGTCGAGCTGCAGCTCGTTAACCAGCAGGGCGTTGCGAATGACCAGCGAGGCCTGGGCCGCGAAGATGGTCAGGATCTCCAGCGCCGCCTCGTCGAAGAGCTGGGCCACGTTGTCGTTGCCCACGTAGATGATGCCGATGAGGTTGCCGCGCTCCAGCAGCGGCACGCACATCACCGACGTGAGGCGCAGGTTCATGACGGACAGCGAATTCTTGAAGCTCGTATCGTTGAGGGCGTCGGAGACGATGAGCGGCTGCCGGGTCTCGATGACCCGCGCCAGAATGGCATCCGAGAGGTGGCTGACCGCGTCCGAGATGGTCTCGCGACGCAGGTTGCGCGCCACCTTGACCACCGGCTCGCCCGACTCGACGAGGACGATGAAGCCCTTGTCCGCGTTCGTGACCTGAATGACCACGTCGAGCAGCTGGTCCAGGAGCACCGGGATCTCGTAGTTGCCCATCAGCTTCTGCGAGAACTCGAACAGGCGCTTATACGAGTTGAGCTCGGCCATGGTCTGGGCCGCCACGTCATCGGTGACCGGCTCGTCATAGAGCGAGAACTCCATCTCCACGCTGCCCAGACGGATGCGGTCCTCCTGGGCCAGGCGATGCTTTGTGCGGCGCCGTCCGTTCACATGCAGGTCGGCGTCTTTCTCGGTGACGGCGATGTTGAAGTCGCGACCATCGAAGTGAATGTGCGCGTGCGTATCGGCGAGAAGAGGATCGGGCAGCAGGATGTCCACCCCCTCAGTTTTGCCCATGGACGTGAGCTTCTTGTAGATGTGGTACACCTTCACGCCCGTCCCTGGCGCATGAATCCGTAGCGTCGCCATGGCTGTGCAGTCTCCCTGTTTCCCGTCAGAAACGGAAGGACAGACCGGTCCCCAGCGTGTGCGGGAGCACCATCGGCGCAAGCCTCAGGGCGTGCGAGGGCTGCGGAACCGGCGTGTCTCCGAGGTGAACCTCGGGTTGGTAGAAATAGATCGCGTCGAGCACCCCCCACGCGGCCGCCGCGAGGAAGAGGGCACCGCTGGTGACCTGCGTGCGCAGCAGGAAGCGCGAGCGGTTCTCATCCGTGTGATCCCAGGCGTCGCGCGGGCAGGGCTGACCGTTCGTCTCGTACTTGCAGCCCAGCTTGGGGCGAAGGCCGTAGAGCGCCAGATTGGTGGCGAAGGCGCCCAGGGAGACGGCGGCCAGCGTCGATTCACCGACCAGGAAGGCCCAGCCCTTGCGGCGATGCCCGTTCTGGAACTGCCCGGCACCGAAGGGGATGAAATTCACCGCAAAGGAGTTGCGGCCCACCTTTCGCTCGATGACCGCGGGCCCGCCGCGCACCTTCTCGCATTCCGCGAGGTCTCGTTCGCGCGCCCGTTCGGCCTCCCGGCGTTTGGCCTCCAGCCGGGCCAGCTCGGCCTCGTGGTCGCGAAGCACGCCGTTGAAAAAGTCCACCACCTGAGGCGGATCGAGCAGGGGATCGAAGCGGTAGTCGGGACGAACCTGCAGCAGCTTGCGGAACTCCTGCGCGGCCTTCGGCTCGTCCCCCGCAAAGAGCTGGGCCACGCCAAGCATCCGGTGTGCCTGGACGATCTGGCTCTCTGATTCGAGTCGAATGTCCGGGTACAGCAGGGGCGAGAGGACCTCGATGGCCCGGCCGTACTCGCCGCGATCGAACGCGTTCTTGCCGCGCTGGAGCTCCTCGCCGGGACCCAACTGGGCGCGGCGGACCGGGATGGGCTTGGCAAGCGCCGGGTCGCGCTCCACGCGCGTGCGGCCGTCCGCGGGCGCCATGGGAAGCAGAAGCAGAAAGAGGATGAGACCGGAAGGCAAGCTACTCGTCCAGTCGAACCGAAACCTGGCGCGTCTCTCCCGCGGTCAGCGTGACCGGCTCAACAACGGTTTTTTCTCCCAGGAAGACCACCACTTCGAGACTCTTCCGCATCTCCTCGCCGGCGTCAAAGGGAACCGGCACTTTCTCGCCCGGACGGGCCGACGTGCGCCAGGGGGTGGCCACGCCGTCCCCCACCTGGCGGATCAGGATGTTGGCGCCCTGTCGAGGCGGCTGCAGCGTGACCGACAGACGTGCGGGCTTGGGATCCAGGTTGACGAACAGGTGGTCTCCCGGCGGCCGATACACCTGCGGACCCACGATGACTTCCTTGGGATTGCAGCAGCGGTCGTTGCGGAACTCCAGCTTGTGCGGCTCGCCCCACGGGACCTCGATGCGGTTCTGCTGGGGACCGAAGTCAAAGCGCTTCTCCCCGTCCATCCACACTTCGACCTTGGCCGGGTTCGGCCCGAGCGTCAGCGTCACGGTGGGCACCGGGCGGGGTGCAGGGGCCACGCTGCTTGCCTCCTGGCTTGGTGTGTCCTCTCGCACGGCGGGCCGCTCCGCCACGGTCTTCCGAGCCTCGCGACGCGGATCCCGGGCGCGAACGGGCTGGGGGGTGGGCGGTTCGGCCGAGGCCACAGTGGCGGCGGGTGCGGTCGGCTTGGGACGTGACGTTGCCGTCTTGGTCTTGGCCGGGGCGGCCAGGGGCGTCGCGCGCCGGCCTGCCTGGGGAGGCGTGTTGACGGCGGTGCCGGCCACGAGGACGATCCCGGGGACCAGCCCGCCCAAGGCCAGCACCGCCGCGCTGGCAATGGCGATGCGTCGGACCCGCTCCCGGTGTTCGAGCCGGCGCAGTTCGGCCAGCACGGTCGCATTCTCCGGCTCCAGGGCCAGAGCCCGGTTCCATAGCTCCAGGGCGCGGGCGCTGCGGCCCTCCGCCTGCTCCCGCTGCCCCGAGGTGACGAGGGCCGCCACCAGGCGCGCGGGTAGCGTCTTTTCGTAGACATCCGGATCGGTCAGGTAGTGGCGAAGCTCGTCGTGTGACGAGTTCAAGCCCGCGTCGCCGACGTAGGCCCGCAGATCATCCAGCATGGCCTGAACGCCCGGGTATCGCTCCTCGGGCGCATGGGCCATGGCCCGCGTGATGATGCGCGCCATCTGATCCGAGACCAGCCGATTGACGGTGCGCGGATCCGCGAAGCGCCCCTCGGCCACCCGGCGCAGAACCTCGTGCGGGTTCTTGCCCGCGAAGGGCAACACCCCCGTCGCCATCTGGTACAGCACGACACCGATGGAAAAGATGTCGCTGCGAACGTCGAGCTGCCTGCCGTCCAGGACCTCGGGCGCCATATAGGCGGGTGAGCCCAGGATCTGGCCAGTCACGGTCATTCGCTCCAGGTCCACCACCTGCGCCACGCCGAAGTCCATCAGCTTGATGGCCCCGTCTCGGCGCACCATGATGTTCTCGGGCTTCACATCGCGATGGATGATGCCCAGTGAGTGCGCGTGGGCCAGCGCGGCGCCCACCTCCAGCACGATGAGGGCGGCCAACTCGGGAACCGGCAGACGGCGGCTGGCCAGGAACTGCTTGAGGGTTTGGCCGTCGATGAATTCGGTGACGATGAATGACGACGGCGAGTCCCCGCCCGAATAGTCGAATATCTGCAGGATGCCGTCGTGGTTCAGCTTGGCCACCGCGTGGGCCTCGCGCTCCAGGCGGGCCTTGGACTCGGGTTCAGCCAGCAGGTGGGCGTGCAGAACCTTGACCGCGACTTCCCGGTTCAGGGTGCGATCTTCGGCACGGTAAACCACGGCCATGCCGCCCTGGCCGACTTCTTCGATGATGCGATATCGCGATGGCAGGGACTGAGTAACCATGGTCGCCACAACGCTGAGCCAGCGAGCAAAGCTAAGACGAAGCTAAGTGGGACTAGGCTAGGCGGGGAATGATACGGGAGGAGTTGAACGGGCACAACCCCGGAGCGGTGCGCCTCTCCTCGGCAGCGTGTTGACGTACGCTTTGGTACCGGACAACTATCTGCCTCCCATGACCACGGCTCTCGTTGCGCCCTGCGCCAGTTGCGACCTGCCCGGACGGACGGCTGGTGACATCTGGCGTGAGCAGACGGCGCGAGCCGGCGAGGGCGTCGCCTTCCGGGTGCGACGCAACGGCCAGTGGGATGCCATCACGTGGCAACAGGCTGACCTGGCGGCCCGGACCATCGCGGCTGGGCTGATCGACGTGGGAGTCAAGCCGGGGGATTCGGTTGCTGTCCTGTGTCGCACGCGCCTGGAATGGGTGCTATGCGATGTGGCTTTGGTTCTGGCGGGTGCCGTTTCGGTTCCCATCTATCCTTCCAGCACAGCCGAGCAGTGTGCCTTCATCATCAAGGACAGCGGCGCCCGTGCCGTGATTGCCGAGGACGCCGCCCAACTGGAGAAGCTCCTGCCGCTCATGGGGGCCAACCCGGAGTTGCGTCTCATCCACGTCGATGGCGACGTCTCGTTCGAGAAGCCGGACGGCCAAGGCCGGACCGGGGTTCGCATGGCCGAGGTGCTGTCAGGATTTGGCCCGGCCCACGCCCCCATCAGCCTCTCTGCCCTGCGGGCCAGTGGAGAGAATTGGCTGGCCGCACATCCCGGCGATTTGGACCGCCGTGGCGCCAGCGTGTGCTCCGACGACCCGTTCACCATCATCTACACGTCTGGAACAACCGGTCGGCCCAAGGGCGTGGTGCTGACCCATCGGAACATGGTCGCCTCGTTCGAGAGCGCCATCCGCGCCTTCAATCTGCGCGACACGGACGAGCAGTACCTGTTTCTGCCGCTGGCCCACGTCTTGGGCCGAGAGATCGAATGGGCGCCCATCCTCGCCGGTGCGCCCATTGCGTTCTCGGACGGTCTGGCCCGCATCAAATTCGACTTGGTCGAGGTCCGCCCGACCTTCATGGCCGGCGTGCCGCGTATCTTCGAGAAGCTGTACACGGCGGTGCAGGCGGGCATCAAGCAGGGGCTGGCGCCCAAGCGCGCCGTGGTGGCGTGGGGACTCGCCGTGGGCGCTCGGCACGCAGCGGCCCTGCGCCGGGGCAAGCAACCTGGGGCGCTGCTGCGCTCTCAGCACGCCCTGGCCGAGAGGCTGGTCCTTTCCAAGCTGCGGCGACGCCTGGGCCTCGATCGGTGTCGCTTCCTCATCTGCGGGGGCGCGCCGCTGGCCACGGAGATCGCCGAGTTCTTCCACTCGGTCGGCCTGCTCATCCTCGAGGGCTACGGTTTGACCGAGACAGCGGCCGCCGCATTCGTGAACCGCTGGAACAACTACCGCCTCGGAACCGTGGGGCCGGCCATCGACGCCATCGAGTATCGCATCGCCACCGACGGCGAGATCCTCCTGCGCGGTCCGTCCGTGTTCGGGCGCTACCACGACAACCCCGCGGCCACCGCCGAGGCGATCGACTCGGAGGGCTGGTTCCATACCGGCGACATCGGTGTGGTTGACGACGGGTTCCTGTGCATCGTCGATCGCAAGAAGGATCTCATCGTCACCGCCGGAGGGAAGAAGGTCGCCCCCCAGATGATCGAAAACGCGCTCAAGGCGCGCTGCCCGCTGGTCAGTCAGGTGGTCGTGTTCGGGGACAAGCGCTCCCACTGCGTGGCGCTCATCACGCCGTCCGAGCCGGCGGTGCGGCAATTCGGGGCCGGCAATCCCGCCCGCGCCGCTATCTCGGTGGAATTGCGCGCCGCCGTCGAGGACGCGGTGAGCGCATTGAACGCGCGCTTGGCCAGTTACGAGACCCTCAAGAGCTTCGCCATTCTGCCGGCCGAGTTCTCCGAGAGCACGGGCGAGCTCACGCCCAGTCTCAAGGTGAAACGAGATGTGGTCGCCAGCCGCTACGCGCACGTCATCGACGCCCTTTACGAGAAGGCGCCCTAGGCCCTCCTGAGCCGCGCCCCGCAACCGCCGCGCCAGAAGGCCGATAGGCGCGCCATGGTTCGCTTTATTGCCCAACTGCTGTGGCCCGCCCGCTGCGCTGCCTGCGCGGCTCTGGTCGAGCCCGGGCGGAGCTTCTGCGCGGTCTGCGAGGGGGCTCTGGTATCGGTCGCGCCAGCCTGTGCGGGGTGCGGGCGGCCTCTCGACGGGGTCGGCAGCTCGACGACGGAGAGCCGCTGCCCAGGCTGCCTGGCTCATCCCTGGCCGTTCTCGCGCGCCTGGTGTGCCATGGCGTACGGGGGCGCCTTGACCCAGGCCATTCTCCGCTACAAGCACGGCCGGGAGCGACCGCTTGCCCATCCCCTGGGCTCACTCATCCTGCCCCTGGTGAGAGCCGCCGCCCAAACCGGCGTCGATTGCCTCTGCCCCGTGCCTCTCCACCGTCGCCGCTTGCGCGAACGAGGCTTCAATCAGGCGCTCGAGATCCTGCGCATCGTGAGGCGCTGGCTGTCTCGGGAGGGCCAGCACCTCGACCTCCTCGGCGACGGCATCCAGCGCGTGCGTGATACACCGGCCCTGGGCAGGGAGTCTCCCGCGGCCCGGCGCCGCATCCTGGCGGGCGCCTTCTCCGTGGCTCGGCCGGGGAGGGTAGAGGGCCGGTGTGTTCTTCTCCTGGACGACGTCATGACTACCGGGGCCACTCTGGCCGAGTGCACCCGCGTCCTCCTGCGGGCTGGCGCGGCTGAGGTCCAGGTTGCTGCCCTGGCTCGTACGCTCTGAGCCGCAGCAACTGACACAAATCCACACTCTGTCCTTGACACACGCATCCCTGTGGCTAAGGTAGCGCGCCTGAACTGGACAGAAATACAGGCACGTAGCTCAGTGGGAGAGCACTACCTTGACACGGTAGGGGTCGGCGGTTCAATCCCGCCCGTGCCTACTGCTATTGATGGCAACGCTGAGAGAGGGGGCGGAACCCGGCCAGTTGGTCGCCTGGGTTCCCGGGCGGGAAGCTGGTCATCCGCTTGCGGCTTCGCAAGCGTGTGGGGCCGCCCGGTGGTATCTTCGCGCGTCTCGTTGAACCCTTCACCCTTGCATACGCAGTCCGCGCGGACGGGCGGCTTGCCAGCCCTGGGCCGCGCCCTCGTCGTTCGCGCCGGATGTTCGCGTTCGGAGATTTCAAGCCGTGAGTGAACGACCGGTGATTCGCCCCCGTAACAAGGGGGATGTACCCGACGATCCCTTGTCTCGTCTGCGCCATTCGGCGTCTCACGTTATGGCGGATGCGGTTCGCCGCCTGCGGCCCAAGGCCAAGGTGACGATCGGTCCGGCCATCGAGAGCGGCTTCTACTACGACTTCGATACGGAGCCGTTCGCCCCCGAGGACATCGAGAGGATCGAGGCCGAGATGGCCAAGATCATCGCGCAGGACCTTGCCTTCGAGCGCAAGGTGGTCTCGCGTGACGAGGCCCTCCGGCTCTTCGAAGGGCTCGGCGAGACGTACAAGGTCGAGATCATTCGCTCCATTCCCGAGGGCGAGGAGATCTCGCTCTACCAGCACGGCGATTTCGTGGATCTGTGCGCCGGCCCCCACGTGGAGCGCACCGGGCAGATCAAGGCCTTCAAAGTCCTGTCGTTCGCTGGCGCCTACTGGCGTGGTGACGAGCGGAACCCGCAACTCCAGCGGGTTTACGGCACCGCTTTTGGCTCGAAGGACGAGCTCAAGGCCCACCTGGATCGGATTGAAGAGGCCAAGCGTCGCGACCACCGCGTGCTGGGCAAGCAACTCGACCTGTTCTCAGTAGACGAGCTGGTGGGGCCGGGATTCGTGCTCTGGCACCCAAAGGGCGCCGTCGTGCGCGAGACGCTAGAGGACCTCATCCGGCGGGAAGTGGTGCGCCGGGGTTACCAGCCGGTGTACACGCCGCACATCGCACGTGAGCAGCTGCTCGAGAAGTCCGGGCACCTGGCGCACTACAAGGAGAATCTCTTCGGCGGCATGGAGCTTGAAGGCCAGCGCTATCTGGTCAAGCCCATGAACTGCCCGTTCCACATCGCCATCTACCGCTCGCAGCTCCGCTCCTACCGTGAGCTGCCGGTGCGCTACGCGGAGTTGGGCACCGTCTATCGCTACGAGCGGTCGGGCGTGCTGCACGGACTGCTGCGCGTGCGCGGCTTCACGCAAGACGACGCCCACCTGTTCCTGCGCGAGGACCAGATCGAGGAGGAGATGGCCGCCTGCGTGCGGTTCGGCCTGGATCTGCTGAACACCTTTGGATTCACTGACGTCAAGGCCTTCCTGGCGACGCGTCCCGCGGACTTCATGGGCGATCCCCAGGTCTGGGACGACGCGGAGGCCGCCATCAAGCGCGTCCTTGAGGCCGCGCGCATGCCCTACGAGGTGGACGAGGGCGGCGGGGCTTTCTACGGCCCCAAGATCGATCTCAAGATTCGCGATGCGCTGGGGCGCGAATGGCAGTGCACCACCTTCCAGCTCGACTTTCAGCTACCCCAGCGTTTCGAGCTCGAATACGTGGCACAGGACGGTTCGCGCAAGCGGCCCGTCATGATTCACCGGGCGTTGTTCGGCTCGGTCGAACGATTCATCGCGGTGCTCATCGAACACTTCGCGGGCGCATTCCCTCTCTGGCTTTCCCCCGTGCAGGCGCGTGTGGTGACCGTGAGCGAGAAGGCCGACGCTTACGGGCGTGAGGTCGAAAACCATTTGCGCGCGGCTGGTTTGCGCGTGGACGCTGACCTGTCGTCTGACAAGCTCAACGCCAAGATTCGGCGGGCGCAGCTCGAGAAGATTCCCTACATGTTGGTCGTGGGAGAGAGAGACATGGCCGCTCGCGTGGTTTCGCCGCGAACGCGGGAAGGTCAGCAAATGCCGGCAACGCCTCTCGACGAGATGGCAAAGAAGCTGGTGGCCGAGGCGGTTCCACCCGTGGTGGGCGGAACTGGCCAATCCGGGTCAGGCCCGTCGTAGCGCGGCGGCAAACGCAGGAGGAAAGACCATCCCTAGGCCAGGCGGATATTCCGGTGGGGGCAGCGCCCCGGACAACTACCGCGTCGGGAGGCGCATTCGCGTCCCCGAGGTGCGTGTGATCGGTGCCGACGGCTCACAGGTCGGCATCTTGCCAACCCATGAGGCTTTGCGGCTTGCCGAGGAGCAGATGCTCGATCTGGTGGAGGTCAGCCCCCGTGCTGTGCCTCCGGTATGCCGGATCATGGACTACGGCAAGTTCAAGTACCAGGAGTCCAAGAAGGAGAAAGCCTCGCGTCGACACCAGTCGACGGTGGTGATCAAGGAGATCAAGCTCCGGCCCAAGACCGACACCCACGACTTCGAATTCAAGCTGAAGCACATCCGACGCTTCTTGGGCGAAGGCAACAAGTGCAAGCTGGTCGTCGTCTTCCGTGGGCGCGAGATCGTGCACCCGGAAACCGGGCAGTCCATGTTGGACCAGGTCGTCAAGGCCTGCCTGGACATCGCTGCCGTGGAGCAGAAGCCCTCGATGGAAGGTCGCCGCATGGTGATGGTGATCGGCCCTCGCTCGGGTGTCATTCGGCCAGCCGGAGGGCCTGCGCCGGCGGGGCCCGTGGGAAGCGCCGGCGGCGGACCTGCGACGTCTGCGCCACGTCCGCCTCAGTCTCCTGCGCCGCGTCCTGGTTTCTCGCCGCCCGTGCCGAAGCCGTAGCCGTCCCTCGCTCTTGCCGCGGCGCCGTTGTCTCTCGGGATCGGCGCCGCTTTTTTTTTGGAAAACACCAACCCAGGCTGCTGGTTGTGTCTGTAGCCTCTTGCACTACTCGGCGGTCTCGATATACTCCGCGCCTCCCATGCCCAAGCTCAAGATGAAGACCAAATCCAGCGTGAAGAAACGCTTCAAGCTGACGGCCAAGGGACGCATCAAGAGGAAGCGTGCCTACCTGCGGCACATTCTGACCCCCAAGCGGTCCGGCAACAAACGGAAGCTGCGCCGGGGTGCATACATCGCCAAGAGCCAGGAACATCAGATCAAGGCGATGATCCCTTACGGACTGTAGGAGTTGACCCATGCCCCGCGCTAAAGGTGGATTCAAGACAACGCGACGCCGGAACCGCATCCGCAAGGCTGCGAAGGGGTTCCGTGGCGGGCGCTCCAAGCTGTGGAAGGCAGCAGTAGAGGCGGTCCACCGCAAGTGGCGCTACTCGCTCTTTCACCGCCGCAAGAGGAAGGGTGACTTCCGGGGCGTGTGGATCGCCCGCATCAATGCGGCCAGCCGCGAACTCGGCGTGAGCTACTCGCGTCTGATTTCGGCCCTGGAGAAGAAGAGCATCAAGCTCGATCGCAAGATTCTGGCTGATCTGGCGATCAGTGACCCGAACGCCTTCAAGAAGGTGGTCCAGGTCGCTCAGGCTGCCGCCTAGAGCCCTCCGCCGTCATGGCCAGCGAGGGTGCGCCCGCGGCCCAGGATCTGATTCGGGCTTTCGAGCGCCTGACAGAGGAGTTCTCCTCAGAGATTGGTCAACTCGCCACCGAACAGGATATGCGCGCCGTGCAGGCGCGCTATCTGGGGCGGAAGGGTAAGGCCACCGATTTGATGAAGGCCCTCGGGCGGATCCCGCCCGGGGACCGTCCCGCCGTGGGCGAGGCCGCCAACCGGGCTCGCGCCGCCATCGAGGGCGCGGTGGAGGCTCGGTTGCGGGCATTGGCAGACAGTGCCCTGTCCTCCGAGTTGCAGCGTTCCGTGGACGTCACTCTGCCTGGCCGAGGTCGTCCCGCCGGAACCCTGCATCCTCTGACCCGCGTGCGCCTGGAGATCGAAGCGATCTTCGCCGGACTCGGCTTCGAGGTGCGCACGGGACCGTGGATCGAGACCGAGTGGCACAACTTCGACGCGCTGAATACGCCGTCGGATCACCCGGCGCGCGACATGCACGATACGTTCTATGTGGAGGACGGGCTCATTCTGCGCTCGCACACCTCCCCCGTGCAGATTCGCACCATGTTGGCCGGGCCACCGCCGGTGAGGATCATCGCGCCAGGCAACGTCTTCCGTCGCGATGACGATGCCACGCACACGCCCATGTTTCCGCAGTGCGAATGCCTGCACGTGGACAAAAACGTGAGCTTCGAGGATCTCAAGGCCACGCTGATTCTCTTCGTCCAGCGCTTCTTTGGTCCCGGGACCCAGATCCGGCTGCGGCCAAGCTTCTTTCCGTTCACCGAACCGTCCGCGGAGGTGGATGCCTCGTGCTTCATGTGCGAGGGGAAGCTGCCGGCCCGCTCCTCTTGCCGGCTGTGCAAGGGAACAGGGTGGCTGGAGATCGGCGGCTCGGGGATGGTCCACCCGAACGTCTTCAAGGCCGTGGGTTACGACAAGTACGACGTGACCGGCTTCGCGTTCGGCATGGGTCTGTCGCGCATGGCCATGCTCAAGTATGGGGTGCCTGACCTTCGTCTGTTCTACGAGAACGATTTGCGCTTTTTGCGCCAGTTTCCGGCAGGATAGAGGCCGAAGATGAAGATTTCGTTGAACTGGCTGCGGGAGCTGGTGGAGTTCCCGGCTGGCACCGATGCGGACGCCGTCGCGCGGGCCCTCACCGAACAGGGGCTCGAGGTGGAGGGCCTGGAGGCCAAGGGACACGAGCTGAAGGGCGTGCTGGTCGCTGAGGTGCTGGACGTGAAGCCGCACCCCAACGCGGACAAGCTGCGCATCGTGCGGGTGCGTGCGGGGACTCGTGAGGAGAACGTGGTGTGTGGAGCGCCCAACGTGCCTCCGCCCGGTCATCGGGTGTGCTGGGCCGCGCCGGGGGCGCAACTGCCCGGGGGACGAACCTTGGAGGGGCGCGAGATCCGCGGCGTGTTCTCGCCGGGCATGTTGTGCAGTGAGCCCGAGATGGGCTTGGGCGAGAGCGGCGAGGGGATACTGGTCCTGGAGCCATCGGCGCCCTCCGGGGCGGATGTGGCCGAATGCGTGGGCGCGCGCGATTACGTCCTGGACGTGAACGTGACGCCAAACCGCGCGGATGCCCTGTCTCATGTGGGGGTGGCCCGCGACCTGGCAGCTCACTTCGGCACGCGCCTGCTGACGCCCTCGTTGCCTGGGGTGTGCGAGGTGGAGGGCGAGGCGCCGCTGGATGTGCAGATCGACGATGCCGTGGCCTGCCCGCGCTACACGGCCAGCTTCGTCACCGGGCTGCAGGTGCGTCCCAGCCCGATCTCCATGCGGCTGCGCCTGCAGTACTGCGGCGTGCGCGCCATCTCCAACCTGGTCGATGTGACGAACTACGTCCTTCTGGAGACCGGGCACCCGCTGCACGCCTTTGACCTGGACAAGCTGGCTAACGGGATTGTCGTACGGCGGGCCTTGCCGGGCGAGCGCATGGTGACCCTGGACAACCAGACGCGCGAGCTCCGTCCCGAGGACGTTGTCATCACCGACGCCAACGGTCCCGTGGCCCTGGCCGGGGTCATGGGAGGGGCTAGCTCGGAGGTGTCCGAAGACACCCACGGCGTGTTGCTCGAGGCCGCGACCTTCGATCCTTCGAGCATTCGGCGGACCGCGCGTCGGCTGGGCCTGAATTCAGAGGCCTCCTACCGTTTCGAGCGTGGCGTCGATGCCAACGGCGTCGTCCAGGCCGCGCGGCGGGCTGTTTCGCTGCTGTCCGTGCTCGGGGGCGGGCGCGTCGTGAGGGCCATGGTGGATCGTTACCCCGGCCCGCGACCGCCCGTTCAAGTCGAGCTGTCCAGCGCGCGCTTGCGGCGCGTGACGGGGGCCGACTACTCCATCGCGTTCGCGCGGGAGAGGCTCGAGCGTTTGGGGATCGCCTGCGCGCTGACCGACGACGGCCTGGTGGCCACGATCCCGAGCTACCGGCAGGACATCCGCATCGCCGAGGATCTCATCGAGGAGATCCTCCGCATGGGCGAATACGGCAAGCCGGCCAACAAGGAGCGCTTGCTCACCAATGCCACGCCGCGGGCCGACCCCGAGGCCCCCGCGGATCGGGCGCGCGGCCTACTGGCCGGTGCGGGGCTGCACGAAATCGTGAGCTGGGCCTTCGTCCCGCGGGCCGTTCTCGATGCCGTCAGCGATGGCAAAAATGAAGGGCTCTCGAACGGTGTAGTGGTGAAGAACCCGATCTCGGCGGATTACGAGGTGATGCGCACCTGTCTGCTGCCGGGGCTGGCCGACGCTCTCAAGCGGAATCTGTCTCGTGGGCAGGGTGAGGTGTGGCTGTTCGAGGTGGGGCCCATCGTTCGACGGGGCGAGGAGAAGTCGCCCTCGGAGAGCAACCGCGCGGCGGGCCTCATTTGCGGGCGCCGGGCCGAGTGGCTCAAGCCGGGAGAGGAGCTGGACTTCTTCGATCTCAAGCGGGTGGTCGAGGATTTGCTGCGCGGCTTTGGCGTAGGGGATGCCCTCTACTCCGCCCCCGCGGCGGTGCCCTATCTGCACCCGGGCGTCTCGGCGCAGGTGAGCACCCGTGAGGGCACGTTGCTGGGCCACCTGGGCGAGCTCCATCCTGCGGTGGCACGGAAACTCGGGGTGGAGGTGCGCGCCTTCTATTTCGAGCTGGCCGTCGACGCTCTGGCTGGGCTCTCGCAAGCGCTGCGCATCGTTGCGCCGCCGCGATTCCCCGCCGTGGCGCGCGACGTGTCGTTCTGGATCGATGAGCAGGTGTCAGCCGAGGCGCAGCGAGGCGCCATGCGAGCGGCCGGCGAGTCTCTCCTGCGCGATGTGACGGTCCTGGAGGACTTCCGCGATCCCAAGTACGCGCCGCCTGGCAAGAAGGGCATGCTGTGGACGCTGACCTACCGGGCCGCGGACCGTACGCTGACCGACACGGAGGCCGATCAGGCCCACGCCCGGGTGATCAAGGCGTTATCCGACAGGTGCTCCATCCAGATTCGTTAGCCTCTGCGTTAACTCTTTGACGTTTAAGCGGAATTTGGAGAACATTGATCACATGACCAAGGCCGACATCGTCGAGACGGTGCACGAGAAGGTCGGCGGCTTTTCCAAGAAGGAAGCAGCCGACATCGTGGAGACCGTGTTCGACACCATCAAGGAGACCCTGGAGAAGGGCGAGAAGATCAAGATCTCGGGCTTTGGCAATTTCGTGGTCAGAGACAAGAACGCCCGCGCCGGCCGCAACCCTCAGACCGGTGAAGAGATCACCATCAGCGCCCGGCGGGTTCTGACATTCAAGCCCAGCCAGGTGCTCAAGAACGCGCTCAACGGCTGAGGTGGGCAGGACTCCGTTGTCCCGGCGCGCGCTCGTTCCGGTTGACCCCAACGCCATCCCCGACAAGCCCTACTTCAAGATCGGGGAGGCGGCGCGCCTGTGTGCAGTGAAGCCCTATGTGCTGCGCTACTGGGAGACGGAGTTCCATTCCGTGCGGCCGCAGAAGACCCGCTCTCAACAGCGGCTGTATCGAAGAAAAGACGTTGAACACTTGCTTCGTATACGCCAGTTGCTCTATGAACAGCGCTTCACGATCGAGGGGGCGCGAGCACGCTTGCGCGAGCTCGGTCACGATGAGGTGCCGGCGACCGTTCCACCCCCGGAAATCGACGCCGACACCCTCAGAAAGATCAAGCAAGGCCTTCTGGATCTGATACGACTTGGGGACGATTGAGGGCGGTTGAGGGGACGAAAAACTCAATAACATCGGGGCGTGGCGCAGCCTGGTTTAGCGCACCTGACTGGGGGTCAGGGGGTCGCTGGTTCAAATCCAGTCGCCCCGACAAGTAAGAGCCGTGTCATCCAAGCCATTCATTCTACTGAGCAATGACGATGGCGTGATGGCGCCGGGTATCCATGCGCTCGCGGAGGCGCTGGCGGACGTGGCGGACGTCATGGTCGCCGCGCCCGATCGAGAGCGCAGCGCGACCTCGCACGCCATCAGCTTGGATCGACCGCTGCGCGTGGAGCAGGTGCGGCCCAACGTGTTCTCGATCGACGGGACACCCGTCGATTGTGTGTACCTGGCGCTCTTGCACCTGGTGCCGCGCACGCCGGACCTGTGCCTTTCGGGCATCAACAACGGCTTCAACCTCGGTTCGGACGTGTTCTATTCGGGGACGGTGGGGGCGGCCATCGAGGCCACCCTGCGGGGCGTCCCCTCGGTGGCGGTGTCGCTGGAGCGGCGTCGGCCCCAGGACTTCAGTCACGCGGCTGCCTTCGCGCGTGCCCTGGCGACCGAGGTCTTGGCGCGCGGGCCGGGCGCCATCGCGCCCAACACCGTGCTCAACGTCAACGTGCCCGCCGGGGCGGTGCACGGGTTCCAGGTGACCTCATTGGGCAAGCGCGTCTACCGGGACCAGGTCGAGGTTCGCGAGGACCTGCGCGGGCGGGCGTACTACTGGATCGGGGGGCCCGAGGTGAAGGGTATGGATGTTCCAGACACGGACGGCATGGCGGTTAGCGCGGGTTTGGCCTCGGTCACGCCACTCAGCCTGGATTTGACGAGCCGTTCGGCCCAGAAATCCATGCTCGGCTGGAACATCGGCGACTTCAAAGAGAGCGCAGCGGTTCGCGCGGGAGACTAGGATGGTCGGTGGCGGGGGCGAAGGGCAGGGGGATGAATTCGAGGGGCTGCGCGAGGCGATGGTGCGCGAGCAGCTGATCCCGCGCGGGATTGCCGACATGCGCGTCTTGCGCGCCATGGGTGAGGTCCCGCGCGAGGCATTCGTGGCCGATGACCTCAAGGACATGGCCTACGACGACAGGCCTTTGCCCATCGGGCTCGGGCAAACCATCTCGCAGCCCTACATGGTGGCCCGGGCGACCGAGTTGCTCGCCCCTCGACCGAACGATCGTGCGCTGGAGGTGGGGGCCGGGTGCGGCTACCAGGCCGCCGTTCTGTCCCGGCTGTGCGCGCAGGTCTTCGGGGTGGAGATCCTCTCGGACCTGGTGGAGCTGGCGCGCGCTCATCTGCGGGTCCTGGGCTATGAGAACGTCACCCTGGGGGCCTTCGATGGCAGCGCGGGATGGCCAACCCACGCCCCGTACGACGTGATCGTGGTGTCCGCAGCGACGCCGCAGATTCCCGCCCTGCTGCTCGACCAGCTCAATGAAGGCGGACGGCTGGTGGCCCCGGTTGGCTCCTCGGAAGAGCAGGTGTTGACGCTGGTGAAGCGCAAAGGCACGGAATATGACATCGTGAAAGACGTGTCCTGCCGGTACGTGAGCCTGATTGGTCGCTTCGCGGGCCATGCGAGGCCCAGTGCCTGAGCTGCGGCTGCGCTACGTGGCGTGGGTGGTCGGCCTAGCCATCCTGCACGTGGCCTGCGCGACGTCATCGAACGGTCCTCCCCTGGACGAGGACGACCCGCCCGGCGTGTGGCACGTGGTCAAGGCTGGCGAGACGCCCGAGCAGATCGCCCAGGAGGCCGGGATCCCCCTCGAGGACCTGCTCGAACTCAATGGGCTGAAGCGCGATCAGCCGCTGGAGCCGGGGCGCTTGGTTTTCGTCCTGAGCAGCGCGCCTCCTGGGGCTCCGAAGAGCCCGTCTGAGCAGCCGCCCGTCGAGCCACCGCCAGAACGCTCGCTCCAGAAGGCGACCCTACGCTGGCCCTTGGCCAATCCCGAGCTCAGCTCGTCCTTCGGGACGCGCTGGGGGCGGCCGCACGAGGGCATCGACATGCGGGCGCCCACGGGGACGTCTGTGCTGGCCGCCGCCGCGGGCGAGGTGCTCTACGCCGGCGACAAAGTCCGCGGTTACGGGAACATGGTCGTGCTTCAACACGCGGGCGACATGTTGACCGTCTATGCCCACAATTCCGTGCTTCTCGTCCGGACCGGTGATCGCATCGCCGCCGGCCAGGAGATCGCGAGGGTGGGCTCCACCGGCCGCTCGACCGGGCCCCACCTGCATTTCGAGGTTCGGCGCGGGCAGGTGCCTCAGGATCCGATGCAGTTCTTACCGCCGTTGAAGTAGAAAGGGACCATGGCTTCCAATCACACTGGCGACCTGGCTGCGCTCATTCGTGAAGTGCCCGATTTTCCCAAGCAGGGCATCCTGTTTCGCGACCTGACTCCACTGCTCGGCAACGGGCCGGCGTTCCGTGCGTGCGTCGAGCGCCTGTGCGAGACCTTGGCAAGCAGTCGGCCGACGCTCATCGCGGGCATCGAGTCGCGCGGCTTTATCTTCGGCGCCGCGGCCGCGGTGGCCATGGGGGTGGGCTTCGTCCCCGTTCGCAAACCTGGCAAGCTGCCGTGGAAGACCCGCCAAGAGCGCTACGCGCTGGAGTACGGGTCGGACGCGGTGGAGATACACGAGGACGCCGTTGCGGCGGGGGCGCGCGTGGCCGTGGTGGACGATCTGCTGGCCACCGGCGGGACCGCGGGCGCCACGATTCGCCTGGTCGAGTCGCTGGGCGGGCAGGTCGTGCAGGCCGCGTTCGTCGTCGAACTGGCGGCGCTGCGGGGCCGAGATCGTCTGGGGCGCGTGCCCGCGACGTCGCTCGTGGTCTACGACTAGTCGACCAGGTTGCCCTGGCGCGTGCGGATGATGAACGTCACTGGGCCATCGTTGAGCAGCTCGACCTTCATATCCGCGGCGAAGCGGCCGGTGGCCACGGGGACGCCCTGTGCCGCCACCTGGGATGCCACGCGCTCGTAGAGCGCCTGGGCACGCGTGGGCTCCTCGGCGGCCTCGAAGCTGGGCCGGTTGCCCTTGCGCAAACAGCCGGCCAGGGTGAACTGGCTGACCACCAGGCACGCGCCGCCCACGTCGCGAACACTCAGATCCATGGGCATGCGCCCGGGAAAGATGCGCAGGGCGACCAGCTTGCGGGCCACGGCATCCGCGTCGGCCTCGCTGTCCGCCTTCTCCACGGCCACCAAAACCAACAGGCCGCGGTCGATGCGGCCCACGACTTCGCTGTCCACGCGCACCTCGGCGCGCGAGACCCGCTGTACGATGGCAATCATCCCGTAGGGATAACCAAGAATCACACGCTCCGAAAGCGGCAGGCATCGGGTGCCCCCGTTTCGCATCTCGTCTTGTGACCCCGGCCTGATTCGAACAGGCGACCTACGGTTTAGGAAACCGCCGCTCTATCCACCTGAGCTACGGGGCCGAATCTTCGTCAGGGTGACTGCTTAGCGCAATTTCTCCGGAATCGGAAATGTTGTGGGTAGCCGAAGTCGGCGAGGTGGGAAGCGAAGGTATGCCGCGTGGGCTGCTCGCACGTCAAGGGTGGGAATGGGGCGCCTGTCCTTCCGGTCCTCCGGGAACGCGTAGGTCAGCGAGTCGGCGGCCCCGGATTGCCCGTCCCGTGGATCTCGGGCTTCTGGGGCTCCGGCAGATCCAGCTTCGCGACGCTGCTCGGCCCTGGCCCGGCGTGCCGCGCTGTTGCCCAACAGCAAGCCGCTGTCGGCGGGTGGCTGTCGCGTCACGATTCACCCAACGCCGGCGCAGTCTGCGGGGCACGCTGGATCAACTGACCGACGCGGCCGCCGTCGGGGTCAGGGCCCGCCTTGCGCGCCTCGACGAGCTTCGGTCGAAGCAGGACGCCCGGAACGATGCTTGTGGGCTTGGCGTGGCGGACGTTCGTCTCGCAAGCTTGTGACACGGGGTGAGAGACATGTCGCCCGAAGACACCGCCCAGGAGAATTCGGAGGGGTCAGCTCCCTGGCACGCGATGGACGTTGCCGCGGTGCTTGCCAAAGCCGGCAGCTCGGAGCAGGGGCTCAGCGAGGCTGAAGCGGCCCGCAGACTGGAGAGTGCCGGCCCGAACGTCATCGAACGGGGAAGGGGGCCGGGCGTTCTGCGCCTGCTCTGGCGCCAGGTCAACAACCCCATCATCTACCTTCTGCTTGGATCGGGGGCCATCGCAATCACCCTCGGCAAGCCCTTGGACGGGGCTGTGGTCCTCGGGGCCGTTGTCGTCAACGCGATAGTTGGCTTCATCCAGGAGTACCGCGCAGGACGGGACATCGAAGCTCTGTCGCAGATGGTTCCTCAGAACGCGACCGTGCTGAGGTCGGCGAACACCGTGTCTGTCGATTCGACGCGGGTTGTGTCCGGCGACATCGTTCAACTGACGTCGGGAGACCGCGTGCCAGCAGATGTCCGCCTGATCTCGGCGCGCAATCTGGCTATCGACGAGGCGGCACTCACTGGCGAGTCAGTTCCGGTTCAGAAGGTGACCAGGCCGGCTTCGGAGGTGGCCGCCATAGGGGACCGGCACAGCATGGCCTACGGTGGCACTCTCGTGACGTCGGGATCCGCCAGCGGCGTCATCGTCGCGACCGGCGGCGCGACAGAGCTGGGGCGAATCTCGCACCTGCTACAGAACGTTACCGAGCTGCAGACGCCGCTGACCCGGGCGCTGGCTTCGGTCGCCCGCACCTTGACCGTGGCCGTACTCGCTGTCTCGGCGCTGCTGCTCGTCGTCAGTGTGCTGCGAGACTACGCGATTGCAGACGCATTTCTGGTGGCCATCACTCTGGCGGTTGCGACGATACCGGAGGGACTCCCGGCGGTCATCACCATCGCCTTGTCGATCGGAGTTCAGCGCATGGCCGCACGGAACGCGATCGTGCGCAGGCTCCCTTCCGTCGAAACGCTGGGCAGCACGACCGTGATCTGCTCCGACAAGACGGGAACCCTGACGCGAAATGAGATGACGGTGCAGGCGCTGAGGGTGCCCTCGGGGGCGTTTGCGATTTCTGGGATCGGATACAACGCGAACGGGCGGCTGTCTTCCGACCCGAGCTCCGAAACACTGCAAGCCACTCCACCCGACGTGCGGAACCTGCTCGACGCGGCTGTGCTGTGCAATGACGCGGGAGTCTCGAGAGGCGCAACCGGTGAGCTGAAGGTCAGCGGCGATCCGACCGAGGCGGCGCTTTTGATCGCGGCGCGGAAGGTGGGCATCGACGTGGACGCCCTGCGCGCTGCCAACCCGAGGGAGGACGTGATTCCCTTCGAATCCGAGCACAAGTACATGGCGACGTTGCACCGCCGGCCGGATGGAAGACGGCTCGTGATCCTCAAGGGCGCACCGGAAGTCGTTCTCTCCCGGCTCGACGACCAGAAGGTCGCGGCCGCCATGCTGGGTGAGGTGGAGCGCCTCGCATCGAGGGGAATGCGGGTCCTCGCTCTGGCCCGCCGGGAAACGGACCGTCCGTCGCTCGAAACCTCGGACGTGGACTCCCGCTTCGAATGGCTGGGGATGCTCGGCATGATCGATCCACCCCGGCCGGAAGCTATCGCGGCCGTGCAGGCCTGCCATCGCGCCGGCATCGTGGTGAAGATGATTACCGGCGATCACCTCGGGACGGCGATGAACATCGGGGGCCAACTCGGCCTCAGCGCGGAAGGAAAAGGAGGTGTGACCGGCGCGGATTTGGCCCACCAGGGCGCGGACGAACTGCGAAAGACTGTCATCAGCAACAACGTGTTTGCGCGCGTGGCGCCCGAGCACAAGCTGCGTCTCGTCGAGGCCTTGCAGGCGGAGGGGCAGGTGGTCGCGATGACCGGTGACGGTGTGAACGATGCGCCAGCTCTCAAGCAGTCGGACATCGGGATCGCGATGGGCATCACCGGAACCGCCGCCTCGAAGGAGGCTGCGGACGTGGTCCTCGCAGACGACAACTTCGCTTCCATCGAAGCAGCGGTTGAGGAGGGGCGCCGCATCTTCGACAACCTGATCAAGTCGCTGGCATTCGTGTTGCCAACCAATTTAGGGCTTGGGCTGATCCTGATTGCGGCCGTCGGCTTCTTTCCCCTGGTCGAGGTGTCCGGGCAATGGGTGCCGCTGCTGCCGATGCTCCCCGTACAGATCCTCTGGGTGAACCTGGTCGCCTCGGTGGCGCTGTCGTTACCGCTCGCGTTCGAAGCCCTCGAA
>JAEXQJ010000097.1 GCA_023438785.1 Pseudomonadota bacterium
CGTGGCGGTTTTTGCCGATGATGAGCTCGGCCTTGCCGCGCTCGGCGCCCTCGGTGCCGTACATCTCCTCGCGGTGGATGAACATGATCATGTCCGCGTCCTGCTCGATGGCGCCCGACTCGCGCAAGTCCGAGAGCTGGGGGCGCTTATCCTCGCGCCGCTCGACGCCGCGGTTGAGCTGGGAGATGGCGATGATGGGGATGTGCAGCTCCTTGGCGAGTGCCTTGAGGCCGCGCGAGATCTCGGCGATCTCGCGCTCGCGGCTCTCGTCCTTCTTGCCGCCCAGGCCGCGCGCCAACTGCAGGTAGTCGATGACCATGAGGCCGAGCGGCGGCCGACCGTCGTTGCGTGTGGGGAAGTAGCGCGGGTCTCCGCGAAAGCGGCGGGCCTTGGCGCGCAGCTCGAGGATGTTGGGCGCGGCCGAGTCGTCGATGAGGATGGGCGCCTTGGTCAGGCGGTCGGCTGCCGGATAGATGCTGCTCTTCCAGTCGCCGTACTCGATGATGCCCTTGCGCAGGCGGCTGGAATCGATGCGCGCCTCACCGGCCAGCATGCGCTCCATCAGCTCGAACTTCGACATTTCGAGAGAGAACACCAGGACGGGCACGTCGTGATGCAGGGCCGCGTTGGTGGCCACGTTCATGGCCCACGAGGTCTTGCCCACGCCGGGGCGAGCCGCGACGACGATGAGGTTTTCGGGCTGCAGGCCGGCCGTGATCTCGTCGAGCTTGTGGAAGCCGGTGGGCACGCCGGTGATCTGTCGGCGCTCCATGGAGCGGGTCTGCAGCTCCTCCACCACGTCGCCCATCAACTCGCTCACCGGGCTGTAGCTGGAACGCCGATCCTGCTGGGCGACCTTGAAGATCTGCGTCTCCGCCTCGTCCAGGAATTGTTCGTAGTCGCCGAACTCGCCGTAGGCGCGCGACTGGATCTCGGCGCATGCCCCGATCAGGCGGCGCAAGGTCGCCTTCTCCTTCACGATGCGCACGTAGTGGCCGATGTTTTCGGCCGTCGGAACGGAGTTGGCGAGGGTGAGCAGATAGGCTTGCCCGCCCTCCAGCCGCGGCAGCACGCCGCGTGTCTTCAGCTCGTCGCCCAGCGAGATGACGTCGATGGGGGCTCGCCGCTTGTCGAGCTCCAACATGGCCGCGAAGATCTCGCGGTGCCCGGGCAGGATGAAATCGTCGGCCGTGAGCGAGGTGGCCACTTCGTCGAACGCCGTGGGCTTGACGAGCACCCCGCCCAAGGCCGAGCGCTCCGCGTCCAGGTTGTGCGGTGGCAAACGTCCAGGTGAATCGATGCTGTCAGCCACGCCGGCGATTCTACTAGAACTGACTCTTCTCTCGGACGTGATCGGCGTTTGTCAGAAATGAAGCCCGCTCGCGGCATGCGGACGAGGCTGATCCGTTGCGCCTCGCCGAAAAAAAAACGGCGGGACCCGTCTGGGTTCCCGCCGTCATCTGGCTCGATTCGTCCCTGCTCCCGTCAGCGCGCTACCTGCCGCCTCGGGAGGAGGTCGTGGCCTTCTACTGTTCCTTCTTTACGACCCACACCTTGATCTTAGCCGCCGTGTCGCGGCCGAGCTTGATGGGAACCTCCACCATGCCCAGGGCCTTGATGGGCTCTTCGAGCTGGATCTTGCGGCTGTCGACCTTCACGCCCTGCTCGGCGAGCGCCTCGGCGATGTCGTGGCTGGTGACCGAGCCGTAGAGCTTGTCACCCTCACCCACGGCACGGGAGATGGAGACCGAGACCTGCGACAGGCGATCGGCCTCGGACTGCAGCTCCTTGGCGATCTTGGCAGCGCGGGCCAGGGCCACGCGCTTCTCGTGCGCCATGCGCGCCTCGTCCTTTTCCGTGGCAGGCACGGCCATGCCGCGCGGGAGCAGATAGTTGCGCCCGTAGCCGTCGCGAACGCTGACGACCTCTCCGGCCTTGCCCAGATTGTCCATGTCTTCACGCAGAATGATTCGCATGACGTCGCTCCTAGGTTCCCGTCACGGCGAAGGGCATCAGGGCGATCATGCGCGCGCGGGCCACGGCCCGGGCGATCTCACGCTGGTGCTTGGCGCAGTTGCCGGTCAGGCGACGCGGGACCAACTTGCCGCGGTCGGTGATGAAGTACTTGAGAAGACCGACGTCCTTGTAGTCGATCTTGAGATTCTCGTCCGTGCAGAACTTGCAGGCCTTACGGCGGCCCATCTTCTTGCGGCCCGAGTCCTGCTCGAGCTCGCCCTCTTTCTCTTCTGGACGTGCCATGACTTACTCTCCCCTCCGGATGGGTTCATCGACCTTTCCGAACACGGCCTCTTCGAAGTCGAACGCGCCTTCTTCGTCTTCCTCGCCGAACGGCCGCGCGCCGGCCTGTCCAGTGGCAATGGCCTCCTCGTCGGGGCCGGGCACCGCGGCGTTGGCGAACTTCTCGTCCGTCACCTCGGAGGTGCGGGTCGCCGGATCCACGTTCTCGGCCATCTTGATCGAGTAGTAGCGAATGACGGTGTCGGTGAGGCGCAGGTTGCGCTCCATCTCTTCAACCAACCCGGCCGAGCCCAGGTACTTCCAGAACAGGTAGATGCCCTTGAGCTGCTTCTTCACCTCGTAGGCCAGCTTGCGCCGACCCCAGTTCTCGATCTTGAGCAGGGTGCCACCGCCCGCATCGAGAACACCCTTCATCTTGGTGTTCACCGCGGCGATGGCGTCGTTGGTCGCGTCGGGACGGATGATGAAGATGGTTTCGTACTCACGAGTACGCCCGGGAATGTCCCGGGATGATTCTCTGCGTTTCGTTTCTGCCATTTCGTTCTCCCTTTGGGCCTGTGTCCCGGGCGGGGGCCCGGGCAAGGAGTGCTGAGGAGGGCGCCCTATGCGTCCTTCTCACTCTCGTTCTTTTTGCGATTGAATCTGTTCATGGCGGCGACCATGCCGCTCTTGAGGATGGTCTCCGCGGCCTCGGCGGCCTCGTCGATGACCCCGGGCAGGGCATGCCGCTCGTCGGCGGTGAAATCCGCGAGTACGTAGGCGGCCGCGTCCCACTGGGCGGGGGGCCGCCCGATGCCGAAGCGGATGCGATTGAACCCCGGCGTGCCCCAGTCCTTCACGATGGAACCCAGGCCGTTGTGCCCGCCCGTCCCGCCACCCTGGGCCAGCTTGAGCCGACCGAACGGCAGATCTAACTCGTCGTGAATCACCAGCGCCTGCTCCGGGCTGACCTTCCAAAAGGCCGCCGCGCGGTTCACGGCCTGCCCACTGCAATTCATGAACTCCATGGGTTTGCAGAAGAGCACGCGCTCGCCGCCCAGGGCCCCCTCGGTCAACTCGGCCCCCATCTTGAGGCGGGGGACCGGAGCACCGGTGCGCCGAATCAGTTCATCGACGACCATGAAGCCCGCGTTGTGGCGGTTTCCCGCGTAGCGCGTTCCGGGATTGCCGAGGCCCACGACCAACCACATGTCACGGACGCTCGGCAATTCCCATCCGGCCGGAAAGGCTTACTTGCCCTTCTTCTCGCCGCCCTTGGCCGGAGCCGCAGCGGGGGCCGCGCCCTTGGCCGCGCCAGCAGCGGGGGCCGCACCGGCGGCGGGAGCCGCACCAGCGGCGGGAGCCGCACCCTCGGCGGCAGGGGCGCCCTCGGCAGCCGCCTCGACCTTCTCAGCGCGAGGCGCGATGACCGAGGCGATAGCCTCCTTGGCATCGAGCATGACCTTCGCACTTGGCGGCAACTTGAGATCGCTGACGTGGAGGGCGTCACCGACTTTGAGGCCGCTCACATCCACCTCGATGCGGGCCGGAATGTCGGCGGGCTTGGCGGCGATGGGCAGGTTGCGGTGGCTCTGGTGCAGGTTGCCGCCGTCGTTCACACCGACGGGCACGCCCTGCAGAATCACCGGGATGGTGACGCGAATCAGCTCGTCCATGCTGACGCGGATGAAGTCCACGTGGACGGGCAGACGGGAGATGGGGTCGATCTGCACGTCGCGAATCATGGCCGTGACGTCCTCGGCCTTGCCGTCCTTGGTCAGACCCAGCGCGAACACCGTGTTCCGCTTCTTCTCCTTGTCGAGCATCTTGATGAGCGCGACTGGATCAAGCGCCAGCGAGAGCGGATCGAGCTTGTGGCCGTAGAGAACGGCGGGCAGCTTGCCCGCGGCGCGGAGCTTCCGTGCACTACCCTTACCGGACAACGTGCGAACCTCGACGGGAACCTTGGCGAAATCCATGATCAAATCCTTCTGCAGCGTGCTTTCGTCGTTCTCTATCAGATGAACAGGGTGCTGAGCGAGTCCCCCATGTGAATTCGCTTCACGGCCTCGCCGAGCAGGCGCGCGACCGACAGGACCCGGACTTTCTCCGAGGCCCGCACTTCCGCGCGCGGGGGGATGGTATCGGTGATGATGATCTCCCGGATGGTGCTGGCCTGGATGCGCTCGATGGCCGGGGGAGACAAAAGGCCGTGCGTGACGCACGCGTAGACGGCGCGGGCGCCGTTGTTGGTAAGGCCCTGGGCCGCGGCGCACAGGGTGCCCGCCGTGTCGCACAAATCGTCGACGATGATGCAGTCCCGTCCCTTGACGTCACCGATGATGTTCACCACCTCGGCCACGTTGGGGGCCGGGCGCCGCTTGTCGATGATGGCCAGGCCGGCATCGAGGCGCTTGGAGTAAGCGCGCGCCCGCTCCACGCCACCGGCATCGGGCGACACGATGACCGTGTTGGCCGAGAAGCGACCGCGCAGGTGATCCATCATCACCGGCATGGCGTAGACATGATCGACCGGGATGTTGAAGAAGCCCTGGATCTGGCCGGCGTGCAGGTCCATGGACAGCACGCGGTCCACCCCGGCGGCGGTCAGGAGGTCGGCCACCAAACGGGCCGAGATGGGCTGACGCGGTCGCGTCTTGCGGTCCTGGCGCGCGTAGCCGAAGTAGGGCATGACCGCCACGATGGAGCCAGCCGAGGCCCGCTTGAGGGCGTCGATCATGACCAGAAGCTCCATCAGATGATCGTTGACGGGCGTGCAGGTCGGCTGAATGACGAAGCAATTCACGCCGCGGACGTTCTCACCGATCTCGACGTAGACCTCGCCGTCGGCGAAGCGTTCGACCTTGGCCTTGCCAAGCTGCACGTCGAGATGGCGACAGACACCCTCAGCGATGCTGGGGTTGGCGTTTCCGCTGAATATCCTGAATGGCTTGTTCACAACCTGCCTCGCCGGGAGCGTTAAATCCCCCGTTGGAGGGCGCGAATATTGCCACCCAGCCATGTAAGTGTCAACGGCCGACGCTCCGCGTTGGGGCGCAACTCACAGGTGGAGTGAAGAGGCATTCAACCGGCCCAGGCCAGGGCCCTCCACGACGCTGGCCGCCGCGTGAGCGGCGAGGCGCGCCGCGTCCTCGGGGGAGCGGCCGCGGGCCATGGCCAATGCGAAGACGACCCCGAACACGTCGCCCGCACCCGTGGGGTCCTCCTCCTGGGCGGGGCTGGCAGGGATGGTCAGAGGCGGGGCTGCCCCGACGAAGAGCCGTGCGCCTTTGGCTCCTTCGGTGATGGTCACCACGATCCCGCGGGCGGCCAACTCGGCGGCGAGTTGGAC
Source organism: Pseudomonadota bacterium (assembly GCA_023438785.1). GTDB lineage: Bacteria > Myxococcota_A > Polyangia > Fen-1088 > Fen-1088 > Fen-1137. Next base: position 5,591 of record JAEXQJ010000097.1, read on the forward strand.
AGCCTGGGGATGGTCCTCGACGGAGAGGGTGGCGGCCCGCAGCCGGACCGGCGGGTCGCGGGTCTCCGGGCCCAAGGTGGCCAGGACCGATCCATCAGGGCCGAATTGGCGCATCCAGCCCTGCAGGCCGGTCGCCAGGAAACCGGATTCGAGGCTGTCGGCCAGGGTCCCCGGGCATTCACCTGCCACCGCGCCCAGGTAGGCCACCGGGCAGCGTCGCCAAGGGACGGGAATCTCCGCGGGGGCGATGGGCGCCGCGGCCGCCGTGCACCGCAAACGGCGCACGGGGCCCGTGTAGTCCAGCGCGAAGGTCGTCACCACGGGCCGGGGCAGGATGTGCACCTCCAGGTTGGCTTGCCCTTCCAGGGCGCGCAGGAGCGGCCAGTCAGGGGGCGCCCCCGTGACCAGAGCCGTGCGAACCCCGAGGGTGGCCGCGGCGCGCGCCGCATAGCTGGCCGCCCCGCCCAGGCGCGTCTGGCCCGGCCCGAAGTGGTCCTCGGTCACATGGCCGACGACGAGGAGCTCGGGAAGAACGGTCATAGCTGGGCGACCGCGAGCAGGAATTTGTTGTTGCTCTCATCCACCGCGCGCAGCGATGCACGCGACTTTTCGGGCAACAGGTTGCGCAGCGTCTCCAGGCGGGTGCGCTCCACGACGAAGAAGACGCGGTTGCCCGGGTTGCGGCCCAGGTACGCCTTGAGATCCTCCGCGTTGCGATCGCCCAGGAACACGGTTCGACCCTCCTTGGGGCCCTGGAAGATCTCGTTCTGCGTGTAGAACGTCTCGCCTCGCCAGTACATCTGCCAGGCGATGAGGCGCTCGTCAGGGGATCGGCGTTGGTTGTAGTAGCTGGCGATGAGCGGCTTTTGTGACCAGCGCTGCGACACTTGCCTCATGTAGACGTCGAGCAGGAAGACCGTCGAGGCCACCGCCACCACGGGCAGGGCGATGGCGGCCACCTTGCGCAGGCGCTGCCAGCTCAGCAGCAACGCCACGGCCGCGAAGAGGGCGGCGAAGACGATCAGCGCCGGAGCAAAATTCAGCTCGCCGGGCCAGTTCCGGCCTTGAGGCGTGTTGATGTAGTCGTAGCTGAAGAGCCACAGGAAGCGCTGGGCGCTCTTCTGAGCGCTCGTCACGTCGACCGTCACCAGGGCCAGCAAGGGGATCCCGGTCACGGCCGCCAGAAGTCCCGCCCGGCTTTGCCGCCGGCTCAACACCTCGTCGAGGAAGCAGCCCACCACGATGGCCAACCCGGGCAGCGCGGGCAGGATGTAGTGGTGGAACTTGGTCATGGACAGCGACACCACCGCGTAGCCGGCCACGAACCAGATGGCCCCGAAGCGCAGCACATCCCGGTGTTTTTCCGTGGCGTTGTCGAGCTTCTCGCCGGCGCGCTGAAAGCGACGCATGACCGCCCAGGCCAGGGCGCCGGGCGCCAGAGCAATCCACGGGAACAGGCCATAGCCCAGCTCGCGGATGAAGTACTCGAACGAGCCCCGATCCCCATGGCGCCCCAGCACCAGGCGTCGCCAGTGGTTGTCCCCGTACAGCTCGTTCCAGAAAGGGAACCCGTGGCGAATCAGCATGGCGTGGTGCCACGGCACGCAGACCAGCGCGCACGCGAGCAGCGCCAGTCCCAACGCGGGCAGAAGCTGGGCGCGGGCCAAGCGCTTCCAGTTCCAGGTGAAGAGCAGGTAGGCCAGGAACACGATCGCCGGCAGCCCCAGCCCAGCCAAGCCCTTGGCCAACACGGCCAGGCCGCACAGGATGGCCGCGATGAAGAGGTAGAAGGGCGCCTTGAAGCGCATGCGCGCCGAGAACCACACGAACGCCGCCAGCCCCGCGATGTACGGGAGCATGACCAAGATACCGGGCAGGACTGTCTTGCTCTTGTGGGAGATGGTCCAGCGCAACTGGACAGAATCGATGACCAGCTGGGGCACGACGGTCAGGGCCAGCAGGCCCAGCGTGATGTAGAAAAGGGAATGATGGGGCCAGGACAGGCGGCCCCACGTTCGGCGCGGCAGCTCCTTGTCCTCGTCGTCGAACAAGGCCAGGGCACACAGGGCCAGGGCCAGGGTCATGGGCCCCACGAAGGGCATGTCGGTCATGGCCTGGCGGGCCACCAGGCTGAAGAGCGGAAAGGTGGCCAAGGCCAGCACGGAGAGCACGCCGGCGCGTCGACTCACGAAACGGGCCGTGGCCAGGTACACGCCCACCAGGGCCAGGAGGGCCATCAGGCAGAAGGGCAAGCGCAGGGCCCATTCGGTGGCGCTCGACTGGGCGAAGGCGCCCGGGTCCAGCTTGCCCCCGGCCAGGCCAAACACGTGCAGGGACAGGCTCATCAGCCAGAAGGTCAGAACGGGCTTGGACCAGAAGACCTCGGGGTCGATGGGCGATCCGGGCCACCACAGGCTGATGTAGTCACCCCGCTGCACCATCTGGCGCGCCACCTCGCCGTAGTGGGTCTCCCACGGATCCCAAAGGCCGTAGGTGCCCGCCATGGGGACGTAGAGCAGCAGCCCGAAGAGCATGACCAGCAGGAGCATCTGCCGCTCACTCAGCCGGTCGAGGAAGCCGGTCCAGGGGGCCGAGACTGGGGCAGGGGATGGGCGGGTTTCGTTGTCGGTTGTTGTCATGCCGAGGTCAGGAGCGAAAGAACGGGGATGCTATTCGCCGCGTTTCCGTCTGTGAAGCAGGAAGGCCGTGGCAAAGAGGGCCGCGGCCGGGATGAGTCCCACGAGCCAGATGTGTCGAAGCTGGGGCAACCAATAGCGCTCGGGCGGCATGCCTAGCTGGTAACGGCGCGCAAAATCGAGCTGTGCGGCGAGGAAGGTCGCGCACAGAACGAGGATCGCCAGCGTGGCGGCGATGCGAACGCTTCGGCTCATGGCGGGCGGAGTATAGCCTCATGCCGGCGCGGCATGCTCACGTTGCCCGGGCCGCGTCGAGTCGGCCCAGGGCGCGGTCGTTGGGCTGGCCGCGCCGCAGGGCCCATCCGCGGCTCATCCGTGCCGAAGCCATGCCGTTCCCGCGCGCCCCGGGAGGGCGGCCCGGCCGTCGAGCCGCGGCAGCCGTGCGCCCGTCCTGCTGACAGGCCAGGGTGGATGCGCTAGCGTCTGCCCACCAGGGAGTCATGCTTCGACGAATTTCCCCCGGGGCCGAGACGTCGAGCAGCGGGTGGCATCTCCTTGGTGTCTCGTTCAACTCTAGCGTAGGAGCTTGATCCCATGTCGACCCCCGAGCACGTGAAGATTGCCATCATCGGCGGCGGTCCCGCCGGCTGCACAGCCGCCATCTACGCCGGTCGCGCCAACCTGGCGCCGGTCATGTTCGAGGGCGGCGGGCTACTCGTGGAGCCCATCACCACGCCGGGCGGACAGCTGACCATCACCACGGAGGTGGAGAATTTTCCGGGCTTTCCGCACGGCGTCCAGGGCCCCAAGCTCATGGAACTGATGCGGGCCCAATCCGAGCGCTTCGGCACCAGCATTCGCACCAACGACATCACCGCGGTGGATCTGTCGTCGCGCCCCTTCCGCATCAGCGCCGGTGAGGACAGCTTGCTCGCCGACGTGATCATCGTCGCCACCGGTGCCTCGGCGCGCTGGCTGGGCATTCCCTCGGAGGAGAAGTTTCGCAACTACGGCGTCTCCGCTTGCGCCACCTGCGACGGGGCGCTGTTCAAGGGGCGAGATGTGCTCGTGGTGGGCGGCGGCGACACGGCCATGGAGGAGGCCAACTACCTCACCCACCATGCCAGCAAGGTCACCATCGTCCATCGCCGTGACGAGTTTCGCGCCTCCCGCATCATGGTCGAGCGCGCCCGCCAGAACCCCAAGATCGCTTTCATCACCAACGCCGTCATCGAGGAGATCATGGGCGAGTTGCCCCGACCCGGCGTCACCGGCGTGCGCCTGCGTGATACGCGCACGGGTGCCACGCGCGAGTTGGCCTGCGAGGGCGTGTTCATGGCCATCGGCCATCAGCCCAACAGCGCACTCTTCAAGGGCAAACTCGACATGGACGACACGGGCTACATCCTCACCCGCCCGCACTCGACGGCGACCAACGTGCCCGGCGTCTTCGCCTGCGGTGACGTGGCTGATCACGTGTACCGCCAAGCCATCACGGCGGCGGGCACGGGCTGCATGGCAGCCATAGACGCGGAACGTTTTCTGGCCCTGGCATGAGGTCCCCTTTTGCGGTTCCCTGGTCGCAACGGCATAATGAGCCGCGATGAGCGAGACGCGATCAGGTGAACCGCGCGGGGAGTCCGGCATCGCGGGTGACGTGGGCTCTCAAGCGGGAACCCCCGTCATCGCCGGTGATCAGGAGCGCGTAGCGGCATTCCTGACTCGCGTGGCCCTGTTCGCGGACCTGCCGCCGGTCTACCTCCGCCGCATCGCCGCGTTGGGTGCCGAGGAGTCTTTCGCGCGCGGGGCGACCATCTTCACGGAGGGTTCGGCGGGCGACAAGCTGTACCTCATCCTCGCGGGGGCCGTGCGCATCAGCCGGCAGGTGCCCGGCATGGGCGAGGAGGCCTTGGCCATCCTCAAGGCCGGCGACTATTTCGGCGAGATGGCGCTCATTGACGATTTTCCGCGCAGCGCCGACGCCCTGGCGCACGAGGGCTGCCGGCTCTTCGTGCTGAGCAAGGATCGGGTGGCGGATCTCCTGTTCGTCGACCGGGACTTGGCCTATGACCTGCTGTGGAATTTCGTGCGGACTCTCTCGTCGCGCCTGCGCGAGACCAACGACAAGATGACCTTTCTGGCGGTAAGCAGTAAGTTCTGAGCGCTCGCTGCAGCATTGGACCCGTTGTCCGACCAACGAGGTGGACCATCGATCCCGAGGCGAAAAAGATGTGGGCCATCGCCGGCTCGACCGGTGCGGTCGGTCTTGAAATCGCGATCGCTATCGGCATAGGTTACTTCGGCGGACGGTACCTGGACGGCCGGTGGGGGACGAATCCGTGGCTGACCTGGGTGGGGTTCGGAGCGGGAGTGGGCGCCGCCATCAAGGCACTCGTTCGCGTGGTCCGCTCGTACCAGCGCTCCCTCGAAGAAGACGAGCTACAGAAGAAACCCCCGTCATGAGCAAGCCCCTCGCAGCCATCGAACGCACAAACCTGTGCTTGGCTGCAATTGCCACCGGGCTGGGCGCCTTGGTGTGGGGCCGCGCGGGACTGGTGGCCGCCGGGGTGGGGGCGGCCTTGGCCTGCGTGAATCTGTGGGTCGTTCAGCGGTTGGGAGCCCGCGCGGTGGCGCGAGCCGCCGCTGGGCAGACGTCGCAGGCGGCGGGACTGGTGGCCGCGCTGGGACTGAAGATGATGATCCTCTTCGCCCTGGTGTGGGTGGCCATACGTGTCTACAATCTGGCCCTCGTGCCGTTCGCGATTGGAATCTCCGTACTTCCTGTCTCGCTGGTTTTCGCGGGACTGTGGATCGGCTCCACCGCCGATGAAGGCAAGGCGTAGTCATGGACCCTCATTCAACCTGGTTCCAGTTCCTTCCCGGTTACCAAGTCCTGCGCGACAATCTCCAGTTCTATCTGGGGCGCAAATGGACGTGGCAGGTCTTCCAGGCCACCCACTTCGAGATCAACCACATCCTGGGTGGCTTGCTGGTCTTTCTCTTCCTGGCGTTCTGCGCGCTCCGCTACTCCGCCACGATTCGGCGCTCGCCTGACGGGGGCGCGGTACCGCCGCCCAGCTTTGGTCTGCGGAATCTCCTCGAGATCCTGGGCGACATGATCTACGGCCTGATGGAAGGCCCCATGGGCGCCAAGGCGACGCGCCGCTACCTGCCGCTCATCGGCTCTCTGTTCCTGTTCATCCTCTTCGCCAACCTGCTCTCGCTCATCCCGGGCTTCTTGCCGCCGACCGACACGCTGAAGACGAACGTGGCCCTGGCCGTGCTGGTGTTCGTGCTGACCCACGTCTATGGTCTGCGGGCCCATGGCATCAGGTACCTCAAGCACTTCATGGGACCGCTGTGGTGGCTCGCGCCGCTCATGGTGCCCATTGAGCTGGTCAGCCACATCGCCAGGCCGGTCTCGTTGTCCATGCGTCTGCTCGGCAACATCACCGCCGACCACAAGGTGGCCGCGGTGTTTTTCGCGCTGATCCCGTTCTTGATTCCCGTTCCGTTCCTCGTGATGGGCGTGTTCGTGTCGGTGGTGCAGGCGGTGGTCTTCAGTCTCTTGTCCACCATCTACATCTCGACCGCTATTGCCCACGAGGAACACTGACCGTATCGTCCGCCCCCAGCCCCAGTCCCAAGGAGGAATTTCCGATGCGCCGAATCAGCAAGCTTCTCGCCCCTCTAGCCGCCTTCGTTGCCGTGGTCCTTTCCAGTGCCGCCGCGTTCGCCGCCGACGGTGTGGTCGACAACAACAAGGGCTACATCGGCATCGGTGCCGCGTTGGCCATCGGCCTCGCCGCGCTCGGTGGTGGTCTCGGTCAGGGCAAGGCGGCTGCCTCGGCCCTCGACGGTATCGCCCGCAACCCCCAGGCCTCGGGCAAGATCTTCGTGCCCATGATCGTCGGCTTGGCCCTTATCGAGTCGCTGGTCATCTACGGCTTGCTCATCGCCTTCAACCTGGCCGGCAAGCTCTAGTCACCACGCGACCGCCAAAGGGCGCCGCGGTTCCGCCATGCGGGACCTAGGCGCCCTTCGTCGTTTCTGGGGCTACACAACCGTCCAGCGGCGGGGCAGGAAGCACTCTTCGTAGGTGCGCAGGGCGTAGCGATCCGTCATCCCGGTGATGAAGTCCGCCACCGCGCGTGACAAGTCCTCGTTCTCGGGCACGCCGCGTGGCCAATGCTGTGCATGGAATTCATCCTCGTGCTCGTGAAAGTAGCCCCACAACTCCGTGACCACGCGTTCGGCGCGCTCAAATTCTCGCCGGATCTGCGGGTGCTCGTAGACGTGTTCGTAGAGGAAATCCCGTAGGCCGACGAGCGCGTTGAGCGCGTCGTCGCTCAAACGGATTTGCCGCTTTTCCTCCAGACGTGAGGAGGACACCACGTCCGAGACCAGCCGGCCGATGCGCGCGCTGTGTGAATGGCCCAGGACGGCCACCACGTCGGGCGGCAACTCCTGCGGACTGACGATGCGCCCGCGAATCGCGTCGTCGAGATCGTGGTTCACGTAGGCCGCGATGTCGGCGATGCGCGCGATCTGGCCCTCCAGCGTGCTGGCCGAGAAGGCTGGGCTGTCAGCGATGATGCGGCCCTTGCCCTTGGAGTGCTTGAGGATGCCGTCGCGCACCTCCTGGCTCAGGTTGAGGCCCTGGCCGTCGTGTTCCAGAACCTCCACCACGCGCACGGACTGGCGGCCATGGTGGAAGCCCCCGGGCACCAGCTTGGACAAGGCGCGCTCGCCCGCGTGCCCGAACGGCGTATGGCCGAGATCGTGGCCCATGGCGATGGCCTCCGTAAGAGACTCGTTGAGGCGCAAAGCGCGAGCCACGGTGCGTGCGATCTGAGTGACCTCCAGCGTGTGCGTGAGGCGCGTGCGGTAGTGATCCCCCTCGGGCGCGAGAAAGACCTGCGTCTTGCCGGCCAGGCGTCGGAAGGCCTTGGAGTGCAGGATGCGGTCGCGATCGTGCTGGAAGATCGGACGCGTGTCGTCCGGGGGCTCGTCGCGATCGCGGCCGCGGCTGGCGCGACTCTTCTGCGCAAATGGCGAGAGAATCTTCTCTTCGTCGGCTTCCAGTTGCTCTCGGATAGTCATGGTTGGTCTCTGCGCATTCTTTCACGCGTCCTTAAGCCTGCTGTTACGGCGCTGTTTCGTGGCAGTTTCGTTGGCGAAAGTTACCAGTATCTCCGGGGCAAAATCAGGGTCCGCAATCCGAATGGACCTTGCTGCGTTCAAGCGGCGCTCCTAGCGTGGAATTCGAAAGGTAGACGCAGTATGAGAGCAACCCCAAGAACGAGATCGTCAATCGCTGCAGCCATCCTGTGCCTCAGCGTGAGCCTGCTGCTGGGCCATTCGGCCCGGGCAGGAGAGCCGGCCGCGGCCCTCGCAGACGCACCGACGGCAGCCACTGCGGCAGGAAGCGCTCCCGGTGCCGTGCCCACCTCGGGCAGCTCCGCGTCGTCGACGGCCGCCAGCCCCGCGGCCCCCAGCACGGCTGACCTGGCAACACGCGTGGCGGACCTGGAAGCCTACATGACCAACAGCGCGCCCAAGGCGCTGAGCTCCGCGGGTCCGGGCCACAACGCCTGGATGATGACCTCGGCTGCGCTGGTGCTGTTCATGACCTTGCCCGGCTTGGCCCTCTTCTACGGAGGTCTGGTTCGGCGCAAGAACATCCTGTCGGTGATGGCCCAATGCCTGGGCGCGGCCGGTGTGGTCACCATCATGTGGTGGGCCTTCGGTTACAGCGTCACCTTCGCCCACGGCACGCCCATTCTCGGATCGCTCAAGCACGCCTTCCTCAGCGGCGTGGGGGCGGCGCCCAATGCGGATTATTCGGCCTGGGTCTCGCAGAACGTCTTCTCCATGTACCAGATGATGTTCGCCATCATCACGCCGGCCCTCATCGTGGGCGCCATCGCCGAGCGCATGAAGTACGCGGCCATCATGGCTTTCATCGTCGGTTGGATGCTGTTGGTGTACTTCCCGCTGGCCCACATGGTGTGGGGCATCGACGGGCTGATGAACGGCGTGTGGAACCCCGAAGCCTCCATCAAGGCCATCGACTTCGCCGGGGGAACCGTGGTGCACATGTCCTCGGGGTGGTCCGCCCTGATCCTGGCGCTCATCCTGGGCAAGCGAAAGGGGTTTGGGCAAAGGGCCTTTCTCCCGCATAGCATGGTGCTCACGGTGGTGGGCACGGGCATGCTGTGGGTGGGCTGGTACGGCTTCAACGCGGGCAGCGCCGTGGCCGCCGACGGCATCGCGGCCAACGCCTTCGTGGCGACGACCCTGGCCACCGCGGTGGCAGCGGTGGTGTGGCCGGCGCTCGAATGGATCACGCGAGGCAAGCCCACGGTCCTCGGCTTCTGCTCGGGCGCGGTGGCTGGTCTGGTCGTGATCACGCCGGGCGCGGGCTTCGTCAGCTCGACCAGCGCGGTCATCATCGGTGTGCTCGCGGGCATCGTGCCGTTCTTCGCCTGCATCAAACTCAAGGCCTGGTTGAAGTACGACGACGCGCTGGACACCTTCGGCGTGCATGGCGTGGGGGGCACCATGGGCGCGCTGCTGACCGGATTCTTCGCCTCGTCCGAGGTCAACCCCAACCTCAGCACCAACCTGGCCCACATCGTGGGCAAGACGCTGTGGCTGGAGCAGCTCAAGGCCATGGGCCTGACCATCGTCATGGCCATCGTGGGCACGGTGATCCTGGCCTACGTGGTCAAGGCGCTCATCGGCCTGCGTCCCGACGCCGAGACCGAGGAAGTGGGCCTGGACGAGTCGGACCACGGCGAGGCCGGCTACCACTTCAACGAGGCCGGCTGAGTCTGACCAGCCGGGCCTGGTCACCGCGATTGCCAGGGTGGTATTGATTCGGGGCCGTGTTTGAACCATGCCCCCACGACAGGACTTCGCCGCGTGGGGGCATCTTGCGCGCGGCGCGCCGGCCAGCCGACTGGGTGGTGCGCGGCCCGGCACCGCGGCCGCCGGCCGAGCCGGGCGAGCTGTGGCCGGGCCCCGGCGAGGATTTGTGCTGGTTGGCCGGCAACTGGCGCATCTTGCAGCGGCTGGACGGGCACCGGACCTCGCAGGACGACCTGGTGACCGCGCACA
>JAEXQJ010000104.1 GCA_023438785.1 Pseudomonadota bacterium
GACCTCGACCGGCCCAGGCGCCGCGGCGAGCGACTAGGCGATCGTCGTGCCCAGTCGCTCCGGGGCTCGTTCATTGCCCGATACCAACGGCTTTCGATCGCGTGGGGAGCGGCGGGCTTTGCCCGACGCGGACCTTCGCGGGAGGGTTTGGGAACCCGTTGCGGGTTCCCATTACGGCATCGGACAGCTACACACGAACTGCCTATCCCCCAGCACATTATTCAGCCGTCCCACCGCCGGCCAGAACTTCCGCGTCCGCAGCCAGGGCAAGGGGTAGGCGGCGCGCTCGCGCGGATACGGGTGCTTCCACTCGGCCGCCAGCAGCGCTTCCGCGGTGTGGGGCGCGTTCTTGAGGACGTTGTCTTCGCGGGGCTGCTCGCCGGTTTCCACCTCGCGGATTTCTTGGCGGATGGCGATCATGGCGTCGCAGAAGCGATCCAGCTCGGCTTTGGACTCGCTCTCGGTCGGCTCGATCATGAGCGTGCCGGGGATGGGGAACGACATGGTGGGGGCGTGGAAGCCGTAGTCCATGAGGCGCTTGGCCACGTCTTCGGCTTCGATGCCGGCGCGTTTCTTGAGCGGGCGCAGATCGATGATGCATTCGTGGGCCACGCGGCCGCGGGCGCCACGGTAGACCACGGGATAGTGGGGCTGTAGGCGCTCGGCCACGTAGTTGGCATTGAGGATGGCGAACTCGGTGGCGTGGCGAAGGCCGTCGGGGCCCATGAGGCGCGCGTAGGCCCAGGCGATGAGCAGGATGTCGGCGCTGCCCCACGGCGCGGCGGCAACCGGGCCGATGGCATCGCTGCCGCCCGTGCTCACCACCGGGTGACCGGGCAGGAAATCCACCAGGTGCTTGGCCGCCGCGATGGGACCCATGCCGGGGCCACCGCCGCCGTGCGGGCTGGCGAAGGTCTTGTGCAAGTTGATGTGGCACACGTCGGCGCCGATGTCGGCCGGGCGGCACAGACCCACTTGGCCGTTCATGTTGGCGCCGTCCATGTACACCTGGCCGCCGTGCTCGTGCACGATCTGGCACAGGTGCTTGACCTGCTCCTCGAACACGCCGTGGGTCGACGGGTAGGTGAGCATGAGCGCGGCCAGCCGATCCTGGTGCTGCGTGGCCTTGGCCAGCAGGTCGGCCTCGTCCACGTTGCCACCCACATCGCAGGCCACCTCGACCACCTGAAAGCCGGCCATGACCGCCGAGGCCGGGTTGGTGCCATGGGCCGAGTGGGGGATCAGGCACACGTTGCGATGGCCCTGGCCGCGGCTGTGCAGGTACTTGCGGATGACCAGCAGGCCCGTGTACTCGCCCTGCGCGCCCGCGTTGGGCTGCAGTGACACGCCGGCAAAGCCCGTGACCTCGGCCAGGATGGCCTGCAGCTCGCGGAAGAGCTGGGCGTAGCCTTCGGCCTGGCTGGCTGGTGCGAAGGGGTGCAGACCGCACCATTCGGGCCAGGTGATGGGCAGCATCTCGGTCGTGCCGTTGAGCTTCATGGTGCACGAGCCGAGCGACGTCATGGAGTAGGTCAGCGACAGGTCGCGCGCCTCTAGCCGCCGCATGTAGCGGAGCATCTCGGTCTCCGAGTGGTACTGGTTGAAGACCGGGTGTTGCAGGTAGGCGCTCTGGCGCTGCAGGGCCTCGGGGATGGCGGGGCTGACCTGGGCGGCCAGGTGCGCCACGCTGGGCAGCTCGGCGCCCGCGGGGGCCAGCACGCCCAGGATCTCCTCCACGTCGGCGGCGCTGGTCGTCTCGTCCAGGGAGATGCCGATGGCCTCGGCGGACAGCGGACGGAAGTTCATGCCCGCCGCTTCGCCCTTGGCCAGCCAGCCCTTGACCTCGTCGGCCGAGCCGCGCACCTGGATGGTGTCGAAGAAGGCGCTGCCCGAGGCCCGCAAGCTCATGCGCTTGGCCCCGGCGGCGAGCACGGCGGTCAGGCCGGCCACGCGCTCGGCGATGTGCCGAATGCCGCGCGGCCCGTGGTACACGCCGTACATGCCGGCCATCACAGCCAACAGCACCTGCGCCGTGCAGATGTTGCTCGTGGCCTTCTCGCGCCGGATGTGTTGCTCGCGCGTCTGCAGGGCCATGCGCAGGGCCGTGTGCCCTTGGGCATCGACGGAGACGCCGATCAGCCGGCCCGGCATCTTGCGCGTGAATTCCTTGCGCGTGGCGAAGTAGGCGGCGTGGGGGCCGCCGTAGCCCATGGGCGTGCCGAAGCGCTGGCTGGAGCCCAGGGCCACGTCGGCGCCGAATTCGCCGGGCGGCACCAGGAGGGCCAGGCTGAGCAGGTCAGCGGCCACCGCCACGCGCGCACCGGCGGCGTGGGCGCGCGCGCAGAAGGCGCGGTAGTCGAAGAGGGTGCCGTCGGTAGCCGGGTACTGCACCAGCGCGCCGAATACCTTGTCGTCGAAGGCGAAGCGCTCGTGATTACCCACGCGCACCTCGATGCCCTGCGGTTCGGCCCGCGTGCGCACCACGGCGATGGTTTGCGGATGGCACAGCTCGGAAACGAAGAAGACGTTGGCCTGCTCGCGGTCGCACAGATTGGCCAGCATGTGCATGGCCTCGGCGGCGGCGGTGGCCTCATCGAGCAGGGACGCGCCCGCCACGTCCAGACCGCACAGATCCATGATCATGGTCTGGAAGTTGAGCAGCGCTTCCAGGCGGCCTTGTGAGATCTCCGCCTGATAGGGCGTGTACTGCGTGTACCAGCCCGGGTTCTCCAGGATGTTGCGCTGGATGACGGGCGGCACGATGCAGTCCGAATACCCCATGCCGATGTACGATCGCAGCACGCGGTTGCGGCTGGCCAGTCGGCGCACCTCGGCCAGCAGCTCGTGCTCGGTCAGCGCGGGCGGCAAGTCCAGGGCGCGTCCCAGGCGGATGGCGGCGGGGATGGTCTGGGTCACCAACTCGTCGAGCGAGTGGGCGCCCACGACCCGCAGCATCTCGGGCAGGTCAGCGTCGGCGGGGCCGATGTGTCGTTGGGGGAAGTATTCGCCGGGGTGGATCGAGGAGGGCATCGAAAGCTAGTCCGCGTTCTCTTTCAAGAATGCTTCGTAGGCTTCCGAAGTCATGAGCTTTTCCAGCTCCTCGGGCTTGGAGAGCTCGACCTGAATCAGCCAGCCGTCGTCGTAAGGCTGCTCGTTCACGTATTCGGGGGAGTCCTGCAGCGGCGTGTTGACCTTGACCACGGTGCCCGAGACCGGCGAGTAGACGTCCGAGACCGCCTTCACCGATTCCACCGAGCCCAGCACGTCGTGTTGCTTGAGCACCTCGCCTTCCCGCGGCAGATCCACCTGAGTGACGTCGCCCAGTTGGTCGACAGCAAACTGGGTGATGCCGATGGTGACCAGTTTGCCCTCGCGGCGGGCCCACTCGTGGTCTTCGGTGTACAGCAGGTCGGTCGGAAACTTGTCGCTCATTTCTTTGGGTCTCCTGGGCGGCGGATATTACCCGGCATTGCGTCGGTAGAACGGGCCTTTTACCACCCGGGCCTCGGTCATCTTGCCGCGGCAGTCAACGAGCAGAGCGGTGCCTGGCTCGGCCAGGGCGGGCGGCACGTAGCCCAACGCGATGTTCTTGCCCACTGTCGGGCCCACGGTGCCCGACGTGACCTCTCCGGCGCGTGCGCTGGTCTTCGGATCGTGAATGGCGTACCCGTGGCGCGCGATCCCTCGGCCCGTCATGACCAGGCTGACCAGGCGGCGCGACAGCCCGTGCTCGAGCTGCCGCAGCAGGGCACCGCGACCGATGAAGTCGCCCGCGTCGAACTTGACCACCCATTGCAGTCCGGCCTCCAGCGGCGTGGTGTCGTCGTTCAGATCGTTGCCGTAGAGGGATAGGCGCGACTCCAGGCGCAAGGTGTCGCGGGCGCCCAGGCCCACGGGCTTGCCGCCCACCTTGGTTGCCGCGTCGAGCAGCGTGTCCCACAGGGCGACCACGTCGTCACGTGAGCAGAAGACCTCGAAGCCATCCTCACCCGTGTAGCCCGTGCGGGCGATCCAGGCGGGGCGGCCCGCGACCTCCACATCCGGCAGGAAGTGGAAGGACTTGAGCGTGGCCAGCGTGGCGTTGGTCAGCGGATCGAGGGCGGCCTCGGCGTGGGGACCCTGGAACGAGATGAGAGCGGTGCGATCGGAGGCGTTGTCGATCTCGCACCAGGTGCCCACGTTTTCGACGAAGTGGCGGACGTCTTTCTCGATGTTGGCCGCGTTGACCACGATGAGGAAGTGGTCCGCCTTCACCCGGTACACGATCAAATCGTCGACGATGCCGCCCGAGGGGTGGCAGGCCACGGTGTACATGGCTCGGCCGTCGGTGAGCGAGGCCACCCGGTTGGTGACCAGGCGTTGCACGGCCTCGGCGGCGCGCGGGCCGCGGAAGTGGACCTCGCCCATGTGACAAACGTCGAACACGCCGACGGCGGTGCGTGTGGCCTTGTGCTCCTCCAGGATGCCCGCCGGGTAGTTGACGGGCATGAGCCAGCCTCCGAAATCGATGATCTTGGCGCCGAGCTTGCGGTGCGCTTCGTAGAGCGGGGTCTTCATGGTGGGCGCGATGTTGGGGGATCCGCGCGGTATCCACAAGGGGGCGCGGGCCGCGTGGGCTATCTCTGCGCTTCGGCGCGCGGGGCGGTCTGCGGTTTGAATAGGACAGGATCCAGGTAGTCGACGAGGATCTCGCTGGCCCGGTCCTGTAGCGTGCGTGCCTCCAGGGGGGAGCGGATGTCGTTCATCAAAATGGAGAAGACGAGCGGCTTCTGCCCGGGCGCACCGGCCAGGCCGGAGAGGCAGCTCACCTTTTCGAGGGTGCCGGTCTTGGCCCGCACGTAGCGCTGGGCCGCGGTGCCCGCCATGCGATGGGCCAGGGTGCCATCGGCGCCGCCCACGGCCAGCGAGGACATGAACTCACTCGCGATGCGGAAGTCGCGCATGGAGGCCCGGATCACGGTGGCGATCTGTTCGGCCGAGAATCGGTTCGAGTCGTAAAGGCCCGAGCCGTTGATCATGGTGTAGCTGCCCTTGGCGATACCGATTCCGTCGAGGTACTTGGCCACCGCCTCCATGCCCTTGTGCCAGGTGCCGGGCCTCCCCATGACTTCGCCACCCAGGGTGCGCACCAACTGCTCGGCGTGGAAGTTGCTCGAGCGTTTGCCCAACTCGTGGATGACCACGGCCAGGGGGGGCGAGTCGTGCACGGCCAGGGTGCGCAGACCGTCCGTGGGTGCCGCCTCCACGCGCACCGGCTTGTCGATCGTGATCCCGCGCTTGGCCAGCACCTGGCGCAGCGTCTGACCGAGGTACAATTCAGGACGCGTCACACGGCGCAGGTAGGTGCGCGGCTCGCTGCCCAAGCGGATGCGCCCCGATACGGTCACACGCGTCTGGCCGTTGCCGGCGTCACCGGTTTCCACCCCGGGGGCGGCCGGGCCCCTGGCAGAGGTGATCACCGAGCCCGCGAGCACCAAATGGGGCGAGGGCGGATCGAGCACGACGCGCGCACGTGAGCCCGCGGCGGGTCCGGGCGTGATGGTGACCGCCACGGCATTGCCATTGAGCGATGCCGCCGAGGAGGGCGCGCGGAAAGCCGCTGACTCGTCTTTCTGATCGAAGGCCGGTCCCACCGTGGCCGCGTCGAAGGCCGTCGTATCGACCACCAGTCCGCCGCGTACACGCTTCACGCCCGAGGCCGCCAGGCCCGCGGCCAGCGAGGTCAAATCCTGCGTGTCCAGGGTGGGGTCGCCCGAGGTCTTGAGGAAAAGGTCGCCGGCCACCTCGCCGCCGCTCACGGCTCGGCCATTCTCGGCTGGGGCCGCGTAGAGGGCGGTTCGCCAGCGGAACTCGGGCCCCAGCAGGGTCAGGGCCGCGGCCGTGGTTACCACCTTCACGTTGGACGCCGCATTGAGGCTCAGCTTCTCGCCGCGCGCGTAGATCGGCTTGCCGGTCTCGCTATCCAGGACCACCACCGAGACCTTGGCGCCCGCCAGGGCCGGTGCCGCGAAGGTCTCGTCCAGATGCGCCTTTAGCCAGGTGCTGCGCTCGGCGGGGTTGGCTGGTGGGGCCGGCACGGCCGGCAGGGGCGCTGGTTTCTTGCTCGCCTGGGGCGGAGGCGCGACCGGCAGGCCCACGGGAACCGTGGGCACCGATCCATCAGCACCCTTGGCCAAGGCCGCCGAGGAGAGAGACAACATCCAAACGGCGCTGGCCGCCACCGCGAAAGATCGTCGCGACATCGGGCCAGCATCTACCGTGAACAACCCTGGATCTGCAACCTGCCTGGGCGCTGGGCCGCGGCGCCCGCGCCGCGCACGTTGACCAACCGCCGGGCTCCACAGAGGCTCGGGCCGCACTGCGCTGTCCTTGCCCCGCGAGGGCCGGCTTCGGAGCGGGCGGCCACCGGTGCCTCTGTCACCGAAGATGGCGTCGATCCGGCGCGCAACTTCGCCATAATCACGCGCGTGGACCTCTTTTCGCACGCCTCCAGCAAGGATCGGCGGGGACAACCGCTCGCCGAGCGCATGCGCCCGTCGTCACTGGCCGAATACGTGGGCCAGGACCACTTGCTGGGCCCGGGGCGCTGGCTGCGGCGCGCGCTGGACGGCAAGCAGCTCACGTCGCTCATCCTGTGGGGACCGCCGGGCACGGGCAAGACGACCCTGGGACGCCTCCTGGCGGCGGAGACCAACGCGACCTTCGTGCCCCTCTCGGCGGTCATGGCGGGCGTGAAGGAGGTGCGCGAGGCGGTGGCCGAGGCGGCACAGCGGCGCGATCTGCGGGGCGGCAGGACGCTGCTCTTCATCGACGAGATCCACCGTTTCAATAAGGCCCAGCAGGACGCGCTGCTGCCTCACGTGGAGGCGGGGACCATCATCTTGGTGGGCGCCACGACCGAGAATCCGTCCTTTGAGGTGAATGCACCCTTGCTCTCGCGCGCCAAGGTGGTGGTCCTGCAGCCGCTCAGCGAGGCCAACCTGCGCACCATTATCGATCGCGCCCTGGCCGACCCGGAACGCGGCCTGGGGCGCGAGCCGCTGGACTGCCCGGAGGAGATGCGCGACCTCATCGCCGAGGAGGCGGGCGGGGATGCGCGTCGGGCCCTGGTCGTCCTGGAATCCGCCGCTGCCATCGCCGCCCCCGGCGAGGACGGTCGCCGCGTGGTGGAGCGCCACACCATCGACGAGGCCCTGCAGCGCCGGGCCCTGCTCTATGACAAGGCCGGCGACCAGCACTACGAGGTCGTCAGCGCCTTCATCAAGAGCATGCGCGGCAGTGATCCGGACGCGGCCGTGTACTGGATGGCGCGCATGCTGGAGGCGGGCGAGGCCCCTCTCTTCGTGGCGCGCCGGATGGTGATCTTCGCCGCCGAGGACATCGGCAACGCGGATCCCAACGCCATTCGCGTGGCCCTGGCGGCCACCGATGCGGTCCGCTTCGTGGGCATGCCCGAGGGCTATCTTCCCCTCACCCAGGCCGTGCTCTATCTGGCCATCGCGCCCAAGAGCAACACCGCGCTCACCGCCTACAGCGCGGCCCGTGCGGACGTGGAAGCGCACGGTGCCCTGCCGGTGCCGCTGCACTTGCGCAACGCCAGCTCCAAGCTGGGCAAGGCCCTGGGCTACGGCAAGGGCTACCAGTACCCGCACAACTTCGAGGGCCACTACGTCGTCGACAACTACCTGCCCGACGAGCTCAAGGGCCGCCGTTACTACGAGCCCTCGAGCTCGGGCCGCGAACGCGACATCGCTGAACGCCTGGCGGTGCTGCGCAAGCGGCGGGAGGGGTAGCGTTCCCGTCGCGGCACGTGAGCTCGGGGCGCGCCGCCGTCCCGGGGCGAACGCGCCCGGCGAGCCACGGCGACCGTGGGCAGCGCTTTCGGATATAGTGCGAATCGATCCCGTGGGCGGCACCCCGGCGAAGCTGGGAGCTCACGGTCAGTGGGTCGAAGACGCTGTCATGCGATTGGGGCACATCTGGAACAGGGGGGAATCATGTCAGCCAAGAGGCAAGCGAAGAGGGCGGCCAAGCAGAGGATCAAGAAGCC
This sequence comes from Pseudomonadota bacterium, assembly GCA_023438785.1. Taxonomy (GTDB): domain Bacteria; phylum Myxococcota_A; class Polyangia; order Fen-1088; family Fen-1088; genus Fen-1137. The sequence goes on from JAEXQJ010000104.1 coordinate 8,051, forward strand.
CAGGTTCAAGGCTCTCGCCGAGCGGGCCAAGAATCGAAAGCGCAAGAATCCGGAACCTGCCCCGCGCGTGGGCTCGCACGAGACCGGCTCGCGCCCCTCGGAGAAGCAGCCGCCCGACGCGACCACGGAGTGACGTCGGCCGAGGTGGCGCGGGCCCTGGGGCGAAGCCTGTTGCGCATAGGCGGTCCG
>JAEXQJ010000116.1 GCA_023438785.1 Pseudomonadota bacterium
CTCGACGGGCGGCTCGACGGGTGGAAGCGGCGGCCGTGCCGGTTCGGGCGGGACCAGCACGGGCGGCGCGGCGGGGGGCACTGGCGGGAGTTCCACGGGCGGCGCTACCGGAACGGGCGGCGCGGCGGGGAACCAGCCGTGCGATATCTACGCCGCGGGCAACGTTAAGTGCGTTGCTGCGCATAGCACGATCCGCGCTCTCTACGGCTCGTACAACGGCCCCCTGTACCGGGTCAAACGCGCATCGGACAAGACGTTCAAAGACATCGGGGTGTTGAGCCCGGGCGGTTTTGCCGACTCAGCCGCGCAGGATGCGTTCTGTTCCGGAACCACGTGCACCATCACCAGGCTCCACGATCAATCTGGCAATGGGAACTACATCGAAGCCCAGACCAACGATGCAGAGGATCCGGCCGTGAGACCAGATCCCAAGGTGACGGATCATAGTGCCGCGAACGCGACCAGGGAACCGCTGACCGTGGGCGGCCACAAGGTCTACTCGCTCTTCATGATGCCCAAGCAAGCCTATTGGAGAAACGGCTCCAATTCTGGCATGCCAATCGGCGACGCGCCGCAAGGGATCTATATGGTGACCAGCGGCACGCACTACAATAATGGATGCTGCTTCGACTACGGCAACGGCGAGGTCAACCGAGAGTACGTGGCAGGCCCTTCGATGGATGCCGTCAACTTCAGCACTCGTGCGAACAACTGGGGCTACGGGGCTGGCAATGGCCCGTGGATCATGGCCGATCTTGAGGGCGGGATCTTCTCCGGAGCCACCACCGGTTACAACGCCAACAACCCGACCCAGACGTCCACGTATGTCACGGCCGTGGAGAAGAACAACGGGAAGACGGCCTTCGCGATCCGTGGCGGCGATGCGACTACTGGCCGCTTGGGCACCTACTACAACGGCGCACTCCCTGCGGGGAAGAACCCCATGAAGAAGCAAGGGTCGATCATCCTCGGCAGCGGCGGTGACTGCTGCTTCAGCAATTCCAACGCAAGTCAGGGCACCTTCTACGAGGGGGCCATCGTGGCGGGGTACCCATCCGACACGACCGATGACGCTATTCAGGCCAACATCGTCAGCGCGGGCTACGGCAAGTAGCGCGATAGACCGGTGAAACCGCGGGTTCGGGCGCTCCCGCCTGAGCCTGCGGGGACCGTCGATGTCCAGCCGAGTTCGCGACTTCACGTAGCGGGCATGGCGCCCACCTGGGCCTCTGACAGCGAACACGATCTTCCGCACTTGAGCGCACCGCGTGCAGGCGACTTCGAGTGGGGAAGTCGCCGCGCGCACGGACTCTGCCTCGGAACGGGACCTGGGCAATCACAGTCTGATCGGGGGCATCTGGCTCCGAGTCTGGCAACTGCAATGGTCGCCTGACTTGTTTCCAAGCCATCGGCTGTTGCCTAGGGACGCCTTTCGGCTGACCTCGCTTTCGGCTGTGCGTCACCCGACCGACTCTCGCCACTTCGTTTTCGTCTGCGCTTCTGTCGCTCGTTGGGTACCTCAATAGCGAGCGGTTGCGTTGAGGTAGACGTTGTCGATCCACCCCGTCTTTTCGCCGCTGCCGAAGGTTGTGCAGCTCACAGATGCGCTGCCGGCGTTTTCGGGGGACGTGCTGGATACGTCGGCGTACTGCCAGGCTGAGCTGCCCTCTGAAGACTTCAGGAACGTGTACGGCGCGAACCAGTCCCCGGAACACGTCGGCCCCTCGTAATAGAGCAAGACGCAATCGAGCGACTCGGCTTCCTGCTGCAGATATCTATAGCCAAAGTTGTAGGTCGTATTGGCAGCAACCTGCACGCACTGATAGAGGCCCCCGCCGCGGTCCTCTGCTGTCGAAAGCTGGACCGAGCCCGAAGTCGGGCAGTACTCCGCATCGCTGCTGGAGTGAATGGTCTTGCCATCCTCCCCACCGAATACCCACCCCGCCAGGTCCGAGGTGAATCCTGGGTTCACGAGGAGGTTGCCCGCGTTCGGGACGCGGCACTGGCAGGAGTGGTTGAGACCGCAAGTCGCGCCGTCCGCATAGCCCACACAATCAGCGCCGGTGAGGCACTGAACGCAGGAGCCGGAGTAACACCTCGGGGTGGTACCCGAGCAGGTCTGACAGGAGCCTCCGCAGTGCGCGGGGCTACTCAGGATGTCCACGCACGACCCGCTGCAGAGGCCCTGTCCAGTCGGGCAGCTCGTGGCGCACCCTGTTGTCCCGTCCGTCCTGCAACCGTATGCGCACGTCGAGGTTGTGGACGCGTTGCAGGCGCCGGCTCCGTTACAGACGGCGGCGCTCGTCAGCTTTCCGGCCGAACAACTCGCGCTCGGGCCGCATGAGGTCTTGTCATCCGGATAGACGCACATCCTCCGGTTTTTGGTGGACCCGTCGCAGAGCCCGGCGCACGGCCCTGTGCCCGCACACGGCGTGCGCGGCGTGGTGCTGGGAACACACGTCCCCTTGCTGCCCGATACCGAGCAGGCCTCGCACTGCCCATCACAAGCGACGTTGCAGCACACACCATCTGCGCAGTATGTGCTCGCGCACTCAGCCCCGCTCGCACACGCGTCGCCGAGCGGCCGGCCCGCGCAGGTGCCGTTGCTGCAGACCGGGGTGTTGCCGCTGCAGCCGCCGCAGCAACTCGTGTTGGGAATACATGAGCCGTTGCAGAGCTTGGTGGCGCCGGTGCAGGTGATCTGCCCGCCGGATCCTGCTGAGCCGCCTCCGCCGGTCCCTGCGCTGGCAGTCCCGCCCGTGGCGACGGTCCCGGCCGCCGCCGTCCCCCCTGTCGCCCCGCCGATCGCGAGGCCTCCTGTCGGCGCTCCCCCGCCGCTCGCACTCGTTCCGCCGCTGGCGCCCGCTCCGCCGCTCGCGGTGGTCCCCCCTGTCGCGGCTCCGCCGGTGCCTGAGGCGCCGGC
>JAEXQJ010000178.1 GCA_023438785.1 Pseudomonadota bacterium
CGCCACCTGCGCCGGCGTTGCCTCCTGCTTGGCCGCCCGAAGCGGCAGCGCCTGCTTGACCGCCGCCTCCACTGGTTCCCGAGCTGCCTGAGCAGGCCGCCAAGGTCAGGAGAGCGGTTCCGAGGACGATTCGCGTGCTGAAGGTGTGCATCGTCTGCACAACAAAGCTGCGCGGAGCGCTGAGAAAGGGCTTGCCACGACCGCACCAGGAGCGCTGACAAAGGCGCGCGCCACGACCATACCAGGCGCGATGGCCTCGGGCGCGTCTCCCCTGCGCGCCCCGTCGTATTCCCCGGGACACCGTCGAGATTTCCCGGTGCGGGCGCCCGCCGAACGATCCATTCTCGCGCCGTGCAAGCCGCACCCCCGCACCTGTCCGCCCAACCCGTAGCCACGCCCGCGCGTGCGCGCGCCTGGAAGGGCCTCACCGTGGTCACCCTGGGGGCGAGCCTTCTGGGGCTATCGGCCATCTTCGTGAAGTGGGCCGTGACAGGCGGGGCGACCCCCCTTACGGTGGGAGCCCACCGCATGCTCATCGCCCTGCCTGGGGCTTATCTCTTGGCGCGGCGGGACGGCGGCCTGGGCGCGGGCGCGGGGCGGCGGTGGGCCCTTCTGGCGGGCTTGTTCTTCTTCGGTGACGTGTGGGCCTGGCATTGGGCCATGGGCAAGAGCAGCGCCGCCAACGCCACCTTCATCGCGGGCGGCCTGTGTCCCATCTGGGTGGCGCTGTTCTCCGTGCTGGTTTTGGGCCTGCGCTATGGCTGGCTGGGGTGGCTGGGCCAGGGCCTGGGCGTGACGGGCGCGCTCATCCTGGCCTTGGCCAAGGGCGCGCGTGTGGGCACGGGCGCAGGCGAAGCGGTGGCCGTACTGGCCAGCCTCTCCTACGCGGGGTTCACCCTCTCTTTGGCGCGCAGCCGGAGGACGGTCAAGGCGACGCAGGCCATGTTTTGGCTGACCCTCTCGGCGTTCGTGTTCTTCGGGCTGGGCTCGCTGGTTGCGCAGCACGCGTTGTGGGGCTTCGACGGGCGCGCTTGGCTCAGCCTCGTGGGCCTGGGCCTGCTTGTGCACCTGCTGGCTTGGCTGATGAATAGCTGGGGCTTGGGCCACGTGGACGCGGCCTATGGGGCACTTGGGCTGCAGGCGCAGCAGGTCGCCACCCTCTTCCTGGCTGCCTGGTTGCTCGCCGAACCCCTGCGGCCGCTCGGGCTGCTGGGCGGCGCGCTCATCGTGGGCGGCATCATCGCCGTGGCCTTCAGCCCGCGCCGTGCATGAATCCGTCGGCGACCCGGACCAACTCAACCCTTTGCTTCTGCCTCCCGATGGGCCCCATGTGGGCACCGGCGCACTCAGGTTGGCGAATTCTTGCGGTCCCAGGTGAGGTGCCTTATCCTACATCCAGCCACATGACACGACAGGCCCCCACCATGGCTTCCCTAGCTGCAACGGCAGGCTCGGCGCGTCCCCGACTGGCCGAGCTGGCCTTGCGTCCCATCGCCCGGGCGTACCGCATCGCCCTCATCGAACGCGAGGTGCGCGAGCGCCTTTCGCGGGCCGCGTTAGACGCGGTCTTGGCCAGCGCGGAAATCATGTCCGAGGGCCAACGAGGCGAGCGCGGCGGCCAGGATTCGTATATGGGATCGACCATGCTCACGATTGATATGCAGGACTTGACGCCCGTTCTGCGCGAGCCGGCGGACGCGGGGACGGCGCAACGGTTGGTGACGCTGTTGCGTGCCGACGCCTCGATCAAGGCGCGCATCGACGCCCTGGCAGGCCGCGAGGTCCACCGCGTGTCCGCGACCCGCCCCAAGAGCGTGCGCACCGAGTTTCAGATCCGCAGCCAGGGCGTGCACGTCTTCATCGACGCCGATGTGGAGGCCACCTTCTGATGTCGGCTGGGGTCGAGCAGGAATACACCTTCGCCGCCGTGTCGCGCATTCTGGATGTGCCCGAGGCCAAGCTGCGCTACTGGTCGCAGACCGGTTTCGTAGGACCGTCGCGCCGCAAGGGCACGCGCCAGGTCTTCACCTTTCAGGACTTGGTGGGTGTGCGCGCGGCCAAGGAGCTGGTCGAGCGCGGCTTCCAGCCGGCCCAGATTCGCAAGGCCCTCGATCAGGTGCGCACGGCCATCCCCGAGGTGGATCGTCCGCTCGAGCGCCTGCGCGTGGCCTGGGACGGCCAGACGCTGGCCCTGGTCGACGACGCGGGCACCTTCGATATGTCGGGCCAGCGGCTCTTCGATTTCGGCCTGGCCGATCTGGCCGCCAAGGCCGCCACCGTGGCCACCATCCCCACGCGCCCCACGGCCAGCCTGACCCAGGCGTCCCCCGACGGTGTGGAGCGCAGTGCCTTCGAGTGGTTCACGTTGGCTCTGCAGGCCGAGGGCGATGCCAAGGACGAGCAGGCCGCCCAGTGCTACCGCAAGGCCCTGGCCGCGGATCCGGGCTTGGCCGCCGCTCACACCAACCTGGGCGCGCTGGCCTACCGGGCCGGTGATCTGGGTGCGGCGCGTGCGTCCTTCGAGGCGGCGCTGGCCCTCGATCCCGAGCAACCCGAGGCCCGCTACGATCTGTCGCGCATTCTCTTCGAATTGGGCGAGGTGGAATTGGCCGCCTCCGAGCTGCGCCGCGTGGTGCAGAGCGCGCCCAATTTCGCCGACGCGCACTACAACCTGGCCACCGCCCTCGAGGAGCTGGGCAGCAAGAACCAGGCGGTGGAGCACCTGCAGCGCTATCTGCAACTGGCCGCGGTGGGCGACGAGGACATGGGCCCCTGGATGCAAGAGGCCCGCGCCCGTCTGGAACGCCTGCAGAAGGGCTAATCCGCGCCGTCAGGCGCCGACACGACCGTGGGCCACGCGGCCCGAGTGCGCACGCGCTTGGCCGCGGTGTAGACAACGGCCGTGATCACCCACGCGCCCAGCACATCGATGGTGTAGTGGATGTGGGCCGCGAACACGGTGGCCACCACCACGATGTGCGCGACGAGGGCCAGTGTGCCGAGGCGACGGTGGGGGCGGCAGTAGAGCCACAGCAGGAAGCTCGATGAGGTGTGGCCCGAGAAGAAGAGGTCCTTGGTCAGGCTCACGTGGGCCACGTCGGTGGTCAGCGCTGAGACGGGATTGACGATGTTCAGCCAGGCCCGCCAGAGCTGCGCCGGCCGCAGACCCAGGTTGAGATCGGGGCCTTCGACGGGGCCCAGGGGAATGGCCAAAATGCACAGGCCGCGCAAGAGGCTGAGCACGCCGCCCACCCACAGAAAATGAACGAAGGCCGTCCGGTCGCGCCGCCACAGCCACAAGGCCAGCGGCACATAGGCCACCATCCAGATGTGGTAGTTGTGCACGGCAATCCAGCGGCTGTACGGGATGCGGGTCAGGAGCCAATCGTGTACGGGATGCCCGGGCCGCACCTCGGCCAGCAGGCTCAGGGCCACCATCAGGGCGTGCGCTGCATAGCGCCACAGGAAGGCTACGAGAACGGAGTTGCGCCAGCCCGCGGTCAACGGGCGTGCTGCGGAGGAGGAGGGAGTCACGCCAGCAGAAAAGCCGACTTCGCGACACTTGCCAACACCTGCCGCTTGCCTGTCCACGATCAGCTTGCCACCGTCGGGCCGCTGCGCGGGTGTTCGCGTCGAGGCTGCTCGACGGCGGGGTCGACAGCCGCCGCCCGCCCTGCGCACCCTGTGGTCGACTCCATCTGCCCAGACCACGGCCCGATCGTGTGAATACGTCGATCCCAATGAAGTCACGACGAGATGCGAGGCTTTCACATGAATAGACAGTCCCTGTCCGCGGCGTTGTACCTCCCTTTGGTCCTGCTCATCGGAGGATGCGCGGCGGGTTCCTCGTCGGGTGAGTCGTCGACCGATTCGGACGTGGACACCGCCACGTCCAGCGCGAGCAACACGGCGAGCGCGACTCTCAGCCGGACCGCCAGCACGGGCAGCACAACCAGGACTGGCACGGGCAGCTCAACGCGCAGCGAGAGCACGGGTACGCGCACGAATACGGGCAGCACGAGCAGCGGCACGGGCACAGGCACGGTGTCAGCTACGCTCACCAACACGAGCAGCGCCACGCGGACCCAGAAGACCGAAACCGCGACCAGCACCATCACGACACGCACGAGCAGCACGACCAGCACGGCGAGCAGCAGCGGCAGCGGGACAGGCAGCGGGACAGGCAGCGGGACGGGCAGCGGGACAGGCAGCGGCGGCTCGACGGGCAAGGCGTTCAATCAGTGCCGCTTCCACTTCGGGACCATCGACTCGGTTGCCAAGAACAACAGCGCCATGGTCCAGCAGCTAGACTTCTTCACGCCCGGCTGGATGGGTCAGAGCGACACGTTCGACATGAAATACGTGTGTGACGAGACGGCGTCAAACGCGGTCTACGCCAACAAAACGCCGGTCATCGTGGCCTACGTGGCGGCCTTCTATGCCAAACGCCACGACGGTCAACAGGACTGCAACGTGCCCGGGGCCAGCCGTACCCTGTGCAAGCACGGCGCGGCCTACATCCAGCAGAACCTGAGCAAGATCGTGAACGTGTACAAGAGCTATGGCCAAGGTTTCGCCGCCTGCTACGGCACCACGCGGCCCATCATTTTCGAGATGGAGCCCGACTGGTACCAGTACACCATCAGTGAACAGAGCCAGCCCATGAGCCCCGCCAAGGCGGGCGAGGCCATGGGCCAATTCGTGGCGGCTCTGCGCTCATCCTTGCCCAACGCCCTCTTCTCTTTGGATATCTCGCCCTGGGTGGGTAACAACGGCGCGGACAACGGCAAGAGCTGGTTTTCGAATTTCAACATGAACGACTTCACGTTCATCAACACGTCGGGCGGTGGCACCGACGCGGGCAGCTCCAAGATTCGATCGGCCAACCAAATGACCTGGGCCGGGGTGCATGCGGCGGCGGGCAAGCCCATCCTGGCCGACACGGGCTATGGCGTGAATGGCGCGTCCGCGGGCCACGATGC
>JAEXQJ010000179.1 GCA_023438785.1 Pseudomonadota bacterium
ATGTCCTGCTGGGCTCGCAGATCGAGGCCATGAGCGACGCGGAGCTGGACCAAGTGGTGGAACGGACCACGCTCTTTGCCCGCCTGGCCCCCGCGCACAAACAACGCATCATCACCGCCCTGCAAGGCCGCAAGCACGTCGTGGGCTTCCTGGGCGACGGGATCAACGACGCCCCCGCGCTGCGTGCCGCCGACGTGGGTGTCTCGGTGGATTCGGCGGTCGACATCGCGAAGGAATCGGCGGACCTGGTGCTGTTGGAGAAGCGCCTGATGGTGCTGGAAGAGGGCGTGCTGGAGGGCCGCAAGGTCTTCGCCAACATCCTCAAGTACATCCGCATGGGCGCGAGTTCCAGCTTCGGGAATATGTTCAGCGTGGTGGGGGCCAGCGCCTTTTTGCCCTTCATCCCCATGGCGCCCATCCAGATCCTGACCAACAACCTGCTTTACGATTTCTCGCAGGTGCCCATACCGGCGGACGACGTGGATCCCGAACAAATCACGCGTCCGCGGCCCTGGTCCATGAACGAGATCACGCGGTTCATACTCTTCATCGGGCCGTGCAGCTCGGTGTTCGACTACACGACCTATTTCATCATGCTGTACGTCTTCAAGACGTGGGTCCCCACCGCGGCGAACACGTCCTTGTTCCAGACCGGGTGGTTCGTCGAGTCGCTGCTCACCCAGACCCTGATCATCCACATCATCCGCACCAACAAGGTGCCTTTCCTGCAAAGCCACGCCAGTTGGCCGCTCATCGCGACCACGCTCGCCGTGATGGCGGTGGGCGTGTCCTTGCCGTTCTCTCCCATCGCGCGCGCCCTCGGTTTGGTGGCCTTGCCGCACCTCTACTGGCCGCTGCTCTTCCTGACCCTCTGCGGATACGTCGTGCTGACCCAGTCAGTGAAGAGCTGGCTGCTCAGGCGGGCCTGGGCCTAGTTCTGGCGTTCGAGGTTGCGCGGGAAGCGCCAAAGACTCGCCGTCTGTACTAGGATTCCCGCGTGGCGGAGCTACCGCGGCCGTTCGGGCCTTATCTGCTGATCGAATCCCTGCAGTCCTACGGGGCGGACGGGGCGGGCGAGGCTTTTCTGGCCGCCGATCCGTCACTCGAGGGTGAGCAGGCCTGTGTCGTCAAGCGCCTGGTGCCCGAGCTGCGGGGCGCGGCGGACGCGCAGGCCCGTTTTCGGCGCGAGGCTCACTTGGCGCGGCGGCTGAGTCACGAGACCCTGGTGAACACCTTGGCGGTCGGGGATGCGGCGGGTGAGCCCTACTTGGTGCAGGAGTTCGTGGAGGGGCACCTGCTGGACACGTTGCTCGATCGCTGCGCGGGCGAGCGGCGGCGCATGCCCATCGAGGCGGCCGTCTTTGTGGCCCACGAGATCGCGCGTGCCCTCGACTACATGCATGGCTTCGAGGGCCTCAAGCTGGTTCACCGCGACGTGAGCCCGGCGCGCATCCGTGTGGGATACGAAGGCCAGGTCAAGTTGCTGGAGCCGCGCCTCGGGCGCTGGTCCGGCAAGCCCGGGGCGGTGCTCGAGGCTCGACACACCTACGCCGCACCCGAGCAACTGGGCACGCAGCCGGTGGACGGTCGAGCCGACGTGTACGCCTTGGGCGCGGTGCTCTGGCATGCCCTGAGCGGGCGGCCCCTGGTCGGCGAGGCCCAGACCGCACCCTTGGGCGAGGCGCGCGCGCGTGAAGCCGTGCCCCTGCCGTCGGCCATCAATCCCGAGGTCTTGCCGGCGCTGGATCAGGTGGTCCTGCGCATGTTGGCCCGCCAGCCCGACGGTCGGTTCGCGTCGGCCCGCGACGTGGAGGCCGCCCTGGCCACACTGGACATGCGGGCGGGACAGGAGAGCCTGGCCGCGCTCATGAGTCGGCTCTTCGACGCCCAGCGCGAACGCAAGCAACGAGCTTCCTTGATGGCCTCGGCACAGAAGGCCATTCCCGCGGGCGCGACTCAACTGGTGGTTGTCAACCCCGCTGCCGCAACCGAGGAGAGAGAATTGCCACGCATGCCGCGAAACGAGCCACCGGCCACCGAATCCCCTCAAGGTGAGGTCGCCCCCTTGAAGCCCGTCGAACCCCAGGAAGCCCGGGCCACCCGTTCGGTCACGATCCACGTGCGCCAAGCGGGCCCCTGGCTTCGGCGGTTCTTCCTGGTCTTCGGACTCGCCCTGGCGGCAGCCGTGGCCTTCAACCGCTACATGACCAAACGCTTGCAGGCTGAGTGGGACGCCGAAGGGGCAGGGGAGGCCCAATCGCCAGCGGCCACGCAACCCGTGGCCAAGCCGTCGTCGCCGGCCCTCGCCGCGCCGCCCGAGCGGACCGCCGAGCCTGCTGCCGAGTCGCCCTCGTCCTTGGGTGCGAGCGTTGCGCCCGGCAAGGCGGCCCCCGTCGGCGGGGCCCATTCGGCGGCCGTCGCGTCGGGCCCGGAATCGCGCCCGCGGACGGCGCCCCTGGCCTCGTCCGAGTCGGCCAAGGCGGTCATCCTGGAGCGGGCCCGTGCCGCGTTCGAGCGCGACGAGTTCGCCAAAGCCGTGGAGTTGGGCCAGGCCGCTCTCTCGGCCGGGGATGGGCACGCCCACGCGGTTCTGGGCGCGGCCTATTTCAAGCTGGGGCGCTACCGCGACGCAGAGCGCGCGTACGAGGAAGCGGCACGCATCGAGCCGGACAACCCGGCCCTCAAGAAGCGCGCCGAGTTCGCGCACCGGATGGCCGATGGCGACGCCGGCTCTCGAACGCCGTAGTAGGGTTTCGCCATGGCCGGGATGACCTCGTCCGTTTCCGTCGTGCTCGACGAGCCCGCTGAGACCGCGGCTCTGCACGCCCGCGTGGCTGAGCTCCGTCGCCGTTTTTCGCGTGCCATCATCGACCCGTACCTGGACAAGCTGCCCGTCATAGCGGAGGGCGTCTTCGTGGCGCCGGGCGCGGCCCTGGTCGGCGAGGTGCACTTGGGAAGCGACGTGTCCGTGTGGTACGGCTGCGTGCTGCGCGGCGATTTGGAACCCGTGATCATCGGAGACCGCACCAACCTGCAAGACGGCAGCGTCTTTCACGTGGCCGACCGCGATCCCTGTGTGGTCGGGGCGGACGTGGTCATCGGCCATCGGGCCGTGGTTCACGCCTGTCGCATCGAGGACGCCTGTCTCATCGGCATGCAGGCGACCATCCTGGACGAGGCTGTGATCGGCACGGGCTCCATCGTGGGGGCAGGCGCCGTGGTCACGCCGCGGACCATTGTTCCGCCGCGCAGTCTGGTCCTCGGCGTGCCGGGCAAGGTGGTGCGCACCCTCGACGAGGACACGCCCTGCCACAACCGGGCCCTGGCCGCCAAGTACCTGCGCATGAAGGAAGACTACCTAGGCGCCTCGGCTCGCTGAGCGCCGAGACAGGCCTTGCGGCAGCGCCTCCAACGTGGCTAGCTACCGCTGCCATGGAAATCGGCCCCCTTCGTGAGCGCATCGAAAAGCTGGTTCGTCGGTTGGAGATCCTCCGGGGGCATCTTTGACATCGACGGCAAACGTTCCCGCATAGCCGAGCTGGACGCCGAATCGGCCCAGCCGGAATTCTGGTCTTCGAACGACAAGGCCCAGGCCACGCTGCGTGAGCAAGCGCGCCTCAAGTCAACGGTGGACGGCTGGGATGCCCAGGTGCGTGCCGTCGAGGACGCTCGTGTGCTCACGGATCTGGCCGACGAAGCCAAGGACGAGCCCACCGCCGTCGAGGCCGCGACCACTTTGGCGGGCATCGAGGATGCCGTTGGCAAGATGGAGTTCGCGCGCATGCTCTCCGGGCCCTACGATCGGACGGGGGCCATCGTCAGCATCAACCCCGGGGCCGGCGGCACCGAATCGCAGGACTGGGCCGAGATGCTGCAGCGGATGTACACGCGCTGGACCATGCGCCGCGGTTTCAAGTGCGAAATCCTCGACCTGCAGCCCGGCGACGAGGCCGGCATCAAGAGCGTGACCCTGAGCATCGCGGGCGAATGGGCCTATGGCTACCTGCGTGCCGAGGCGGGCGTGCACCGTCTGGTGCGCATCTCGCCCTTCGACGCCCAGGCGCGGCGGCACACGTCCTTCGCCAGCGTGTTCGTCTACCCGGACATCGACGAGAGCATCACGGTTCAGATCGACGAGAAGGACCTGCGCGTGGAGACCATGCGGTCAGGCGGCGCGGGCGGCCAGCACGTGAACAAGACCGAGTCGGCCATCCGCATCACGCACGTCCCCACGGGCATCGCCGTGCACTGCCAGCAGGAACGGTCGCAGCACAAGAACCGCTCCACGGCCATGCGCATCCTGCGTTCCAAGCTCATCGAGGTGGAGCAGAAGAAGCAGGAAGAGAAGATGGGCGGCATCCACGCCCAGAAGAAGGCCATCGAGTGGGGCAGCCAGATTCGGTCCTACGTCCTCGCGCCGTACCGCCTGGCCTCTGACCACCGCACGGGGCTCAAGGTCAGCCAGGTGGACGCCGTGCTCGACGGTGATTTGGACCAGTTCATGGTGGCCGCCTTGCTGCAGATGGCAGGCGACCCCACCGCCGCTCCCCGCCCGGCCGAGGGACCGGACGAGTTGGACCTGTAGCCTCTTGGGGCAGTCACCGGTCCGCGGGCGCAATGTGGATACTTTTCGAATAACGCATTTGTTTCAAAGACATAGAG
>JAEXQJ010000243.1 GCA_023438785.1 Pseudomonadota bacterium
GGCCCCCCCCACCCGTGCCGGCCGTCCCATCCGCGCTGGTGCCCGCCGCGCCATCCGAGCCGGGACCCCCACACCCGCTGGGCCGCTGCCTCCGGCCCCGAGCGTCCCTTGCACGGCTGAGGTTGCAGCATGCGAGAATTCTTCAACGGTCGGCGGACCGGGCGTGCATTCACCGAGCAACTTAGACATCGTTTCGCCCTGGAAACATGAGGCAGACGATCCGTTCAGGCACACGGGCAGCGACCTTATTCGCGTAATCACGGATGTGGACGAATGGTGATGATCCCAAGAGACGACATGGCGGCTTTCCTGGCGTCGCCCAGCTACAGGGCGAGCCTGGCCTGGCACAGCGATCGGGGGTGCACGATCACGCCCCTCGAGAAGAACATCAGTATCTCGATAGCCCTCAAGGCACTGAAGGCCTCGGGATGCACGATCGAGCAACTTGCTGCCATCCTCGATAGCGACTTCGAACGCTTCAACGCGTTCGCGTCCGCCCGCATGAAGCTCTACAGGAACGACGAGCCGGAGGAGTACCCACCGGGAGAGGAACCTGGCCCCGAAGACCGCCCGAAGACGCTGGCGGTTCTGGGCTACCCCGAGGTGTTCCTTGTCGTGCCGCTGGTCGAATTCGCCATCCTGAGTTCCTGCCCAGCCGACGTCGAGGCGTTCGCCAAGCGCTACAGAATGCCCAAAGCGAAGGAGCATGCGAGGCTCCTCCGTGATCTGTTCGCTCAAGATGGACGACCCTTGGCCCGTTTTTGAGCCCTCGCCGAGGAGGGCGACCTTCTCCAGACAACAACAGGAGGACACGTGGTGGCTGAGCTTTCCCAAGACCTGGGCACGTTGATGCAATCGGGTCCCTACCGGGAGACGCTGCGATGGCACCAAGACCGAGGACTGAAGATTGTCCCGATGGACCGCAAGATTGCTCTCGCCCTAGCAGCCAAGGCGGTTATTGCAGCCGAGTGTCCCGTGGCCGACCTCGTCCGCGTTCTCGAAACCTCGGCTCCCGCGTTCAACCTCTTCGTCGAGGCCAAGCTCGCGCGCTTCTCGGGGGACAACTCTGACGAGTATCCCCGAGGCGAGGCGCCACCCAAGGAGGAACGGCCCAGAACTCTGGAAGTGGCTGGCTATCCGGAGTCATTCCTCGTTGTCCATCTCTGTGAGTTCACGCTTGCTGCCCACGGAGCGGCGGCACTGGAGGCGTACGCCAAACGCTATCGCCTGCCCAAGGCCAAACAGTATGCCAAGGACGTCCTGCGCATCTTCGGAGCCGCAAGCGCACGGAGCACAGGCGAGGCGTGACAGGCACAGTCTCGCGAAGCACGCGTCTTCAAGCGCCGAGGGCGGTCGCCTGCGCCTGACCTGACAGAGCCCGCTCTCTCTCCAGGCGAATCGTGGAGGCGCCGTTCTTGAATATCGAACGATCGCCGCCCTCCATGATGTGATTGAAGACCTTCGTCGCATCACGAACCACGGTGCCAGCCAGCAGCGACACGCCATGTGCAAACAGGACGGGGGACAGCGGCACGCTCGGCCCAACCAGCACCACGCGCGCATTCCGGCTCAGCTCCAGGAGTCGCGGCAGCGTCTTGTTGATCAGGGTAACGCCGGTCATGAACACGAACTCCTGCTCGGGCAGGATGTATTCGCACGCCGGATCTGGGTAGTCGCCCGCCAGGGGCTTGCGCTCGAGAATCGAAAGCGTGCAGATGGGATCGAGCTGATCGAGATCCGGGAAGTGTCCTATGACCGTCACCTTGCGTCCCGCGACCACGGGGCCGATCTCGCTGAACACGCTGGTCGTCGAGAGCAGGTGGTCAATGGGGCCGAAGCACGCTTCGACCGAGGCGCGCCGGTTGTGCCAGGCATTGATGGCCGCCACACCGATACTCGCTTCGAGCGCGTTCCAGGACTTCGCCCATTGGGCGACCTCCCGAACGCGGCGCCCCGCGATGGTTCCGGCGAGGGGCGACTGCCGTTCGCCCTCGATGGGTGCCATGGACAGGCCCAATCCGCCAGCCGTGTCGATGGCGATCCAGTGCATGCCGACCACGCATCGCTCGATGCGCAGGTCCGGCGGAATGCCATCGATAAGCTCGTCGTAGATGCGAAAGCGCGCGCTGCTCTCTCCAGACGTACCACGTTGTCTCATGGGCATCTCCGGCCACGGCGTCGCCGCTGGGTTGTCCAGACGAATAGCACAGTCGAGTCCGCCCGGCGCCCACCGAGCATGCGGTTTCGCCGTATCAAATCTGGAAACACCGTCTTGGCCTTCCGGAAACATGGCCGGTGCTAGCCTGACGATCGTCGACCCTTTCGACTTCCCGTTCAGGACCACGATTCCGTCATGCCACTCTTCGATTTCGAATGCCCTCGTTGCGGTGAGCTCCAGGAACAATTGATCCTGGGCGGCGAGCTTCCGACCTGTCCCCGCTGTGGTCACGCCGATTTGCACAAGCTCACCAGTCTGCCCGCCCCCGTCGGAAAGAGCGCCGGTCTCCTCGCGCGAGCGCGCCAGCGGGCCGATGCGAGGGGCCACCTGAGCAACTATTCACCGAGCGAGCGTCGCGGGCGCAAATGAGGCGCGCGGCCATCGCGCCCGGGTGCCCAGGAGCACCAGCGACGAAGCTCACCCCGCGATGTGCAAGCCCACGATCCAGCCGTACACGTCGCCGGCCTCGATCTCCAGACGACCCACGCTGACCGGCTTGCCCCAGCGGCGCGGGCCGGCGCTACCGGGATTGAGGAACAGAACACCGCCGCGCTTCTCGCACACGGGGATGTGCGAATGGCCGCTGATGACTACGGCCAGACCCGCGGCCTGGGGTTCCATGCTCAGATCGTGCACGTTGTGGATGACGGCCAGTCGGCAGCCACCCAGCTCGAGGACGGCCTCGCGGGGCAGTTCATCGGCCCAGGCGCCGCCATCGCAGTTGCCGCGCACGGCCGTCAGCGGTGCCAAGCGACGCAGCTCGTCCAGGGTTCGCGGAGTCTCGATGTCGCCCGCGTGAATGATATGCGACACGCCTGACAACGCGGTCACCGCCTCGGGCCGAAGGAGTCCGTGCGTATCGGAGATCACGCCCACGGCCAAGCGCATGAGTTCGAATCTACCACTCCGCTCTTGAGCCTTGCGCACCCGACGGTGGAATATGACCCGTCATGAAGCTTCGCGTGATTGCCCTTTCGGCTCTGTCACTCCTCTTCGCGGCCTGCGGCGGTGGCCAGCACTCCTTCGCCCCGCTCGACGGCGCGGATGGGTCGGCCGATCGGAGCGCGATGGGCGACACGGCCGATGCGCCGGCCCAGCCGCAGGATGCGGCCGAGGTGGACGCAAGCGCGGATGCCGCCGCGCCTGGCCTCGACGCCGGTCTGGATGCGGCCGCCCCGAACACCGACGCCGCCGGACCGGGCGCCGATGCCAGCCTGGATGCGGCCGCCCCGACGGATTCGTCCGCCGACGGCTCGCCCGAAGATTCCAGCGTGGGCTGACGCCGCGTCCCTGCCCGTTCGCAACTGGCGCTGTACCTCGTTTCTCGCTATCCCCTTCGCGTGTCCCGTTCTCCTGTGCCCCCGCCGCGCTGGCAGCCGGTCTCCCCTGCCCTGCTGCGTCCCACGCTATTTGCAGGCCGGAAGTTCTGGGCCAAGCGACTGGGACCAGCGCCCGTGCTGCCCATGTCGCGCACCGAGATGGACGAGCTGGGCTGGGACTCGTGCGACGTGGTCCTGGTGACGGGCGACGCCTACGTGGACCATCCCAGCTTTGGCGCGGCCATCGTGGGCCGCGTGCTGGAGGAGCAAGGCTACCGCGTGGGCATCCTCGCGCAGCCCGACTGGCACTCGGCCCGGGCCTTCACCTCGCTGGGGCGACCCAACCTCTTCTTCGGTGTGACGGCCGGGAACATGGATTCCCTGGTCAACCACTACACCTCCGAGCGGCGCATCCGACGCGACGACGCGTACTCGCCCGGGGGCAAGGCGGGTCTGCGGCCCGACCGCGCGGTGACCGTGTACGCCCAGCGCTGTCGCGAGGCCTTTCCCGGCGTGCCCATCGTGCTAGGTGGCATCGAGGCCAGCCTGCGGCGCATTGCCCACTTCGACTACTGGTCCGAGAAGGTCCGCCGCTCCGTGCTCCTGGACGCCAAGGCGGATGTCCTCGTCTTCGGCAACGGCGAGCGGCCCATCCTGCACATCGCGCAGCGCTTGGCCGCAGGCGATCACATCGCGGACATCACGGATGTGAGGGGTACGGCCGTGCTGTGCAAGTCGGCGGAGCGCGGCGCGGAGGTCATTCGCCTGCCCGACTTCGAGGCGGTGGTCGACGATACGGCGGCCTACGCCCACGCCTCGCGTATCGTGCACCAGGAATCCAACCCGGGGAACGCGCGCCCGCTCGTGCAACGCCACGGGGATCGCGACGTGTGGCTCAATCCACCTGCCCTGCCGCTCACCACCGCGGAGTTGGACGCCGTGTACGAGCTGCCCTTCTCCCGGCGGCCGCATCCCAGCTACCGCGAGCCCATTCCCGCGTACGACATGATCAAGTGCTCCATCCCGATCATGCGGGGCTGCTTCGGCGGCTGCACCTTCTGCTCGCTGACCGAGCACGAGGGCCGCATCATCCAGAGCCGCTCGCCGGAGTCGATCCTGCGCGAGATCGCGGCGGTGCGCGACAAGACACCGGGGTTCACGGGCGTCATCTCCGACCTGGGTGGGCCCTCGGCCAACATGTATCGCCTGGGCTGCAAGGATCCCCAGGTGGAGGCCGCGTGCCGTCGTCCCTCGTGCCTCTTCCCCGGCGTGTGCCCCAACCTGCGCACCGATCACGGCCCGCTCATCGAGCTGTACCGCAAGGCGCGCGGCGCGCCCGGCGTGAAGAAGATCACCATCGGCTCGGGCGTACGCTATGACCTGGCGCTCACCTCGCCGGCCTACGTCGAGGAGTTGGTGCGCCACCACGTGGGCGGCTACCTCAAGGTGGCTCCCGAGCACACGCAGCCGGGGCCCCTGGCCAAGATGCTCAAGCCGAGCATCGCCACCTTCGAGAAGTTCAAGGTTCTCTTCGAACGCATCTCCAAGCAGGCGAGCAAGGAGCAGTACCTGATCCCCTATTTCATGGCCGCGCACCCGGGCACCAGCGATCGCGACATGCTGGAGTTGGCCCTGTGGTGCAAGCGCCACGGCTTCCGCCCCGACCAGGTGCAGGCCTTTCTGCCCACGCCCATGAGCACGGCCACGGCCATGTACCACACGGGCCGCAACCCGCTGCACCCCGTCCGGCGCGGCGGCGAGGAGGTCAGCGTGGCCCGGGGTGAGAAGCGGCGCCGGCTGCAAAAGGCGCTCCTGCGCTACCACGATCCGGAAAACTGGCCTGTGTTGCGCGAGGCGCTCGTTCACATGGGGCGCGCTGACCTCATCGGTCACGGTCGCGAGTGCCTGGTTCCACCCGAGCGACCTCGTCCGGGCCAGCGCCGCGCTCCTCGGCGAAGGTAGCCAAAGCCCCGACCCTGCGCACCAGGCGAGCGTCGGGTCGGGCCGCCGAGCGCCTCATTTCGTCCACCGCAGGACGCATGAGCCGCGTCCTGGCGATTGCGACGACACTGAAGCGGTGCATTCGTGCATTCTGGTGAGAGCACGAGCCACTCTTTCTCTCCCCGAGCCACCGCGTCCCACAGGTCGCCACCACCCATACAGGAGCTGCTCATGAGGTGCACCTCTATCGGCGTCGCCCTCGTCGCGCTGTCGAGTCTTGCGCTGTCCGCGTGTTCCTCGTCCGATTCACCGGCCTCCAAGGCGGAGTCGAGGCTGGATGCCGCACCCGCGAAGCTCGACGCCGCGCCCGCTGACCGCAGGACAGACACCTCGACCGCGGCGGCGACGGGGACCGATTCGGGGCGACGGGACGCAAGCCCTCTCGACGCCGACGCGACGGCCACGCGGCTGGATGGGGCCGTGGACCGCCGTGCGGCAGATGTGGCGCCGGTCTGCACGCCGGTCTGCTCCAGCTCTCAGACTTGCGTCGGCGGACGCTGCACCTGCGCGGGAGGCAAGACGGCCTGCGGAGAGGACTGCGCTGACCTGCAAACCGATGACAACCACTGCGGGGAATGCGCCACCCTGTGCAGCGGAGGCACCCAGTGCCAAGCGGGCAAGTGCGTATGCGCCGGCAGCGAAACCCTGTGCGATGGCAGTTGTGTGGACACCAGCACCAGCGCCGCCCACTGTGGCGGCTGCGGCAAGGCGTGCGGTGCGGGCCAAAGCTGCACCGGTGGCGAGTGTGAGGGGCAGGGCACCGTCAACGACGGCTGCACGGACACGCCAGCCCGCAATCTGACCCTCAAGCAAATCGCCGTCCACCAAGCGGTGAAGATCCCCGTCATGACCGACATGAAAGAGGTCGCCCCCAGCGCGCGCACCGCCGACGTGGTGGCGGGCAAGGACGCCATGGTGCGCGTGCTGGTCACCGTGGGCAGTGGCTGGACCAGCCGCCAACTCTCGGCCCGCCTCACGCTCACGACGGACGGAGCGTCCCAGACCTTCTTCTCGAAGCAGAGCATCGCCGCCTCCTCGACCGAGGCCGCGCTGGCCAACAGCTTCCCCATCCAGGTGCCTGCCAGCGCCCTCGCCGGGCCCGCGCGCTACACGCTGCAGGTCGTGGAGTGCGGCGAGGCCTCGGGCACGGCCGGTCAGGGCCGCTTCCCGGCCACAGGGGACATGGATCTGGGCGTGCGCCTCACGGGCGGGCTGAAGATCAAGGTCATCCCCATCACCGTGGGCTCCCTCTCCCCCGACACCTCGGCCGCCGCGCTGGACGGTTATGCCAAGTTCATGAAAGCCATGTACCCCGTCGACGCCGTGGACATCACGCTGGGCGGAGCCGTCAGCGCCACCGCGCCCGTGGATTGGGTCAGCATGCTCGACAAGGTGCGGGCCAAGCGCCAGGCCGACGCGCCTGCCGCGGACGTGTACTACTTTGGCCTGGTCAAACCTGCCGATAGCCTGCGGGCCTACTGCGGCTCAGCCTGCACCACGGGCATCGGCTACGTGGTCACCAACAGCTTCGGCAGCCAGCGCGCAGCCGTGGGCGTGGCCTTCGCGGACCGCTATTCGGCCGAGACCATGGCCCATGAGGTGGGTCACAACCACGGCCGCAACCACGCACCCTGCGTGTCAGGCGGCGGCACCATCTCCGGGGTGGACGCCAGTTATCCGTACGCCAAAGGGGTCTTGGGCAGTTGGGGCTACGACCCGAGCACGCAGACCCTCATCGATCCGTCGCGCTCCACCGACATCATGGGCTACTGCTCGAACAAGTGGATCAGCGATTACACCTACAAGGGACTCACCAACCGCGTGGCGAGCCTCAATGGCCAGCCCCTGATGCTCTTCAGCGCCGGGGCACTGGGTCGCTGGCGGGTGCTCCTGCTCGACGGGGGCGCGCCCCGCTGGGGCATTCCCATCGATCAGGACAGTCCGGCTGAAGGCACGCCCGAGGAGGCCACCGTCTTCGACAACACGGGCGCGCCGCTGGATACGATTACCGTGTACCGCACCGAAATCAGCGACATCGGCGCTGCCTCCATCATGGTGCCCGAGCCGCGCCCGAGTTGGTACGCCGTCCAGGTCGCTGGCACTCCGCCGCATCCCTTCGCGGCGCCCTGAAGCGCCGGTCGCTAACCCGCGGCCGCCACGCGCACGGGCTGGCTCTTCTCCTTGGCGCCGTCGCCATGGCATACGGTGCGGTTGCGGCCGCCGTGCTTGGCCGCGTAGAGCGCCTTATCGGCCAGGGAGATGAGCTCCTGCTTCTTCTTGGCGTCGTCCGGATAGACGGCCACGCCGAGAGACAACGTGGCCTTGAACGGGCCCTTGGCCGACTCGTGGGTCTGGGCCTGGACTTCCTGGCGAATGCGCTCGGCCAACTGGCGTGCGCCGGCCCGATCCGTGCCCTCCAGCACCAGGGCGAATTCCTCGCCACCGTAGCGGGCCACGATGTCGATCTTACGCGCGCTGGCCTTCATGATGCTGGCCACCTTCCTCAGCACTTGGTCGCCCGTGGGGTGGCCGTAGGTGTCGTTGACCTTCTTGAAGTGATCGATGTCGGTCAGGATGATTGACACCTTCAGGTTATGGCGCTCGGCCCGAGTCAGCATGGTCGAGAAGCGCTCCTGGAAGGTGCGGTGATTGACGAGGCCGGTCAGGCCGTCGGTGGTGGCCTGCTCTTCCAAGGCCTGGTACATGCGGCCGTTCTGTAGCGAGATGGCCACCTGGTTGGCAATCACGCCCAGCATTTCGCGCCGATCGCCGGGGAAGGCGTTGACCCGGCGGGCGGCCACGGTGAAGGTGCCGATGACCTCGTCCTTGACCAAGAGGGGCAGCACGTAGAGCGATTCGATGCCCCGGATGCGCTCGCGTGGATCGAACAGGTAGGCGTCGCCGCGCTCGCGCCAGTCCCCGCCCGCCGGCAAGGCCAGCTTGTTCTTGACCACCATGCTGGCAATGGAACCGGGATCGCGGTGGGTGATGCCCACCATGCCGTCCGTGCCCTCGCCCACCACGCGGCTGATGGTGTGGATGCCTTCGTGCCGCTCGAACACCGAAATCACGGCGAAGTCGAACTCGCACACGCCCCGCGCGCCCTCGATGGCGGCGTCGTACACCTCCGCCAGGGTCAGGGCACGGTTGAGGGCCGCAGAGGCTTTGTAGAAGCGCTCGTGCTCGTGCTTGGAACGCTCCACGGCCTGGAACACACGCTCGGACTGTACGATGCGCATGACCTGATCGGCGGCCGCGCTGAACAGATCCACCTCGCCGGGCGAGAAGGCGGGCCCGTCTTTGCGATCGCCAATCAGAACGCCGCGCAACGCCATGCCTTCCACCACGGGCACGCCCAGGAAGGCGGAGACGTCGGTGGGCCCCTGGTAGTAGGGCAGAAACGACGGTCGCGGCGCCTCCAGCAGGCAAGGCCGCCGATCCTTCAAAATGGCCGCGAACACGCCGCTTCGCGCCGAGAGGGGTCCCTCGGCGATGTGTAACGCCGCCGAGGCCAGCTCTTTGAACTTGAGACGTTCGCCCGAACTGTCCAGCCACATGAGGGCACAGGTCTGCAGACCCAGCGAGCGGCGCAACAGATCCACGGTGTGTAGGAGCTGCTGGTGGATGGTTTCGATGGAGCCTTGCGAGAGCTTCTCTTCTTCCTCGGCCCGCGTGCGCACCCGGCTCTCGCTGCCCAGGGCCGACGAGATGAGGCGGAAGTCACGGGCTTCCTCGCGCATGGAGGCGACCTCCGACTCCAGGCGCCGCCGGTGCTCACGCCTTTGCCGGGCCACCTCGGCGTGCAGAAAAGCCACGTTGAGCATGCCGAACACCACGATAAAGGCCGCGTGTCCCGGGAAGGCGGCCAGGGCGCCGGGCGCGGCCGTGGGACCGAAGGCCATGATGGCCTCGAAGCCCAATGCGGCCAGGGCCAGGGGAATGCCCACGGCCAGTGAATGGAAGGTCACCAGGAAGCTGACCAGGGCGTAGACCAGCGGATACAGCGGCGAGGTCACCCCGCCCAGCACCGATATGAAGACATAGGTCGAGGTGAGCAGCAGAAGGCCCATCTCGATGTCCGAGGTCATCTCACGGCCCGCGCTGCGCCGACGCTCGCTCGTCGAGATGCGGCCCGCCAGCTTGGCAGTCAGGGCGGCCACCAGCAGGGCGGCGGCCAGGGCGCGCAACCAGTCGGCCCCAGGCTGGCGAAGGTCAGGAAACCAGCCCAACCACAGCAGAACAGCCATGGTGGCCACCATGGTGAAGCCCCACACGGTGCGCACGGCTCGCCGGATCTCGAACGAAATCCGCGAGCTGAGCCGGCTCAGTCTCACCGCTCCTCCCCGAAGTCGAAGAGGATCTCCCCTGGGCGCACCCAGCCCAGATCAGCCCGCGCTACCCGTTCGAGCGCCCGCGGATCGGTGCGCAAGGCCTCGGCCTCGTGCATGAGCCGCTCGTTCTCGGCCCTGAGGCGGGCGTTGCGCATCTGCGCGGCGGCCAAATCGCGCCGCAGTTCCAGGTAGCGCGCAAAACCCGAGCGCGCATAGAGGTGATACGGCACGTAGCCGAAGGTGACTGCCAGGAGGACGGCCGCCACGCCTCGTAGGATCCAGGATTTTCCAAGCCGTGAATGGCGGCGCATGCGGGCCCTCCTGTCTCCAGTATCGTGGCGGAGGAGGGAGGCGCAATTTTTCGCTGCCGCCCCGCGTTTCAGAGAATCGGCCGATCACAACACGAAGGGCACGATGGCCCGGCGCTGCGGTGGGTAGTCGGGGAATCTGTGCCGGTACCAGCGGTGATGGCCGATGGCACGCGGAACCAGATTGGCGGCCGTCCACAGCGCGAAGGCCACCCCACCCGGCGAGCCGGTGGCCAGGGCCCAGCCTGACCACTCGATGGTTTCGCCCAGGTAATTGGGGCACGAAACCCAGCGAAAGAGCCCTCCCTGAGGAACGGTGTACCCGCCCGTGCCGCGCAGCCGACGCAGCTCGCGGTCGATTCGCACATGGGTGATCAGGCCGGCCAAGAACAGGGCCAGGCCCAGCACGAACTGCGGGCCCCACAACCACTCCAGGGTGCGCGGCGGCGCAAGCGAGAAGAGCCAGCGACCGTTGATGTAGCTGTTCACCAGGTTGAAGAAGGCGCCCGAGGCCAGCACGGTCACGGGCATGGGCCGCGCGCTGGCCGGCAAGAGAAAGGGAAAGCAGAAGGCACGGTACACGTAATGTGCGAGCCACAGGCCGAGGAACGTGACGGCCACCGGATCGCGCCGCTCCCCGAGCAGGAACAGGAGCAGCACGCCCAGCGGCGAGGGCGCCTCCATGAGCAACCAGGCCAGCCGAGCGTTCACGGCCGGCCCCCAGCCCGCCCGCGCATGCCGCCCGTAGGGCGCGGGCCGCAAGAGCAAGTAGGGCACCACGGCCAGGGCCACGCCGATCCACAGGCCCACGATCCATCCGTAGATCTGCCGCTCACTCATGACAGCTTGCCCACCTGACGGAACCACTCGTAGGTATCGCGCAGGGTCTCTTCCAGGGGCCGCGGGTTGTGGCCCAGCTCAGCGGTGGCGCAGGCGTGGCTGATGTGACGGTGGTTGCGCAAGACGCGTAGCGAATCCGAAGTAAACAGCGGCCGCCTGCGCGCAAGCCGCGCCCAGGCCACCGCGAAGGGCGCCCCCGTGCGCGCAAGCCACATGGGTGCCGTCAGGCGGGGAATCTTGGCCCCCGAGATCCGTCCCCACAGACGCGCCAGATCGGCGATCGACAACCAGTGCCCGCTCAGGAGGTAGTGCTGCCCCGTGCGTCCGTGCCGCTCGGCGGCCAGAGCAGATGACACCACGTCGCGCACGTCCACCCAATCGAAGCCGCCGCCCACCAGAGCAGGCAAGCGCCCCCGGTACAGATCCAGCAGCACCTCGCCCATGGGCGACCCCAGGTGATCGTGAGGCCCGAGCACGGCCGAGGGATTCACGATCACCGCATCCAGGCCCCGCGCCACCGCCGCCGTCACCACCCGCTCGCCTTCGGCCTTGGTGCGATCGTAGATGAGATTGGCGGGCGTGTTGGCGGCCAAGGGTCGCGTTTCGTCGACGACCGCATCGCTCGGCTCGGCGCAAAAGGCGTGGATGGAACTGAAGTGCACCAGGCGCCGCACCCCTGCCGTCAGACAGGCCTCGACCACGTTGCGCGTTCCGGTCACGTTGACCGACTGCACCGATTCGGGGCGATCCCAGCCCACCGAGATGCGCGCGGCCAGGTGGTACACGACCTGCGCACCCACGAGGGCACGCTGGCAGGCCTCCGCGTCCCGCACATCGGCTCGCACCACGTCCACCGGCAATCCCTCCAAACCCGCGCGCGCCTCGTGCATGATGGCCCGGACGCGCCGGTCCGCCGCCACGAGGGCGCGAACCAGATTGGCCCCCACGTGCCCCGAGGCACCCGTGACGGCCACGATTCCATCGTTGGTTTGCGGCTGGCCCACGGCCCGACGGTAACATCAAACCCCGCGCCGCGTGCACACCAGCCACAGCCTCGGAGGTCGCCCCGAGCCGGGGTGCTACACTTTGCCGCATGAGAGCCTGCGTGCTCGAAGCACCCGCTGATGTGCGCACGCGTCCCTTGCAGCTGCGCGAATGGCCCACGCCCGTCCCCAGCGCCGGCCAGGTCCTCATCCGCGTTTCGGCATGCGGGATCTGTCGAACCGACCTGCACGTGGTGGAAGGCGAGCTGCCCGCGCGCCGATCGCCCATCATCCCTGGCCACCAGGTTGTGGGCCGGGTGGTGGGTCTGGGCGAGGGCGCCACGGGGTTGAGCCTGGGTCAACGCGTGGGCGTGGCCTGGCTGCACCACACCTGCGGCGTGTGCCGCTTCTGCCGCTCGGGCCGCGAGAATCTGTGCGAGGCCCCGGACTTCACGGGTTGGACAGTGAACGGCGGCTTCGCCACCGAGGTGCTGGCCCCGGCCTCGTTCTGCTACCCGCTGCCCGGCGAGCTGGACGATCATGCCGTGGCACCGCTGCTTTGCGCGGGGATCATCGGCTACCGCGCACTCAAGCTGTGCGCCCTGCCCGTCTGGTCCGGCGCCCGTCTGGGCATCTACGGCTTCGGCGCGGCTGGGCACATCGCCATCCAGGTGGCACGCAGCCGCGGCGCCGAGGTCTACGTGTGCACGCGCGATCGGCAGCGCCATCAAACCTTGGCCGCGGAGTTGGGGGCAACCTGGGTCGGCGGCACCGTGGAGCCGCCACCCGTGAAGCTCGATGCGGCCATCATCTTCGCGCCGGCAGGCGAGATCGTTCCCGCCGCCTTGGCAGCCCTCGACGCGGGCGGGACCTTGGTTTTGGGCGGCATTCACATGTCCGATATTCCGTCCTTCCCCTACCCGCTCGTCTATCGGGAACGCGGCATGCGCTCGGTGGCCAACAACACGCGCGCAGATGGCCACGAATTCCTGGCCGAGGCGGCGCGCATCCGCCTGCACACGTACGTCCAGATGTTCCCGCTGGAAGCAGCCAACGATGCCCTCATCGCCCTGAAACACGACGCCATCCGCGGCGCGGGCGTGCTGGAGGTCGGATAAGGAATCTCCTACAGCGCGGGGATCGTTGTAGAATTCGCAGCCTTGAGCTCGCCCAAGCCGCCCACCCCTGTCCCCCCCACGCGTTTCCCGCGACGCTTCGGGCCGCGCTATGTCTTGCTCAAAGAACTGGGTCACGGTGGCATGGGTCGCGTCTTCATGGCGCTGACCGGACAGGCCGGCGTGGAACGCGTGTGCGCCCTCAAGATCCTGCGCAATCTCCAGGCGGGCCGCGACGCCGCCGAGATGACCCAGCGCTTTCTCGACGAGGCCAAGGTCGTCACCAAGCTATCGCAAGAAAACCTGGTCTACGTCTTCGACTTCGGCATCCAGGATCGCCAGGGCTACCTGGCCATGGAATACGTACCGGGCAAGACGCTGACTGAGGTCTGGAACCGCTGCGCCCATATGCGCGTGGGTTTCCCCTCAGGGGTGGCCCTCTATCTCATCAGCGAGTTGTTGGCCGGTGTGGGCTATGCGCATCGGCTGGAGGGCCTCAATCTGGTCCACCGTGATATCTCGCCCTCCAACCTCATGTTCACGTACACGGGCGGGCTGAAGCTCATCGATTTCGGCCTGGCCAAGTGGGACGACAAGGTGGCGCAGACCGCGACGGGGATCAACTGGGGCAAGATCAGCTACATGTCGCCCGAGCAGTACGCCGGCAAGGCCATCGACGGCCGCAGCGATCTGTACTCATGCGGGATCATCCTGTGGGAGCTGCTCACCGGCCGTCAGCTCTACGGCAGCGCGGAGGCGCGCGCCACACTGAAGGAGATCACGCCACCCTCGCGCTACAATACAGGCGTCTCCAAGCGCCTGGACGCGTTGGTGACCAAGGCCCTGGCCTTCGAGCCCGCGGACCGCTTCGCCAGTGCCGAAGAGATGGCCGCCGCCCTGCTGGCCGAGATGCCACGCGATGCGGGGGGCAAGCTGCCTGGCGCGACGTTCATGGCCCAGCTCTTCGAGGCGGAGATGAAGAGCGAGGCCGCCGAACAGCGCGATCTCATCGCCCGCGCGACGGAACTCTCAGCGCGGGCGCCGGCCCATGATTCACTCGACACGTCGCTGACCGATCCTCTGGTCGGCACGGTGCTGGGCGGCCGCTACCACGTACGCCGCCGCATCGGCGAGGGCGCCATGGGCCGCGTCTACGAAGGCCACCACACGGGCATCGGCAAGCGCGTCGCCATCAAGATTCCCCACCGCAACGAGCGTCGCAAGAGCGAGTTGGTCCGCCGCTTCCAACGCGAGGCCCTGGCCCCCTCGCAGATCGGCCACCCCAACATCGTCGACGTGACCGACTGCGGGAGCACCGAAGAGGGCGATTTCTTCTTCGTGATGGAGTTCATCGACGGCATCGACCTGGACGCCCTGGTGCGCCGGGATGGCCCCCTGGGCGTGGAACGCTCGCTACTCATCGGCCTGCAGATCTGCCGCGCGCTCGAGGCGGCGCACCGCGCGGGCATCATCCACCGCGACCTGAAACCGTCCAATGTCATGCTGGTGCGCGGTCGCGACGACGAGGCCGATCTGGCCAAGGTGCTGGATTTCGGCGTGGCCAAATTCTTGCGCGAGGGCGATGGCAAACCCGAGCTGACCGTTGCCGATGCGGCGGTGGGCACTCCCCGCTACATGGCGCCCGAACAGATCGGCGGTGGCGGCGTGGTGGACTTCCGCGCGGATATCTACGCCGTGGGTGGCATCCTGTACGCCATGCTCAGCGGCGGGCACGCCCCCATCGACGGAGCCAGCGTGCAGGACGTGTGGCAACGCAAGCTGACCCGCGATCCCACGCCTCTTGGCCAGTTCCGCTCGGATGTGCCCGAACCCATCGAGCGGCTGGTCATGCAATGCCTGGCCCGCGATCCCATCGCGCGCCCCGAATCGGCCGAGACCCTGCGCAAACAGCTAGTGAGCGCGCTGGAGAGGACCCGCGGTGGCGAGCCGCTGCGCGAGCGCCCCACTCCTGTGGTCGAGGTGGCTGCCCGCGTGCCTCGGCACGATCTGTGGTGGAAGACCAGCGCCGTCGTGCTGGCCGCCGCCATCGTGGGAGCCATCGCGTTGCAGCCCTTCTTTGCCAAGCGTCTGCCCCAAAGCCAACACGCCCCGTCGAGCGCGGGCGCGGCCCAGGTTTCGCCACCCGGCCGTCAGTAACTGAACTGGACGCGGTGAGGTCGTCCCGCCTGGATCTCGCGCTCGAAGGTCCAGCTACGGTTCTGCGGGATCACGAAGATGCCGATCACGTGCCGCCCCGGCTCCACCCCCAACGAAGACGTGGGACACAGCGCCCCCACATCCCTGCCGTCCACGAAAACCGGGTACTTGTCCTCGGTCGTGCACCCCACCGTTAAGGGCACACTGCCCGTCTGGGCCGGCGCCGGTAGGAGCTCGCGTTCGAAGTGCACGCCGTTGGCTGTCGCAACCACGTCGCGCAGCATGCGGTAACCCGGCAACGTGATCACCAAGCGATGCGCGCCCGGTTCGGTGGTGATGGCGATGGGCGAGTGTCCCTTCTCGATGCCATCGACCCAAACCGTCGCCGAGGCAGGACGGGTGACCACCTCCAGGCGCCCGGGTGGCAGCGGCTTACGCGTCGGCGCCGCCGGACCCTTGAGAGCCGCCGCCTCGCGCGCAGCCTCCGCCGCCCGCGCCGCACCCCTGCGTTGGCTGGCGGCGCGGGCCGCCTGCCACTGCTTGTTCCAGAAGTAGCCCAGCACGCCCACCGTGATCAGCAAGCCAGCCACGGGCGCCCACCAGTATCGAAAGATCCGGCGCGCCACCTCGCTTCGGTACCACGCGGGCAGACTCAGCCGCCCGCGCCGCCGACGTTTGACCTTGCCGTCCGCACCAACCTCGAAGTCGTCCTCGTCCTCGTCGTCGTAGACGACGCCCACGTCGGGATCGTCGGCCGAGATGTCCGACACACGGCCCCCGTCGCCTTCTTCGTCATCCACACGAAAAGGGCGAATGGGCGTTTCAACGGGCGCGGGTTCTTCCTCGCCCAAGGAAAACGGCACGACGGCCTCCTGCCCTGCCCCCGAAAACGCTCGCTCTGCCGTCAGGGCCGGCCTGGGCGTCTGCCGAGCCGCCGGGTGCTCGGGAGTCACCTCGGAGCGCCCGGGCGACCGCGCACCCGGAGATGCGCGCGCGGGCTC
>JAEXQJ010000228.1 GCA_023438785.1 Pseudomonadota bacterium
CGCCTGGGCCACCTGGGCCGCGGCATCAAAGGCGACGGTTCGGACTACGGGCGCTTCGCGGGCCAGCTCAAGCCGCGGCGTCCAGGTGGACTGCACATCATCCCGGGCATCGTCACGACCCGCGGCAACCTGGACAAGGAGATCGTCCGGCGCATCATCCGGGCCCACATGAACGAAGTGAAGTTCTGCTACGAGCAGGAGCTGAGCCGGAAGGCCGATCTGGCGGGGCGCATCTCGGTGCAGTTCTCCATTTCGCCCATGGGCCAGGTCATCGCGTCGGCCATGCAGAGCACGACCATGGGCAACCCGCGCGTGGAGAGCTGCGTGGTCAACGCGGTCAAGCGTTGGGCCTTCCCCAAGCCCCAGGGCGGCGGCCTGGTCATGGTGCTCTATCCCTTCAGCTTCGCCCCGGCTGGCGGTTGAGCCAGGGCCTGCAACGGGCGGCGGGCCTCCGCCGCCCTCGCGTCATTTCTAGAAACGAACCTGGATTTCGTAGCGGCGGTTCTTGGCCTTCTTGGCCGGGGTGTTGTCGGGCTTGACCAGGGGGCGGTCCGAACCCATGCCCACCGAGATGATCTCGCGCTTGGGGATCCCGCGCGACACCAATTCGCGCTCGATGACCGCCGCGCGCTTGGCCGACAGCTCACGGTTGTGCTCGGGCTTGCCACTCGAATCGGTGTGGCCCGAGACCTCGAAGCGGTAGCTGGTCACACCCGCCAGCGTGAGGCGCTTCTTGGCCTCGATGAGCGCGTTGGCCAGCTTCTTGAGTTTCTGGTCACAGCCCGGCTCCAATTGGTCGGTGTCGGTCTTGAAGCTGCACTGGTTCTTGCGCCCCTCAGCCAGGAGCTTGGCATTGACCTCTTTGGCGGCCTTGTCACGCGCCACGGTGCCGCCGGCGCCGCCCGCCTTTTTCACTAGGCCGCCCAGATCCAGGGCATGCGCCTGCAGGGGAATGGCAGCCGCACAGGAGAGTCCGAACGCGATGGCCAGGGTCAGTTTCTTCATGGCCCCAGGCCTACGCCGGCTTCCGGAGCGGCGCAAGACGCGAAGAACCAGAGGTGGCATTTGGCGAGCACCGCCTCGACGGTCGGCCGCACGTGAGGCGTTCGCCCACGAATTGTGCGCCGTGAGCCGTGCGCGGTACGATGAAGGCCTCTGTTGACGAGAGGTGAATGATGAAGCGCTGCATGAGGCTCTTCGTGGGTATCGGGTTGACCCTCCTGTCTGGTTGCGGAGGCAGCAGCGGGGCCCCGGACGCGGACGCCTCGTCCGGCTCGCGTGGGCCGACGCCCACCCGCGGCGGCAGCGTGCTCACGGAGGCCGGCGCGCCCGGCGACACGGACGCCGCCGCGACCGATGGCGGTGGCGCTGACGCTCCGGTGCTGCCATCCGATGGACCGGTGGCGCCCGATGCCGTGCTCAATGGCGATTCGGCGCCTGCCACGGCGACCAGGACGTCCCTGTTGACCGGGTCCACGGCCAGCGGCGTGACCACGCGTTCGAGCACCAACTCGCGCACCGACACCGGAACCGCCTCGCCGACCAGCACGACAACGCAGTCGACCACGACCACGGGCACGTCGAGCACCGCCGTGGCGACTGTCATCACGACGGCCACCGGAATCGAAACGAAGACCGGCGTGACCTCGACCACCGATGCGAGTACGAGCACCGCCACGGCGAGCGGCTCGACCGAGACGCTCACGACAACCAAGACGGGGTCCTCCATCCAGTCGCGGACCCGCACCAGCTTCTCCACCGCCACCCGGGGCGGCTCACTCCCGGACCTGTAGGCCGCGAGCCGCATGTAGTCGAGCCTCGGCGGTCCGCTCCTGGTTGGCGAAGCCCCTGCCCGGGGCATTTTGGCGCGTGACCCTCAAGCGGGGGGCACCGTCGTCCGATGGCAAGGAAGGCAAGCCGGGCTCTCAATTCTGCCGGTGGCCACGCATGGAGCAAGGATCGTGGATGCGGAGGCGAAAGCCGGCGGGAAGGCACTGGCCCACCTGCCTCCTGCTCCTGCTGGTCTGCGCCCGGACCGCCTTGGCCCAGGACGCCTCGGCCGACGAGGGGGACCAGTCGGACGCCGGGGTCAGTCCGCCGGCTCTCAGCGCGGACGCGAACCAGGTGCGGGCGCTGGAGGAGCGGGTGCGCGAGTTGGAGAGCCGACTGGAAGAGCACCAGGCCAGCCTGGCGGCCATGCAAAGGGAGCAGACGTCCGTCAAGCGAACCGTCAAGGGGCTGGCCGAGGCCCTTCAATTCAGCGGCTTCTTCGACATGTCGGTGTCCACCTACCGCAACAATCCCAACGTGTTTGCCCTGGGGAGCTTCGAATTCGACATCAACAAGGCGTTCAATCGCTATTTCCAGGTGGGCGCGGCGTTGGTTTTCGCGGACGAGCAAGCCGATCTCGCGGTCGCCTTCATCGATGTACACCTTCTGGGCGGCCTCATCCCGGCGCGCGGCAACATCTTTCTCGAGAGCGGTTTTCACCTGCAGGTCGGCAAGTTCGACGTGCCGTTCGGGAATGACTGGGTCTACTTCGCTTCGCTGGACCGACCGAGCATGAGCGCGCCTCTGACCACCGCGCGGCTCATGGAGGGCGGGTACAACGACGTGGGACTTCGCGCCCTCGGCAATTGGCGGTTCGTGAACTACGTGGGCTATGTGCTCGAAGGCGCGGGCGAGGGCGTGGCCGTGGGCGGGCGGGTGGCCTTCGTGCCGTTCAACGACCCTTTCACGATGAAGGCGGCGGATGCGCAGCCGCTCGATTTGGGCTTCTCTGTGCTGCGCGATTTCGATCAGGCGGGGAACGTCGAGCAGATGACCTACGCCGCCGACGTGGAGGCACGCTACGAGTTCTTGCGCCTGCAGGCCGAGTACTACCACCGGCTCGATCACCTTGCGGCCTTGCGCCGCGAGGGCTACCAGGTCTCGCTGTTTGGCAGCTTCCGGGTGCAGACCGCGCTGCCCTTCGGGTTCGGCGCCCGCTATGACACGCTCCATGACCGTGGCGAAGACGGCTTGTCCGACCAACGTCTGCGCCGCGTGACCCTGGTGGGCTTCATGCGCCCGTTCGACGTCACGGTGCTGAAGCTCGAGTGCTTCGAGTATCTGGACGGCAGTCCGGAGCTCCACGGCAGGTCGGTGTTCGCCCAATTGGTGATCGGTTTCAAGTAGATGCGGCGCCCGCGCTCATACCGCAGATACGCGCTCGGGGCGCTGCTGGTCTTGCTCTTCCCGCGCGCCTTGGCTCAAGTGCCCAGCGGTGAGGCCAAGATGAAGGCGGGGTTGCAGCTCCCGGCCTGCCTGGCCTGCCACGCCAGCCCGAAAGAGCGCTCCAAGCTGGCGGACCTGAGCCGATCCTGCGACAGCAACTGCCGCCGCTGTCATGTGGACATGGACCAGCATCACCCGACGGGGGCGAGCATGGAGGGCAGGGACAAGATCGCGCTTCCGTTCCTGAGCGGCGACCGCGTGGCGTGCATCACCTGCCACGATCCCGATATGCGGCCGACCGACACCCGGAGCTGGAAGTCTCAGAGCCTCTTCTCTCGTCTGTTTCGGTCCCAGACCGTCTACAAGACCTACTACCTGCGCATCAACAACGCGGACGGAAGCCTGTGCAAGGCTTGCCACTGACTCCGATGGGCGAGGCCAGCATGACCAACATCGATCCTCAGGCGCGCAATCGACGGCGGATGAGACTCATCAACCCCAGGTTTCAGGTCGGGCTGATGGTCAAGTTCATCTTGGCCCACACGGCCATCCTGGCCCTGTGCGGCTTGGCGCTCCACACCTTCTTGCGCGGTGAGGTTCAAGCCAATCTGCAGTCCGCGCACGCCGTGTACCGCAGCGTGGGCGACATGCTGGCACCTATCATCGTGACCCTGATCCTGCTGAGCTGGGGCATTCTCTCCGTCGCCACGATCGTGGTGATCCTCTATGCCTCCCACCGCATCGCGGGGCCCATGTACCGCTTCCAGCAGGCGCTGCGCGAGATGGCGGGGCGAAATGTGCGCACGCTCACGCGCATCCGCGAGGATGACCAGTTGGGCGAGATCGCCCTCGACCTGCAGCGCGTCCGAGACCTGTGGGCCGACGACATTGCCCGGATTCGTCGGCTCAGCGCGGATGTGCGGGCGGCGCTGCCCGGGGACGCACCGGCGCTCGCCCGAGACCGGCTCGCCGAGTTGCAGGCCATCCTCGACGCTTACAAGCAGGGCTGACGCCTTCCCTCTGACGCAAGAGCGAACGCCAGACGCCGGCGCCCGCCCCGTGTGCTATGAAGCCGCCGAGGCCTCATGAGCATCGTCTCGGTCAAGAACGTCGCGAAAGACTACACCTTGGGCAAGGTGGTGGTCCCGGCCTTGCGCGGGGTCACCCTGGACGTGGAAGCGGGCGAGTTCCTCGCCATTGCCGGCCCATCGGGCAGCGGGAAGACCACGCTGCTGAATCTGGTCGGGTGCGTGGACACTCCCACCTCGGGCGCCGTGGAAGTGGCGGGGCGGTCGACGGGGCGCATGTCCGAGCGCGAGCTGACCCGGCTGCGGCTGAACACCATCGGGTTCATCTTCCAAAGCTTCAACCTGGTGTCCGTGCTGAGCGTCTTCCAGAACGTGGAGCTGCCGCTGCTCCTGCAGCGTTCGGCCACGGCCAAGGAGCGACGGCAGCGCGTGAGCATGCTGCTAGAGCGCGTGGGTATTTCCGACTACGCCAGTCACCGACCGAGCGAGCTGTCGGGCGGTCAGCGCCAGCGCGTGGCCATCGCCCGCGCCCTGGTCACGCGACCCCAGTTGGTGCTCGCCGACGAGCCCACGGCCAACCTCGATTCGATCACCGGGACGAACATCTTGGATCTGATGAAGGAGCTCAACCGCACCGAAAAGACGACCTTCATCTTCTCGACCCACGACGCGCGCGTGTGGTCGTACGCCAGCGCGGTGGTGCGTCTGGCCGACGGCAAGCTCATCGACCGCCTGTCCGCCGAGGAGGCGGTGCGCGTGGGTGGCGTGGGTGGCTTGCCCACCACGGGGACCACGACCTGATGCGCGGCACGTTCGAAACGCTCAAGGTGATCGTGCTGATCGCCTTGCGCAACCTGTTCGCCAGTCGCCTCAAGACGTTCATCGTCGGCGCCATCATCTTGGGCGGCTCGCTGCTCGTGGTGGTGGGCACCTCGCTCGTGGACAGCGTCGACGTCTCCATGAGCCGCAGCGTGATTGGCTCGGTGGCCGGACACATCCAGGTGTACTCGGCCGATTCGAAGGACGAGTTGGCCGTGATGGGTGGCATGAACATGGAGAGCCCGGACCTGGCGGCCCTGGACTTCGCGGCCCTGCGCAAGGTGCTGGGTGGCGTGCCCAACGTGGACAAGGTGGTGCCCATGGGGCTGTCGGCGTCGGTCGTCACGGCGGGCAACACGGTGGACCTGGTCCTGGAGGAGCTGCGCGATACGGTGCGCCGGCGTGACAAGGGCGAGTCCGTGCAGGAGGCCTACGATTCGGCCAAGGACCATGCCCGCCAGATCGTGACCGTGTTCGCCTCCGAGATCCCCAACCTGCGCAAGATCCGGGATGCCAGTGAGATCTCCGAGGAGAGCCTGACCAATATCGCGCGCGCCGCCTCGCCCGAGTTCTGGGTCGACTTCGACAAAAACGCCCTGGCTGAGCTGGAGTTCCTGGAGAACAAGATTGCGCCGCTGGCCACCGACGCTGACATGCTGTTCCTGCGCTACGTGGGCACGGATCCCGACGCCTTCGCCGGCGCCTTCGATCGGATGAAGATCGTGGAGGGCACGCCCATCCCGCGCGGTCGCCGCGGCTTTCTGTTCAGCAAGTGGGTGTACGAGGAGCAGATCAAGCTCAAGATCGCCCTGCGCATGGACAAGATCCACGCGGGTCTGGCCAAGCGCGGGCGAACCCTGGCCAGCGATCCCGAGCTGCAACGTTTTGCGAAGCAGAACGTCAACCAGGTCAAAGAGATCATCCTGCAGCTCGATGGGCGCAAGACGGCGCTGTTTCGGACCAAGCTGCAGAAGGAGCTGGCGTCGAGCGAGACTGACGTTCACAAGCTGTTGGCCGAGCTCTTCGACGTGAACGACGCCAACTTCGACCGCCGCTACCGCTTCTTCTACGACGAGCTGGCGCCGTCTCTGCAGTTGTACCGGGTGCGGGTCGGCGACACCCTGACCATCAAGTCCTTTACGCACGGCGGTTACGTGCAGTCGGTCAAGGTGAAGATCTACGGCGTGTTCACCTTCCAGGGATTGGAGGAATCGACCCTGGCGGGCGGCCTGAACATGATGGACCTGGTGTCCTTCCGCGATCTCTACGGCTTCATGACGCCCGACCGCGAGCGTGAGGTGAAGGACCTGAAGGTGGCGGCGGGCTTCAAAGAGGTCAGTCGGGAGAACGCCGAGGCGGAGCTGTTCGGTACCAAGGACGAGGGCGCGGAGGACAAGCCGTCGATGGACGCGGATGCGGTCCTGCGCAATCTGGCCGGCCAGCGGCACCAGACCGACCGCTTTGCGCTGCCCTTCGACCCGGCCCAAGTCCAGCGCGGCGATATCCTGAACGCCGCCGTCATGGTCAAGGATCCGCGAAAGATCACGCAGACCATCAAGGCCATCGAAGCAGCGGGCGCGCGCGCCGGCATGCCCCTGCGGGCCATCACCTGGCAGGCAGCGTCGGGCGTCGTCGGGCAGTTCGTGACCATGATTCGCGCCATCCTCTATGGGTCGGTGCTCATCATCTTCGCGGTGGCGTTGGTCATCGTGAACAACGCCCTCGTCATGGCCACCCTGGAGCGCGTGCCCGAGATCGGTACCTTGCGAGCCGTGGGCGCCCAGCGGCGTTTCCTGCTCGGCATGCTGCTCGTGGAGTCGCTGGCCGTGGGTGTGTTGTTCGGAAGCGTGGGCGCCGGGCTGGGGGCCCTGGTGGTGAGCCTGTTGCGCGCGGTGGGCATCCCGGCCACCAACGACATCTTCGCCTTCCTGTTCTCGGGCCCGCGGCTGCACCCCACCCTGAGCCCGGGCAACATCCTCGTGGCGTTGGCCATCGTCCTGATCGTCAGCGCCGCCTCCAGCGTATACCCGGGCTTCCTCGCCATGCGGGTCAGCCCGCGGCAGGCCATGCAGTCGGACGAATAGTCATGCACTTCTTCCTCGATTTTCGCATCGCCGCGCGTAGCTTGCTGCAACACGGGCGCCGTACCTTCTTTCTGGCCTCGGCCATCGCTGGCGTGACAGCGCTGCTCATCCTGCTCAATGCGCTGTCGACCGGGATCAGCGAAACCATGATGCGCGCCGCGACCACGTTGAGCACGGGACACCTGAACGTGGGCGGCTTCTTCAAGGTGACGAGCAGCGCCGGCGGCCCCATCGTCACCGACTACCAGAAGGTCATGGAGGCGGTCGGCGCCGACGTCCCCGAGCTGGAGACCTTGGTTCACCGCGGGCGTGGCTGGGCCAAGATCATCTCCGATTCGGGCTCCACCCAGGCGGGCATCACGAGCATCGAGATCGACAAGGAGCCCGGGTTCCGCAAGGCGGTGCAGATCCTGAGCGGCCGGATCGAGGACCTGGCGCAGCCCAACACCATGTTGGTGTTCGAATCGCAGCTCCCGAAGCTGAAGGTGAAGATCGGGGACGCGGTGACCATCTCGGGGCAGACGCCGCAGGGCACGGCCAACACGATCGACTGCCGCATCGTCGCCATCGCCAAGGACATGGGCCTGCTGAGCAAGTTCGGCGTGTTCGTCGACGCGGGCACGATCCGCTCGCTCTATCAGCTCAGTTCCAACACCACCGGCGCCGTCCACCTCTATCTGAAGGACGAGTACATCGGGAAGGTGAATGCCATCGCGGCCCGGCTGCGCGCCCAGTTGGAGAAGCGGGGGTGGTCGGTGATGGACCCGGACGCCAAGCCGTTCTGGGCCAAGTTCCAGTCCATCGCGCGCGAGGACTGGACCGGGCAGAAGCTGGATGTGACCACCTGGGAGGACGAGACTTCGTTCCTTAGTTGGACCTTGAAGGTCATCAACGCCATCACCTTCGTGCTGCTGTTCATCCTGTTGGCCATCGTGGTGGCGGGCATCATGAACACCATGTGGATCGCCATCCGCGAGCGCACGCGCGAGATCGGCACCTTGCGGGCCATCGGCATGCAAAGAGGCAGTGTGCGGCGCATGTTCCTCTTCGAGTCGCTCCTGTTGGGACTGGTGGGCAGCGGGGCGGGGGCTCTGCTGGGG
>JAEXQJ010000233.1 GCA_023438785.1 Pseudomonadota bacterium
GACGAAGCCCAGGCTGGCCGGCGAAGTCGACCCGGTGGCGCCGGGCGACGACGCCGAGCAGGCCGCGGCCATCGCCCACGGCGCCGGACCCTTGCTCATCACCGCCGGTCCGGGCGCGGGCAAGACGCGCACCCTGGTCCAGCGCATCGCCCGCG
The DNA here is from genome assembly GCA_023438785.1 of Pseudomonadota bacterium. Lineage (GTDB taxonomy): Bacteria > Myxococcota_A > Polyangia > Fen-1088 > Fen-1088 > Fen-1137. The sequence goes on from JAEXQJ010000233.1 coordinate 156, forward strand.
TGGTGCGCGAGGGCCAGCCGGCGGCTGGCATCACCGCCATCACCTTCACGCGCAAAGCGGCCGCCGAGCTGCGCGGGCGCCTGCAGGCCCTGATGGGCGACCAGGCCCGGGGCATGCGCGTCCTCACCTTCCATGCCCTGGGTTTGGAGCTGCTGCGCGCGCACGGCCGCGCGGTGGGGCTGCGTGAGGATTTCGCGGTGCTCGACGAGCCCGCTCGCCAAGCCCTGCTGGATGGCACCACGGAGGAAGGGGTCGCGCCCGCGCGCCTGGGGCAGGAGATCTCGCGCGCCAAGGCCGCGCTGCTCGCGCCCGAGGCGGTGCCGCCCGAGATCGCCAGCGCCTACGCGCGCTATGAAGAAGCGCTGGCCCGACAGGGCGCGGTGGACTTCGACGATCTGGTGAGCCGCGCGGTCCGCCTGTTGGAGCGCGACGCCACCGCGCTGCAGGCCGCGCGTGCTGGGTGCCGACACTTGCTGGTCGACGAATACCAGGACATCAACGCCGCCCAGTACGCGCTGGTGCGCCTGCTGGCCGGCCCCGAGGCCAACCTGTGCGCGGTGGGCGATCCCGATCAGGCCATCTACGGCTTTCGCGGCTCCGATCCGCGCTACTTCGCGCGCTTTGCCGCCGACTATCCCACCGGCCGCGCGATCACCCTGAGGCGCAACTATCGAAGCGCATGCCCCATCGTGCAGTTGGCCCAGGACATCATCGAACGCGCGCCTGCTCGCGCGCCACGCCCGCAGCAGGCGCTGACGGCCGCGGGTCCGGTCAGCGAGTTTCGTCTCTTGGCCGATGAGCGTGCCGAGGCCGACTTCATCGCCGACGAGATCGTGGACCTGGTGGGCGGCACGCAGTTGCACGACGTGGGCGGTGGCGGCGCCGAGCAGCGCACTGAGCCCGCCCTGCCGTTCTCCGAGATCGCCGTGCTGGTGCGCCTCTCCGCCCAGGCCGAGGTGATCGAGGAAGCGCTCGGCGCGCGCGGGATCCCCTGTCACCGCGTGGGTGACGAGGCCATCAGCCGCTGGCCCCACGCCGCCGAGATCCTGGCGCGCCTGCGAGCCGACTGGCAGCGCGACCCCACGACGCCGCTGGCCGATCGGCTGGCAGGGCTGGTTCCCGAGGCAGACCTCGACGAGACCTGGCGCCGCACCTCCGAATTGTTGGCCACGCTGGCTTTGCCCTTTCGCCAGGACGGCGCCGCCTTCGTAGCCGAGATGGCCCTGGCGCGCGACACGGATCTGGCCGCGCCACCCCAGAAGGTCTCGCTGCTGACTCTGCACGCGAGCAAGGGATTGGAGTTCGCGGCGGTCTTCATTCCGGGCTGCGAGGACCACCTCTTGCCGCTGGCCTTGCCCGGCCTGCCCGCGGCCGATGTGGAGGAAGAGCGCCGCATCCTCTACGTGGGCGTCACGCGGGCGCGCACCCGTCTGGTGCTCAGCGCGGCCCGCAGCCGCCGCCTCATGGGCCGCACAGTCGAAGCCTTGCCCAGTCGATTTCTCGACGGTGTGGCCCCTGCACTTCTGCAGCGCAAGACCGTGGCTAACAGGCGGCGGCGGGCGCGTCAACTTTCGCTGCTCGGTTAGCCCGCAGCTTGGTAGCCGACTGCGCACCTGGGTCGGTCCTGTGCGTACCGGACTTCGCGCTTTCGGGCTTCGAGGGGCATCAATAGAAGAGCGAAACGCTCCGCATTTCGAGGATCGGCGCGGGTTTGGGCCGTCTGGCCAGCTTCTTGCTAGTCGGAGCCTGGCAACTTCGCGAGGTCCCCACCGTGCACCAAGTCCTCACTCCGCTTGTCGACCCCACGCTCGCCACCGCGCCCCCGGCACCTGCCGAGGATCTGGCGCCGCCGCAGGAAGCCGAGGGCCGCGCTCTGCACGCCGGGATGCAGTCCGCCCAGATCCTGGCGGCGCTGCGCGATCTGGGACGCCCGCTCTTCGCCATCACCGAAGGTCGCCGCACGGTACTCAGCGATCGCGCGCCACACACCTTGAACAACCTGGCCGGCGTGATCCCCGCCGTCTCGCCCGAGCACCTGGGCTCCACGTCGTTCCGCGAGGCGCATTGCCTGCGCTACGCCTATGTGGCGGGGGCCATGGCAGGCGGCATCGCCTCGGTCGATTTGGTGGTCGCCATGGGCCGGGCTGGCTTCATGGGGTTCTTTGGCGCTGGCGCCTTGGGTCTGCCGCAGATCGAGGCCGCCATTCGCGACATCAAGGCCGCCCTGAACGACGGGCAGCCCTGGGGCATGAACCTCCTGCACAACTACTACGACCCTCGCGCGGAGTGGGCCACGGTCGAACTGTACCTGGCCCAGGGCGTTCGTCGCGTGGAGGCAGCGGCCTTCGTGGCGTTGAGCGCGCCCCTGGTCTACTACCGGGTCAAGGGAATCCATCAGCGCACTGACGGCAGCATCGGGATCCCCAACCACGTCTTCGCCAAGGTCAGCCGCTCCGAGGTCGCGAGCCAGTTCCTGGCCCCGCCGCCCGAGCACCTGCTGCATGAGCTGGTGCAGGCCGGCAAGCTGAGCGTGGAGGAGGCGCGCCTGGCCGCCCGGGTCCCCATGGCCAGCGCCCTGACCTGCGAGGCCGACAGCGGCGGTCACACGGATCGGCGGCCGCTCTCCGTGCTGCTGCCGCTCATGCTGCAAGAACGCGAGCAGGCCATGGAACGCCACGGTTATCGGGCGCGCGGCATCAAGATTCATTTGGGCGCCGCGGGCGGCATCGGCGAGCCGGTGTCCGCGCACGCCGCCTTCTCCCTGGGCGCCGACTACCTGGTCACCGGATCCATCAATCAGGCCTGCCGTCAGGCGGGCATCGCCGATTCGGTCAAGACCCTGCTCGCCGAGGCCGACATGGCTGACGTGACCACGTGCCCGGCCTCCGACATGTTCGAGATGGGCGGTCGCGTCCAGGTTCTCCGCCGCGGCACCATGTATCCGCAGCGCGCCCAGCGCCTGTACGACTTGTACAAGCTGTACCCGTCGTTCGAGGAGATCCCGGCGGCCGAGCGCCACAAGGTGGAGACGCAGATCCTGAGGCGTGCCTTCGCCGACATCTGGCGCGACACCGAGGCCTACTGGGCCCAGCGCGATCCCGCCGAGGCCGAGCGCGGCCGCACCGACGGCAAGCACCGCATGGCCCTGTGCTTCCGCTGGTACCTGGGCATGTCCTCACGCTGGGCCCGCAGCGGTGATCGGGATCGGCGCGCCGACTACCAGATCTGGTGCGGGCCTGCCATGGGCGGTCTCAACCGCTGGACGCGCGGCACGTATCTGGCCCGCCCCGAGAACCGCGACGCCCCGACCCTCGGCCACGCCATCCTGACCGGGGCCGCCGTTCTGCAGCGCCGCGAGCTGGCCTCGCGCGCCCGCGTGGGTCACCTGCCCTCCGTCGTGGCCGCCACCCGCCCCAGCCAAACCTGGCCCGTCCCCGGGATGTAGCCGCGGAAACCCGGAGCGTCTCGACGAAGTCGTCTTTCACAAGGTGCCGCGGGGGATGCGGCCTTCGCGCCACAGAGCCTCTTCCATGGCGGCGAGGAGTGGCCCCGTGGTCGTGCGATCGAGGGCGCTCATCAGGATGCTGTTGGGAACGGCCCCCAGCAGCTCCCGCTCGCCCTCCGCCAGGCGATCCACCTTGTTGAAGACCAGCAGGCGCGGCGTCTCGGACAGCTCCAAATCCTTGAGAATGCGCTCCACGGCCTCGATGTGCGCGTCGTGATCAGGGTCGGAGGCGTCCACCACGTGCAGCAGCAGATCGGCCTCGTCCAGCTCTTCAAGCGTGGCACGGAAGGCCTGCGCGAGATCCTTGGGGAGATCGCGGATGAAGCCCACCGTGTCGGCCAGGATCAATTCGCGCTCGCGCGGGAAGCGCAGGCGCCTGGTGGTCGGATCGAGCGTCGCGAAGAGCTTGTCCTCTACCAAGACCTCGCTGCCCGTCAGACCGTTGAGCAGGGTGGACTTGCCCGCGTTGGTGTAACCCACGATGGCCACCACGGGCACACCGCGCCGGGTGCGTTCGGCCCGCCGCCCCGCCCGCTGGCGGCGCGTCTGCTCGATCTCCTGCTCCAGACGGTGGACGCGCTCGCGGGCGCGGCGGCGGCCGATTTCCAGCTTGGTTTCGCCGGGCCCGCGCCCACCGATGCCGCCCACCAGGCGGCTCATCATGGTGTTCTCCTCCTGCAGGCGCGGCAGGCGATAGCGAAGCTGGGCCAACTCCACCTGCAGCTTGGCGTCGCGACTGCGCGCCCGCTGGGCAAAGATGTCCAGGATCAGGATGGTCCGATCGATGACCTTCAGATCCGTGAAATCCGAGATGGCGCGCGCCTGGCCGGGCGAGAGATCGGGATCGAAGATCAGCACATCGGCGTCGAACTGCATGCCGCGCACGAGCACGTCCTCCAGCTTGCCGCGGCCGATGAGGTACTTGGGATCGGGCTCGGGCCGACGCTGCACGGCCACGTCCACCACGGCGATGCCCGCCGTTCGACACAACTCGCGCAGCTCGTGCACCCGACTCTCGGTGCTGCCCATGGTGCGCGTCTGGCGGTTCTCCATGACCACCAGCAAGGCCCGCTCGGCCTCCAGGGTGGCCCGCGTGGTGGGCAGCGAGCGCTCGAACTCCTGCTCCAGGGCGGTCAACAGCTCCGCCGGATCCGCGTCGCTGCGGTGGAAGGGCGCGGGCGGAAGCACCGTCCACGGCGACTGCTTCTCGCGCGGGGGCAGCAGGTGGGCCAGATGCAGGTCCGCCGGGCGCCCATCCTGGGTCACACCCACCGCGGCCACCAGGTCCAGGCGCAGCAGCGCCAGATCGACCAGGTCATCACGTGAGATGGCCTCGTTGCGCAAATGGGTGTGAACCAGACGCAGGCCCCGGAAGCGGCCATGGCCGGCGCGCATACGTCCGACCTCGGGCAGCATGATGCGTGAGGCGTCGCCCACCACCACGTGCTCGATGTCGCCCCGACGGGAAACCAAGATGCCCACCTGGCGCGCGATGTCGCGCGACAGGCCACATAGGTAGCTCGCCAATTCGGCCGACACGATCTCGTGCGGCCCCACGCGCCGCCGGTAGACGCGTTCCAGAGCCTTCAGCTCGCTCGGTTTGAGGCCGGTTAGGTTGCCGGTTACGTCATGCATGTGATGTCACTGTCCGCCGCATGGGACGAGCCGCCCCACGGCCCACCCACGTTCGGGAGTGGCTCGCCTCGCGGGCGTTGAGCCTCGCCCGCTCGCGGCGCCTGTCCCCCGCAACCGCCCACACCCGCACTCCGCCACACGTTGACGGTTTTCGTCATTCGCTACAGCCCACGCCCTCTGTCCCTCTTCCGCGCCCCGCGCGCTCCATGGCGCGCCTAGGAGGAGCCCTCATCCGCCGTCCGGGGACTCGATGCACTCGCGGGTGCGGCCCCTCGCTCATCGAGGAGGGTCAACGCCACGGCCAAGGCGCGCTTGGCCTTGTCGATGGCCTTGTCGTCGTTCCGCAGCTTCTGATACGCGTGCAGAATCTGATCCTCGAAATCGGCGCTCTTGGCCTCCAGATCGGCGATGCGTTCACGCGCCTGGGCCAGCTTCACCTCGCGGTCACGCACGTCCGCGCGCAGGGTGGCGACCTCCGCCTCGGCGGCCTGCAGCTTGCGGCTGGTTTCGCCCAGCACCTCGTTGCGCGCTGCCAGCTCGCCTTCGGCCCGTGATACGCGACTCTCCGCCGCATCGATCTCGGCCCGGTGCCGCTCAGACAGCGCGGTCTTCTCCTCGAAGTGGCTGCGATCGAGCTCGGCCACCGCGGCGCTGTGCTGCTCATCGCGCGCCTGCAGCTCGGCCCGACGGCGCCCCTCCGCGGCCTCCAAATCGGCCAACCGGCGCGCCTCCGCCGCATCCAGCTCGCGCTGGCGGCGCTCCTCAGCGGCGGCCAATTCGTCCTCGTGCCGGCGGCGCAGGGCCTGGATTTCGCCCTTGTGGTCGCGCTCCTTGGCCTCGCTGGCCGTTTCCTGGGCCTGGCGCTCGGCGGCCAATTGCGCCGCGTGCTCATCTTTGAGGGCCGCGATGGCCTTGTCGCTCTCGCGCCGAGTGCGCGTCAGCTCCACCTCGTGCCGGTCTTGCTGGGCGGCCACCTCCTCGGCGGCTCGACGCTTCTCCGCCTCCAGGGCTGCCGTGTGCTCGGCATCCAGGCGGGTCAGCTCCGCCCGCGCGGCCTCGTCGCGCGAGGCGAAGGCCGCGGCGTGCTCGTTCTTCAGCCCTTCGACCTCGGTCCGATGGGTCTGCTCCATCTCCGCGATGCGGGCCTCCAGGTCCTGGCGAACCTTGTCCAACTCCGCGCGCCCGCGCTCCTCGGCGCCAGTCGCGCGCTTCTTGAGGACTTCGATCTCGTCGTGGGCCTTGGTGATCTCCGCGTGCGCATCGTCGAGTCGTGCCTTGAGGCCACGCTCCCGCTCGAGGCCGCGCTCCTTGTCCTGGGACAGGGCGGTCACGCGCTCGTTGGCGAGCATGAGACCCTTCTCCATCCCCAGCATCTTCTCTTCCAGGTCGCGCCGGGTGCGCTCGTGCTCGCGCACGCGATCCTTGTGGTCCAGGATCTGGCGCTCCTTGGCGTCCAACGAATCGCGCAGGTCCAGGATGTCCTTTTCCTTGCGATTGATGATCTCGCGCAGACCGAGCAGGTCCCTCTCCTTGCTCATGGGCTGGGCCTGCAGACGGGTCCGCAGCTCATCGAGCTCGGTGGTCAGAGTGCGCCGCTCGGCTTCGAGATCGTGGATGCGGCCCTGCAACTCGGCGACCAGGTGATCGCAAACCTCGGCGGCGTAGGTGGGCACCACCGAGGTGTTGTCGACCATCTCGGGAGCGGGCGGCGCGTCCACCGCCTCGCGCATCACGCCGGCCGGGATCTCCACCTCGGCGGCCTGGGGCGCCGGTGCAGCAGACGCCAGCGTCGGCTCGGGCGCGGGGAGCTCGACCGCCGGCTCGACGGGAGCGGCCTCGGCCGGGGCCGCGGCCTCCTCGGGCGTGCTGGTCGCGGCGGGGCCTTCGGCGGACGGATCGTCGTCCAACAACCCGTCATCTTCACTGGCGGCCGACAGCGGCTCGGTGACAGGGGCCGTGTCCATCGGCGCGCTGATTGCCGCGACGACACCCGCCGCGTCCCCCGGGAACAAACCGGGCGAAACGCGGGTGGCGTTTTCTTCACCCCACTCATCGGACTGCGGCGCCGGTTCCGGGTTGGCGGGCGGCAGCACGAGCTCGCTGGACACCAAATCGCTGAACAACGGATTGGGCGGCGGCAGCGGCGCCACGGGCGGCGGCGTGGGCCCCGGATCGAACGGGTCGAGCGCCTTGAGGACCTTCTCGGCCTCCTTGCGAAAAGCGATGTCGGAGGCGCTCAGCCGTCGCGGCGGCGGCGTGCTCTCGTCCAACGGGTCGGGCTCGTCGGATTTGACCTTGGGCAAAGGGACCTCGGGGGGTGGCGTGGGGATCCCCGAGTCGTCAACCAGGTCATCCGAGTCGATGGCGATCTCGGTCGAGATGTCGGTGGCGATGAGGACCTCCTCCGAATCGCCCTCTTGCCGCAGTCCAATCAGAGCGTCCACCTTGCGGCGAAGCTCGTCCAAGTCCAGCGGTTTGAACATGTACTCGTCGGCGCGCAGCTTGAACTTCTTGTGCTGCTCGAACATCTCAGGCGACTCCTGGGCCGAGGTCAGGATGAGGGGGATCTCCTTGAGGTCGCCGCGCTTGAGCTTGTTGCAGATGGCGTAGCCCACCTTGCGGGGTTCCAGAGAAACGATGATCAAGCTCGGGCGATTCTGCCGGGCCCAATCCACGGCCTGGTCCGGGACCGTGACGTTCGTGATTTCGAAGCCGTACGGTTCCAGCGCCTCGCAGATCGCGCGCAGTGCTGAATCATCGGGCTCCACGCACAGAAGCGTTCTCTTCGCCATAGCGGCCGGACGCTACTACGGATGGCCCTTGCCAAACCAGCCCCGCTGAGCTCCCACATCCCACTTGTGCCTACGCCCATCGTCGGAGACGGGCAACACGACGCATCGCGGAGGGCAGCGGCGGCCGCCAAGCTCCTCGGCCGTTCTCAGCTCCGAGACGATGCCGCTGTTATTGGGGCTGGTGCAGGAAGGCGTGCTCGACCCAAGTGGCCAGCGAATCTTCGTCGAGATCTGCCGTGAACACGTAGGCCAGCCCGTCGGGAGCACGGAAGGCGGCGGTGGCGACACCGCGGCTGGTGCCCACGTATACGTCGCGGCCGCCCAAGACGCGGCGATGCTGGCCCACGATGGTGTCATCGTCCGAAGGGAAGACCATCAATCCCAGGCGATGACCCGCGGGGCCCTGGTACATGACGTAGGCTCCGAAGCGGTCGCTCACGTTGACCAGACGCGCGCCCCGGCAGCCGCTGCTGCGCGCGGCGGGAACGGTGAAGTCCAACTTGCCGCGGAACCAATCGCTGATGGCCGAACAACTGTCGGTCAGCACGTCCAACGGCATGTCCCGGTGGAAGGTCGACAACGCCTGCTCCATCACGCCCGAGTGACGGGTGCGCGCGGGGCTGGCCACGAGCAGCAGAACCGCCGCCGCGGCCGCCATGCTGATGGTGAAGGCGCGCGGATAGGCCTGCCACGGCCAGCGCCGGCGGGTGGGCTCGGCGGCCAGACTCAGACTGATGCGCTCACGCAGGCCGGCGGGCAACTCGGGCCGCGGCAGATGGCCACGCAGGGCCGCCTTGAAACGAGCCTGCAGGCGACTGGCCCGCGCACAGGCATCGCAGGCGAGCAGATGGGCCTCGTACGAGGTGCGATCGTCCCCCGCCAACTCGCCATCCACATAGGCATGGAGAAGCATATCGGCCTCCGAGCACTTCATGGTCATGACCCACCCCCCTGCCGCTGTTTCCGAAACCGTTCGAAATCCACCACCTCGGCCGGGTCGGACGACGCCGCGCTGGGCGCGCTGGAGCCCGTCGCGGAGGCACCTTGCACGCTCCCCGTCTTGATGATCCCCGACTCGACCGCGTAGTCGTAAAGCAGCTTCTGCAGCATGCGCCGACCGCGGTAAAGGCGGCTCATCACCGTACCCGCCGGGCAGCCCATGACCTCGGCGATTTCCTTGTAGGAAAGGTCCTCCAGGTCTGCCAGCACCACGGGCAGGCGGAACTCGGACGGCAGCGCATCCAGGGCCTTCTCTACGTCGCGCGAGAGCATGTGGCCGAAGAGCGCGGTCTCCGCATCGCGCGGCCCATCGCCCTGGAACTGGGCCAGGTTGGTGTCGCAGGTCTCGACCTCGCCCAGGATCTCGGCCTCGCGCTCCCGCTCGCGGTAACGGTTGCGGAAGGTGTTGGTCAGGATGCGCAGCAGCCAGGCCCGACAGTTGGTACCGGCCTCGTAGCTGTCCCAGAACCGATAGGCGCGCAGGACGGCCTCTTGAACCAGATCCTCTGCATCGCCGTCGGCCTTGGTCATGCGCAGCGCCACCCCGTACAGGAGGCGCATGTGAGGCATCACTTCACGTTCGAAATCAGGCTTGCGGGGAGCGGCTCGGAACAGCATGGATGCGACGGGATAACCGGTCAGACGAGCAGATTATTTCCTGGTCTGGTTTGGGGCGCCATCCGGCGGCGAGTCAGGGCAACTTCGCCGGGGCCTGCACGGCCACCAAATAACGCTGGATGTCCTGTGGACCCGCGTCCGCCGCGTCACCCTGGTCCAAGTAGGTCACATAGGTCGTGTCCGGCCCGACCCAGGCCGACACCGGCCCCGTCTCCGCCTGAACGCTGGGCAGGTGCAGCGAGCGTCCCTTGGGATTGGCAAACAGGTCGAAGCGCACCACCTCGGGCCCGTTGTTGCGCGCGAGGCCGATGGTCACGTCGTTGCCGATTGGCGCGATCCACGCCACCTTGGGCATCATGGCGTAGGCCCCGAATCCGGAGACGCCCATGACCAACTTGGACACGACCTTGCCCGTGTTCAGGTAATACGCGGCAAAGAAGGTACCGTTCTGGCGGTTCTGCCAGGCCACGAAATGGGTGTTGGCCATCGTGCTCGATACCAGGCGACAGTCGTCGGCCACCTCGTCCAAAGAGAACGCGCCGCCCTCCGACGGAGCGCCGCTCTCGTCGATATCCACGATGCGCCAGGTCTGACTCGCTCCGGAGTCCTCCAGGGCGCTCACGGCAAAGGCCTTGGCGCCATCCACCTCGCGCAGGCACATCAAGGGCACGCGGGCCTCTTTGAAGATCTGATTCCGGCCCAACACCGCACCGTCCGCACCCAGGATCACGTAACTCACCGGCGCCGCCTGGCCCTCTACGCCCCAGGCCACCAAGCCGCGCAGACCGGTGGCCGAAGAGCCGGTCACGATGCGCAACGCGCCCGAGGTCGGAGCGACCGCGAGGGGCGCGGCATTCAGAGTGGTCTGCACGGGCGCCGCCGTCGAGCCCGCGGTCTGGGTGAAGGCCAGAACGTCGTACTGGTCGGCCGCGTCCGTGCGGGCCACGCCCATGATGGCCACCAGTTGATCGGCCGCAGCCGCCTTGCCCGTGATCGCCAGGTAGGGCCCCAGCGGCTGGCCGTCTGGCAGCGTGGCCGGACTGACCGGCAGCGTGAAGCTGGTCTCGCCCGACAGCACGCCCTGGGCGTCCATGCGGGCCCAGCGGACCGTGTTGCCCGTGGCCGCGGCGAGCGCAAAGCCGTCGCCCACCCTCGCCAGGGTCACGTCGCGGGCCAGGGACAACGGCGATGCGGTCACGATGCTCTCGGTGGCCTGCGCGCACACGGGCGGATCGTCGCTGCATCCGGCCCAGGCCAAGGCGAGCACGGTCGAACCCAACAACCCGACAACACGTGTCATGGCGCGAAATTGTAGGTGGCTTTCGCCCGCCCGCCAAGCGCGCCGGGCTGCGTTGCCGCGGACGAGCCCACGCCCGCCCGCGGAGAGCCGTCGACGAGGGTTCAGGCCACCGCGGCGCCGTGGCACTTCTTGTATTTCTTGCCGCTGCCGCAGGGGCAGGGATCGTTGCGGCCCACCTTGGGCTCGGACCGCCGCACCGGCGCGGGGTTGCCGTCGCCACCGCCGCCATCGGCCGCGGCCTGGGCCTGGGCAGAGCCGCCGCCCGATTCAACCGTGGGCCGCGGGCGCCGGCGAGCCTGCTGCTCGGCCATCTGCTGCGCCTTCTGCTCGCTCTCGTCGCGGCGGAGCTGGATGTGGAACAGCTTCTCGCACACGTTGCGGCTGATGTCGCCCATCATGCCGCCGAAGATGACGAAGCCTTCCTTCTTGTATTCCTGCTTGGGGTCCTTCTGGCCGTAGCCGCGCAGGCCGATGCCCTCGCGCAGGGCCTCCATGTTCTTGAGGTGTTCGATCCAGCGCTGATCGATCTCCTCGAGCATGAAGTAGCGCGAGAAATACAGGAAGAAGGGCAGGCCGAACTCGTCCTCGCGGGCCTCGATGACCTTCTCGACCTGCTCCCACATCCGCGTGGCCAGGGTGCCGCGATCGAGCAGGCCCTTGGTCTCCACGGTGGGCTCGAAGCCGAAGCGTTCCTTGATGCCCGCCTTGAGGGCATCGATATCCCAGTCTTCGGCGTGGGCGTTCTCGGGGCAGGTGCCATCCAGCACCTCCTGCAGGACCTCTTCCGAGAGATCGAGAATGCGCTCACGCTGCTGCACCAACGAGCTGGCCACCTCGCAGGCCAGGCGATCCAGCGTGCCCGTCCGATCCTCCAGGACGCCCGTGACCTCCGGGTAGGCGCCGAACTGGCGGTAGATCGCCGAACGCAGGAGCGCCGGATCCAGCGGCACCGTCACCTTGGTGGGCGCGGTGGGATCGCCGTCGGGCTTGGGTGGCGCGGGCTGCTGGGTCAGGGCGTCCACCATGCGCGCCAGCAGGGGCCGCACGGTGGCGGTCAACTTCTCGACGGTGTGCGCACCCGAGGCATCGGGCACGGGCGCTTCCTTGCCCGCCTTCTGCTCCGCCTCGGACAGCAAGGGCACGTACTTGCCCTCGAGAACCTGCCGCCTCAGCGCATAGATCGTCTTGCGCTGCTGGTTCATGACGTCGTCGTATTCCAGCAGGCTCTTGCGGATGTCGAAGTTGTGGCCCTCGACCTTCTTCTGCGCGTTCTCGATGGCGCGGTTGATGATCGGGTGCTCGATGGGGACGTCCTCTTCCATCCCCAGGCGTTCCATGAGGTTGGTGATGCGCTCGGCCCCGAAGATGCGCATCAAGTCGTCTTCCAACGACAGGAAGAACCGCGAGCTACCCGGATCGCCCTGGCGTCCCGCGCGGCCGCGTAGCTGGTTGTCGATGCGGCGGGATTCGTGGCGCTCGGTGCCCAGGATGTGCAGACCGCCCGCGGCCAGCACCTCCTGACGTTCAGCGTCGCACTGGGGCTTGAACTTGGCGTAGGCGATCTTGAACTTCTCGGGATCGACCAAGGCGCCGGGCTGGCCCGCGGCCTCAGGATCGACCTCGGCGCGTGCCATGAACTCGGCGTTGCCGCCCAGGATGATGTCGGTTCCGCGGCCGGCCATGTTGGTCGAGATGGTCACCGCGCCCTTGCGGCCGGCCTGCGCCACGATGTGCGCCTCGCGCTCGTGCTGTTTGGCGTTCAGCACGTTGTGCGGAATGCCATTCTTGCGCAGCAGCGACGCCACCACCTCCGACTTCTCGACGGAAACCGTACCCACGAGCACGGGCTGGCCGCGCTTGTGGCACTCCTCGATCTCGGCCAGCACGGCGCGGAACTTGCCGCGTTCGTTCTTGTACACGAGGTCGTGGTGATCCTTGCGGGCCAGCGGCCTGTTGGTGGGGATGACCGTGACGTCGAGCTTGTAGATCTTGTGGAACTCCTCGGCCTCGGTGTCGGCCGTACCGGTCATGCCGGCCAGCTTTTTGTAGAGGCGGAAGTAGTTCTGGTAGCTGATGGTGGCCAGCGTCTGGTTCTCCTCGCGGATCTCCACGCCTTCCTTGGCCTCCACCGCCTGGTGCAAACCGTCGGACCAACGACGGCCGGGCATTTTTCGGCCGGTGAACTCGTCGACGATGATGACCTCGCCCTCCTCGATGAGGTAGTTCACGTCGCGCTTGTACAGGGTGTGGGCGCGCAAGGCCTGGGTCACGTGGTGCAGCCAGGCGATGTTCTCGGGGTTGTACAGGTTGCCCACGCCCAGTTTGTTCTCCACGCGGTCCACGCCCGAATCGGTGAGCATGGCCGAATGGGCCTTCTCGTCGACGGTGTAGTCGATGTCCTTGCGCAGGCCCGGGATGATGCCGTTGACCTTGGCGTACAGGCTGGCGCTGGCCTCGGCCGGACCGGAGATGATGAGCGGCGTGCGCGCCTCGTCGATGAGGATGGAGTCGACCTCGTCCACGATGGCGTAGTTCAGGTCGCGCTGCACGTAGCGCTCGATAGACTCCTTCATGTTGTCGCGCAGGTAATCGAAACCGAACTCGGAGTTGGTGCCGTAGCTGATGTCGCAGCGGTAGTTGTGCTGCCGTTCCGCATCGGAGAGGCCGTGCACGACCACGCCCACGGACATGCCCAGGAAGCGGTAGAAGCGCCCCATCCACTCGGCGTCGCGGCGGGCCAGGTAGTCGTTGACCGTGATGAGGTGCACGCCCTTGCCCGACAGCGCGTTCAAGTACACGGGCAGCGTGGCCACCAGGGTCTTGCCCTCGCCGGTCTTCATCTCGGCGATGCAGCCCCTGTGCAGCACCATGCCGCCGACGAGCTGCACATCGAAGTGCCGCATGTTCATCGTGCGGCGCCCGGCCTCGCGGCACACGGCAAAAGCCTCGGGCAAGAGGCTATCCAGGCTCTCCCCCTTCTCCGCCCGTCGTCGGAACTGCGCGGTCAGCTCGCGCAGATCGTCGTCCGACTTCTTCTGGAGATCGGGCTCCAGGTCATTGATGCGCGACACCAGGGGACGCAGCTGCTTGAGGACGCGGGCGTTCTTGGTGCCGAAGATCTTCTTTGCGATGTAGCCGATCAAAGGTCCCTCGGCTGGGTAAGTTATGGTGCTACTGACTGTGCTGCAAGCACGTTGGGCTTGCAGACCGCACGGCTGCACCGTCGGAGAGGCCGAAGCCCTACCTTTCCAGGGTGGAAAGCGGCGGGAAGGAGGCCACGGGCTGGCTGACATGGGCCGGTGGGATCACGCCCCGGCTGCGCGAGCGGACGATCCACTCCACGGCCGGTCCCGAGGCGGGCGGCGTGACCACGGTGGCCTTGATGCGCCCCTCGCGCACCAGGCGTTGGCCGAAGGTCTGTGACCCGTCGACCCCCGTGATGGGGATGGCGGCCAAAGGTTGGCCGCGCGTGACGTCCGCCTCGCGCAGGGCCTGCCTGATTCCTAGGGCCATTTCGTCGTTCTGCGCCACGACCGCGGCGGGCATGTCGGCCAACTCCGGGTGTTCGGCCAGCCACTTCTCCACGGCCAAGCGCGCCCGCTCGCTGGTCCAGTCGGCCTGCAGGACGGTCAGAGGGTAGTCGTCGCCCAGGACTTCGGTCAGGCCCTCCAGGCGCCGCTGCGCCGTGGCCGTCGACATGGGCCCGGTCACGCACATGACCCTGCCACCGTCCGGGATGAGGGCCTGGATCTGTGCCCCCTGCAGGCGGCCGATTTGGACTTGGTCCGGTGTGACGGAGAAGATGGCCCGCTCGCTGAAGTGCCGGCGCAGCTCCTCCAGGTAGTTCGCCTCTACGTTGAGCAGCACCCATTCGATGCCCGCGGCGGCGGCCTTTTCGGCCAGGGGCACCAGCACGTCGTCGCGCACGCAGCTAACCAGGAGGGCCAGCATCTTGTTCGGTCCGGCCGCTTCGATGGCGCTGCCGATCTGGACCACCTGCTTGCGCGCGTCGTTCTGGGCCGACTCGATGACCAGGCCCAGTCCGGCACGTTTGGCCACGCGCACGGCGACCTCGCGAAGGCCCTGCTGGTAATCGTTGTCCCGGCTGCGCAGGAACAGGCCGATTGTGCCTCGCATAGGCCGACATTTTTACACCGTCCGAGAAACTCTGCCCCGTGATTTTGTGAGCTAGCCCACGATTCTACGCACAGTGTGGGGGGGGGCGCGCCGCGACGTCCCGTGGCGCCATCGATCGAACACCCCAGGCGCGGCGCCTACTTGCGTGTCAACCGGAAGCCGCTGAGCCAGAGCCGGCTTGGGGGGGAACCGCCGGTCACGTGCAGTCGAATGCGCAGCGGTCCACCGCCATGGGACAGGGTCAGCCCGAGCGGGCCGGGGCTGGACAGCGGAAGCGCCCGAACGGCTTGGGCCGCGCGGACCTCGACGTGACCCGAGCTGACCGCGGGCCGCACGTCGAAGTCGGCCTGCAGGTCGTAGGTGCCGGGCTCGACCGGGATTTGCGTCTCCAGCGTGGTCTCGCCCGCCAGCTCAAGCCCCCAGCCATCGATCACGCCACGCAGGCCCGAGGCCCAGCCCGGGTGCTGCACGGCCCGCCAAGAACAGAGTTGTTGCTGTCCCGCGACCTCGCACACATGCACGGCCCAACGGTTCCCATCGCGCAGGGCCTGCCCTGCCCAAGCCAGCGCGTTCGCCCCGCCCAGCACGACGGTCACCGTCGCGAGGGTGAGCAGCACCTCGCGTTTGTCGGGAACGCGCCGGCGCGCCAGCCCCGCGAGCACCTCACCCAGCCAGACCAGGCCCGCGCCCGCGGGTACGAGCAGCAGCAGGGTGATGGGCAGGCGATAGCGCGGCTCCGCAAAGATCAGGGCGTAGAGCGCGCCCAGCCCCAGCATGAGCGGCACGAGGGACAGAACCAGCCAGCGTCGCCGCTGCCAGGCCACGCCTAGGCCGGCCAGGGCCGCGGCCAGCACCACGGACCAGTAGCTGTCAGCCACGGCTTCGATGGCGGTCCGCCAGTGGCTGAACCACAGCGTTTGGGCCGGCGGCAGCACGCCGATGCGGAACAGCGGCCAGTACAGGAGCGCCCGCTCGCGCGACAGCAGGCGTTCGGCCTTCGCCAGCACCATGCCCGCGCTGAACACGGGATCGAAGGTGGTCCACTGCCGGGCGATGCGCAGGGCCGCCTGGTCCGCCTCGCGATGGGGCTCGGCCAGCAGCGTGAATCCCGTCACCCGGCGAAACATGAGGTTGAGCGAGCGCGAGTAGCAGCCATCGGTGTCGGGGTTGGCGCCCACCAGGGCCGTCAGCCCGCCGTGGCTGTCGGTGGCGAAGGTTTCGCCATAGCGTAGGTGATTGCGCACGATCCACGGCGACAGCACGATGGCGCACAGACCGCAGGCCAGCGCCGTCGCGCGCCAGGCCCGCCGCCAGGGCAACCCCGAGGCGCGCAAGGGCAGCACGGCCAGCAACGTGAGCGGCAGGGCCACCGCGCGGATGTACGTCGCCAGGCCCATTACCAAGCCGAACAGCACGGCCGCCACGTGCGGGCGTTCGGGAGAGAAACGCACCAGGGCCCAGACCGCGATGGCGATGAGCGCGGCCGCGGGCATGTCCGTGCCCGTCACGCTGGCCAGGGCGATGCCCGCGGGCCACAGGGCGCAGAGCAGCCCGGCCACCAGGGCCACGCGGGCGTTGCCGATCCGGCGGGCCAAGCCGTAGACCGCGCCCGCCGCCAGCCCGCCCAGGAGCGCCCCCACCAGCTTGGCCGCCAGCCAGCCGCCCCCCAGCGCACGCACGGGCGCCAGCAGGAAGATGTAGCCCGGCATGTAGACGTATTCGGGGTCGAAGGACCCGAACTCGACCAGGTGCGCGGCCGATTCCAGGTACATGGCGAAATCGCCCACTGGTCGCGTGGGCACGAGCAGGACCCAGCCCACCCGCAGCGCGACGGCCAGCGCGACGACGAAGAGGCCTGCCATCCCCGATCAGCCGCGACCGGCGCGCCGACGGCGGGTCAGGTCCATCTCGATGCGGGCCATGTCCACGGCCGCGCCGACCATATGGCGCGGGCGCAGCTTGGATCCGGGCGCGTCCCGCCACGCCAGGAGAGGCTCTTCCCGCACCTGCTCGGGCATAAGGGGCGGCACACCCGGCGCGCCGGTGAGCAGGCGGCCGAGCAATTCCACGTCGAAGGCCCAGCGGCTGAGGAACGGTTCGCCCAGGGCATGCAACAAGGTCGGCGTGCGGCGCAGGAGCTTGGCCCCGCACTGGGTGTCGTAGATGGCCGCACGCAGAATCATCGACGCGGCGGTGGCGAAGAACCGGCCCAGGTAATGACGGCTCACGCGCCGATCGATGGCGCGCCCCATCAGCTTGACCCGCGAACCCAGGAGCACCTCGCAGGCGGGCGAGGCGCGCATGAGCCCGGCAAGGCGCGCGATCTCGGCGGGCGGGGTGGCCAGATCGGCGTCCGCGTAGCCGACCACGTCGGCCCCTTGGTCGAGGGCGCGCTGCAGACCCTGTCGAACCGCCTCGGCCTTGCCCTGGTTGCGTTCCAGGCGGTGCATGTGAATGCGCCCGGGGCGGGATTGCATTAATTTCGCCAGCACGTCCGGCGTGGCGTCGCGCGAGCCATCGTCGACGAACAGCAGGGACAGCCCCGCGTCCGCGTCGACCATCCCGCAGAAGGCCTCGCCGTCGAGGCGCTCCGCCTCGTTGTAGCAGGGCACGATGAGAACGATGGGCTGCACTGGTGATTCGCTCATGGGTTGCTCCTACATGCGGGCCAGGGCTCGGGCGTTGCGGTCCGTGGAATAGGCGCGTCTGGCCAGGACGAATTCTCCGCGCATGTCCACCACGCCGAAGCTCCCCGATTCCAGCGCTCCCCTCACCGCGCCCCGCTCCGCATCCCACAGGGGTAGCCGAACCAGCAAGTACTCCGCGTCGAACACCCCCACGCGCAAGGTGTAGGCGTCGGGGCGCGACGACACGTGCGGCACGACCGACTCGGACGATGTGATCTTGGCCAAGGGCGGGACCTGGGCCAGGAGCGCGTAGAGATCATTGTGGCGCCGGCGATCCTCGTCGGTGAGGCCCACCGGGAAGCCGCCGAAGCCGCCGCGCGCCGTGTTGTGCTGCAGGATCACGCCGTGTTGGTGCGAGGTCACGACCACGGCCAGAGCCATGGCCCAGGTCCAGGCCCGCCGCGAGCCGGGCGCCATCCGGCCCAGCATCTCGCGCCGGGTGATCCAGTCGAGGTTCGCGATGACCGCCAGGAACAAGAAGGTCGTCCAGTACGTCGTGTACTGGAACGAAATCTGAATGAGCGGTGGGTAGCGCGTGGCCAGCAGGGTGAACAGAAACCCGGGCAGAGAGCAGAGCAGGAGGCCCAGCGGACGCCGCCAGGGCAGAAAAGCGAAGGGCGCTACGATCTGCAGCAGGTAGACGAGCTTGTCGCGTTCGAGCAGGGTCCCCATGGTGTAGCCCGGGTTGCCGAACACGGTCTTGAGCACGCCCCCGTAGCCCCCGCCTTCACTGGGCAGGAGATCGATGTACTGGTGGACGTACGACTCATGCCCGCCCAGGAAGTGGGGCATGAGGATCATCTTCACGCCGACGAAATAGGCCCCGCTGATCGCCGCGATGATGGTGCCGGCCAGCGGTCGCCCGTCCACCAGGATGAGAAACAGCGCCACGAAGACCAGCAGCGACGAGATGTCTTCGCGCAGGGCCAGGCACGCCACCACCGCCAGCGCGGCCCACCCGTCACGCCGCCGTTCCAGCAGGTACAGCGTGGTCCACAGGAACAGAGGCGCAAACGGCAGATAGTGGAAGTCGTACAGGGTCGCGCCGTGCAGAGGGGCGTACAGGAAGTACACGTACGCGATGAGGCACGCGGTCCACGGCCCGAGCCGCCGGCGTGCCAGCCCGTAGAGCGGCAAGGCCGTCAGCCCCAGCAACAGGGCCTGAATGACGAGCGGGGTCTCGGGAAGCGGCGCCAGCCCGTAGAGGGCCAGCAAGACGTAAGTGATGTACGTCTGGTGATAACCCAGGTGCGAGCCGTGCGGCCCGTCGCCATGAGGCGAGGTCTTGAACAGCGGCCCGCCGTGCAGGGCATTCCACAGCAGGTTGTTCTCCACGCCCAGGTCGAACGACGACGTGCCCAGCCGGTAGTGGTTCTGGATGGTGATGATCGAGAAGTACGCCGCCCAGGCCAGCGCACCCACGATGACCAGCAAGAGCGGCAGGCGGCGCCGGCGGGCCAGGCCCGTTATCCGCCGGCGCACCCAGGCCCGTGGTCGAGCCAGAAACGTGGCCGGCACCACGGGGCCGGCGTTAAACGAGAGGCGAAACAGCCCCTGCGCGGCCAGGCCCACCACGGCCGCCAACATGAGGAAGGACAAATCCCGTCCGACCCAGCAGCGCCAATTGAAGAGCAGCGGGAGAAAGGCCGCCAGACACAGCGGAGCCGCGCGCAGCGACAGCTTCTCCACCACGGGCAGGGCTGCGGCACGTCGGTAGACCAACAGCACGCCGCCCACCAGCACGGACACCACCGCGCCCAGCGCCATGCTCAGGAGCACGTAACGGCGGCCCAAGGGGGACGGAAGCTGATTGGACCCCACGTACTCGGGCAGGTGCTCCCAGTTGCGCACGGCCCAACCCGCCAAACCCACCGACAGGCCCTCCAGGAATAGCAAGCCCAACCCGCGCCAAATTTGTGTCAGCGCGGCTGTCGAATCAGCGGGTCGCGAAGGCCCGTTCATGCGGCCACTCTATCCTATTGGTCCTGGACCGCTCGCCGAGTTCAGCGAGGGGAGGGGGCGTTCAGCCGTGGCCCGCCCGTCGACGCAGCGTCCACTCGACGGCGAGGAAGGCCAGGGCCAAGCCCAGGAGCAAGGGATTGGACCAGATCTCCACGCGACGCAGGCTGCCCACGCGGACCTGGCGCGGCGGGCGCACGTCCACGCTGCCCAGCGAGCCCGAACTGAACTTTCCCCCGGTAATCGAGGCGACTTCGCGCAGAACCCCATCCCGCGACACCACGTCATCCAACTCGCGGCCCTCGGGCCGGATGACGAACGTGGCCTGTTGATCGAGGCCGCGGCCGTCCAGGGTGGCGTGGCCTTTGATGCGGTAGGCGCCGGTGGCCAGGCCGGTTAGCTGCAGATTCGCCTCGCCGTCGTTGCCCGTGCGCGCGGACACACGGCGCAGAGGCTGGGCCGTCTCACCCTCGGCGGGCATGAGCTCGAGGGCCACGTCCACACCGGCGGCGGGCAGGTAGTCGGCGTGCAGCGTGCGCACGCGCACAGTCGGACTCTGACCGCGGCGGTACTCGAAGCGATCCAGGTCGATGCGCAGGAGCGTGAGGGCCGGATCGCGCACCAGCCAACGAATGGCGCCCTCCCAGAAGCGCTGCAGGCTGCGCGAGTCGTTCCCGTGGGCGCCCTCCAAGGCGTCCCGCCCGCGATGTTCGTCGAGCAAGGCGCGTCGGTCCCCCTCCCCGGCGGCGGGCAGGCTCCAGTACCAGGACGTGTCGGTCAGCAAGGCCAGCGTGCGGCCCCGCCCCGCGTTCTGCACGGCCAGCACGGGCGCGGGCCTGCCGTCGTCGGTCCTCTGGTTGGGATGGACGAGGAGAGCCTGCGCCCCGGAGCGCAATCGGCTCACCCGGTTGATGCCCTGAAGCAAGGGCAGACCGGCCCAGCGCGTCTCGTTGGCCTTGCTCTCCAGGCTGAGCGCGGTCACCGGGTGCGAGCGGCCCTCGGGGGTCAGCCGCGGCCGAAAGGTGTCGGTGGTGAAGGAACGCGGCCCCTCGCTCGGGATACCAGTCAGCTCCACCGGCAGGACGTCACGCAAGGCACTGTCGCCGTATTGGCCGCTGGCGAAAGACAGATCGCCGCCGATCATGGCCAGCGCACCGCCCGCCTCCACGTACTCGCGCACGCCGGGCAGGTAAGGTTCCACCCAGTAGGGCTTGTAATTGAAGTTGTGGAAGATCAGCAGGTCGAATGACCTGAGCTGCTCGTCGAAGATCTCCTTGTACGGAAAGGGGATGAGCGACATCTCGTTGGACGCGAGAGGCATCTCGTCGTTGTCCGTGCGCAGGATGAAGAACGACACCAGGTCCACATTGGGATCCAGCCGCAGGATGGAGCGCAGGAAGCGTTCGTCCCATGATGGCCGCCCGCACACGTGCAGCACGCGCACCCGATCGCGGATGATCTTGAGCGTGAAGACCTGGCTGTTGTTGCTGGCCAGGGCCTCGCCCCCCAAGACCGGTGTCTTGATCTCGAACACGAAGTTGCCTGGCTCGGTGGGTGTGTAGTCGAATGACACCTTCTCCTCGGGCGAATCGTCGCGCAGGCTCACCGCCTGGGCATCGATGAGGCGTCCCTCGCGCAGCAACGAGACCTCGACCTGGCGGCCGCCGTAGCCGCTGTGGCGCAGGACCGCCTCCAGCTTGATGGGCGTGCGCACGAAGGCAAAATCGTCGGCCAGCACGGCCGCCACCGACAAGTCACGCAGCTCGCGCTCACCTAGGAACACCGTGTGCACCGGCGCGCCCAAAGCCTGCAGCGTCTTGCGGGTTTCGCCATCCAGCGGCCCGCGCCCGATGCGGCCCGTGTCCACGCCGTCCGAGATGACCACCACGCCGCCCAAGTCACGACCCGCGAAGCGCCCGCGCAGTTCCGACAGCACCTCGCCCAGACGCGTGGCCTCGGCCTGCGGCTCGCCCCGCAGCGACTCGGGGCTGGCGGGGGCCAGCGCCTCGCCGAACGAGTACAGCTCCACGCGATGCCCGGCCTTCTCCCATTCGGCGAAGCGCGGCCCCGCGGCTCGCACGATGGCGGCCGCACGAGCGGCCCGCGACGGTCCTCGATCGGGTGGCGCCACGGCCATGGAGCGCGAGGTATCCACCAGCACGGCCACATGATTGGGCACCACCGTCACCTGCCCCAGCTCCAGACTAGGCTGCAGGACAACCGCCAGACAGCAGGCGATGGCGCCCAAACGCAGGGCGAAGAGCAGAGCCGCGCGCCCGCGCCGGCGTTCCCACCACAGGGACACGCCCGACAGCACGAGGGCCAGCAGCGCGGCCGATGCCACCCCGATCAACCACGGCCGGCTCAAGTGCGAGCCCGAGACCACGTGCCAATCGAAGAGCAGGGCCAGAGGCTTCACGGCCGCGACCTCCGCGTGCGCATGATGAAATCGATGTGGGCCTGTTCGGTCTTGTAGTCCAGGCACAGGGCGTACATGACGATGTTCACGGCGAAGCGAAAGGCCTGCTCGCGCTGCTCCTCGCCGCCGGGGACCACGTCGTGTTCCCAACGCCCGAAACCATCCCGGGCCAGCGCGCCGCACAGATCGTTCTGCGTGTAGATCACCGCCAATCGGCGATCGCGTTCCACCCCTTCCACGTAGGGCGCGGCCAGGATGCGGCCGGGCGGGCCGTGCAAGATGTAAAACGACCTCCACAAGACGTGCTGCTCGGGCACGCGGGCTGGCACATCCCCCGGCAGCGTGCGGGCCAGGAGCTTGCGCACGGACCCGTCGAAGGCGCCCCCGGCGCGTCCCTCGCACGAGTCGATGAGCAAGGTGCCGCCGAAGACCAGGAAGCGCCGCAAGCGCGCCACGTCCGCATCGGGCGGCTGGGCAAATCCCCGATCGCCCGACAGCAAGAGGAGAGGATGGCGATACAGCTCGGGGCTCTGCAGGGACAGCGAGCTGGGATCGGGTACGGTGATCACACTGGTCCGCCGCTCCAGATCGAAGGCCAGGCGACGCAAAGCCGAGGGGCGCGGATCCGGCAGATCGGTCAGCAGGACGCGGGCCAGCCGCACGCGCGACGCCTCACCGAGAGCGAAGGTCGTCCGCGGGCGAAACCACAGCCCGGCAGCTGCCAGCGCGGCCAAGACCTCCCGGCGCCCGATGGTCATCGCGCGGGCTTCCCAACCAAACGGGCTCGTCCGATACTGGCGGCCGCCATGAGAGCGCCAAGCTGGATCGTCATTGCCGTGAGTATGATCGGTGTTGTCGCGACTGTCGTCCAGAGGGTCGAAGCCGCCGAACCGGCGCCCGGCAGCGCGGAGCAAGCGGCATCCGAAGCGGCATCCGACGATGGCGCCGCTGCCGCGTCCAAAGACGCGCGCTTCTCACTGCTGCAGCCCGCCCAGACCGATCACCGCTATCAGACCGGCCTGTCCATCATGCCGGGCACGGGTTTCCGCGCCATCGTGCCGTACGAGGACCACCAGGCGTGCGGCGACTCCTCGGGCAACGACTCGAAACGCGTGTGCACGCATCGCTCGCCCTTCTTCATCGATCTGCAACTGTCGTTCGCCCCCGGCCGGCGCGTCGACATCATCGCGGACTTCCGCTTCAGCCTGGGCACCGATCCGGCTACCAAAGACAGCCACCAGTTCGCCTTCGCACCCGGCCTGCGCTTCTGGTTGGACCAGGAGGTCGACGTCAAGTTCTACACCACCCTGCAAATGGTCTACGACCAGACCGAATACGCCGCGCCCATTCGCAGCAGCGACTTCGGCGTCCGCAACGCCAACGGCCTGATGTACGACCCCATTCGCAACGTGGGCTTCTTCGTGCAACTCGGAGAGACCATCGGATTCCTGCGCTGGTTCCGCATGGAACTGGACCTGGGCGTCGGCGTCCAGCTCCGCTTCCCGTAGAGGCGCGCGAATCAGGCCTTGGAGGGGGCGGCCGCGGGACGGCGTTTGCGCTGGCGCAGGACCTTGATGAGTACGACCAGGGCGGCGACGCCAGCGAGCACCAGAATGCCGTACTCGGAGCGGCGAGCCCAACCAATGACGTGGTCGATGTTGTCGCCGAAGAAGTAGGCCAGATAGACCAGGGCCGGCACGGAGAGCAGCGCGGCCAGAGAATCGTAGATGAAGAACACCGATGGCTTCACGCGCAGCGTGCCCGCCGAAAGGAACACGGAGAAGCGCAGCCCGGGCAGGAAGCGCGCGATGAAGATGACCTTGCTGCCGTAGCGCCGGAAATAGGCCCGCACGCGGATCTGTTTGCGCGGTTTGAAAAAGCGTCGGGCCAGGCGGCTGTTCAGCAGCCGCGCGCCAAACAGACGCCCCATCGTGAAGGCCATGGTGTCGCCGCCCAGCACGGCGGCGAAACAGACGACGAACACCAGGTGGATGTCGACCACCTTGAGGTGCGCCAAGTACCCCGCCGTGATGAGCGAGATGTCCTCGGGGATTGGCAGGCTCAGGCCGCACAGCAAAAGGACGGTTCCCAGCGTCAGGTACACCGAGAGGGGCGACAGAGTGCTGAGATGCTCGATCGAGATATGGGAGAGAAGCCAATCCATCCGTCTGACGCCCCTCCCATAGCACGATTCGCGTGATGATTCTCGGTCGCGTGCAGCCACGGCGTGGGCGCGGCTTCGACGGTGCTCAGGCCAAATCACATTGACAGTGCTATAAAGCCGCCATAGAAGGGCGCGTCGAGGAGAGTCATGCGGAATTTAAATAATGTATTTCTGGGTAGTTTCGTGGCCTTCGCAGTGCTCGCGGTGACGGGATGCAAGCCCGAATACCCCGCCTGCGATACGGACAAGGATTGCAAGGCCAAAGAATTCTGCGTCGCCCGCAAGTGCCAGCAGTGCCGTGACAGCGCGGACTGTGGCGAGGGCAAGGAGTGCACGAACGGCGCTTGCAAGGCCATTCCCGGCTACTGCAAGGACGCTTCCCAGTGTGCCGCGGGCCAGATCTGCACCGCCAACCGCTGCCAGAACTGTTTGACCGACGGGCAGTGCCCCTCCGGCCTCAAGTGCATGCAGGGCCGTTGCTCCGCGCCTCAGTGCGTGAAGGACGATGACTGCGCCCAGGATCAGGACTGCGTGAACGGCCGCTGCGTGACCAGCACGAAGAAGCCGGCCACCAACAAGCCGCCCTGCGATCTCGAACCCGTGTACTTCGGTTTCGACAAGTCGAACCTCAACTCGGAGGCGACCGCCACCCTGGCCAACAACGTCTCGTGCTTGAAGAAGGCGGATCTGCCGGTCAGTCTGGTGGGGCGCGCGGACCCGCGTGGCACCACGGAGTACAACATGGCCCTGTCCGACCGACGCGCCCAGTCGGTCAAGGAATACCTTACGCGATCCGGTATCGCGGCCAGCCGCCTCTCGACGGTTCCGCGCGGCGCTCTCGAAGCGTCCGGCACCGACGAGGCGGGTTGGGCGAAGGATCGCCGCGTCGATTCGGAATGGCAGTAAACAAACAACATCGTTCCTGGTTCAAACGTACCCGCCTGGCGGCGCTCCTGGCGCCGCTCACTCTGACCGGCTGTGTGACGGCCGGTCAGGGCAGGGCGCTCCGAGCTGACGTGGACAAGCTCAGCGAGCGCATGGAGGTGATGGAGAGGCGGGACAAAGAGATCAACGAGCAGGTCGCTCGCCTCAAGGCCGTCCTTGACGAGGCCACCGCCCTGCTGAGCCGCAACTCGGCTGACCTGGGCACCAAGGTGGCCCGCAACGAGAGCGATCTGGCCGCCATCACCGGCAAGATCGAAGAGGCCGGCTACCTGGCCGGCGAGCTGCAGAAGCAGATCGCCGAGGATCGGGCCCGCTTGGCGGCCATGGAGCAGACGCAGAGCCGCCTGGTGCAGGACCAGCAGAAGGTCATCGAGCGAGTGGCGCCCACCATCCCCGAGGACAAAGAGTCCTTGTGGAAGGAAGCCAACGCGCGTCTGGCCAGTGGCATGCGTGAGGATGCGCGGCGGTTCCTTCGCGCCTTCGTGCAGCGGTTCCCCGACGATCCCCGCGCTCCGCAGGCGCAGTTGCAGGTGGGTCTTACGTTCGCGCAGGAACTCAAGCACGCCAACGCGGTGGCCGAGTACACCGCCGTGATGTCCCGCTTTCCCAAGGCGCCCGAGGTGGCAGAGGCCATGTGGCAGCTCGGCACCTCCTACGTGGCGCTCAAGTACTGCACCGACGCCAAAGCCATCTTCCAGGACCTGGCCAAGCGCTACCCCAGATCCCCGAGAGCCACGCAGGTCAAGAGCCGCATTCGTGAGTTGACGAAGATGTCCCGCGACAAGCTGCTCTGTACCAGTTGATGCCTTCCTGAAGCCCACCCGCAGCTCGGCCCTGGAGGGCTGTGCAACAGGCTCCTAGAGCACCGAACGGTTTGAAGACCGAGCGAAACCGCGGAGATGCGAGCAGCCCGAGGCGCGAGGAGGGAGAATACTCGACGTATTTGACCGACGAGCAACGAAGGGATGCGACGCAGA
>JAEXQJ010000286.1 GCA_023438785.1 Pseudomonadota bacterium
CACACGTGGCTCCCCGGCTCCAACGACCACAGCTCCTGCTCGATCCCCCGCATCTCTTGACCGTGGCCCCCACTTGGCGGTCGATGAACACCGTCGGCGGCTCGGCAGCCGACACTGAACGCCAGACCGTCTACAAAGTGAAGCAGACGGAACCGTCAGCGGTCAAGGCTCGTTGGTGCTCGCGCGCGGTTTCGCTCATCGCCTTGATGGCGGCGGGGGTGTCGATGATCGTCAGGCTCTCCAGGGTGGACGCGCCGTGCTCGCCCTCGTCGCGTTCGGCCTCACGCAGGAGCACGCGTAGCGCCTGGTCCGCGCCAACCCGCTCCAGGTCCCGCCCCGGCACAACCAGGGCAGCCGCCCGTGCGCCCATGCCCCGCAACGCCTCGAAGACCGTGGCCAGGGCGCCGCAGAGCACATCTTCGCAGAAGGACGCGGTCTCGCCCAAGCCGACGGTCAGGACGCGCGGCCAAATCACGCGCTCGGTCGCAAAGAGCAGCTTCTCGCCTGTGGCGCCGTCCAAGCGACCGCCGCGCAGCCAGTCCGACAGCTTGCCATTGAGCCGCCAGTCGAGCACTCCGGCCACCCCGCGCAAGGGACGCACGTCCTTCCAAATAGGCACAACCAGGACGTCTCCCCCCGGCCCCTGATCCCAGCGGTGCAGATCCGCAGGCAGGAAACTGATGGCTGAGGCGAGCAGGGTCAAGGCTCGATGCCTAGGACCTCAAGGGCCGAGTCGAGCAAGCCGTTCACGAAGGCGGGCGCCTCCTGGGCGCCGAAGCGTTTGGCCAACTCGACGGCCTCGTTGATGGCCACGCGCGCAGGGACGTCGGACGCGCGGTACCGCAGCTCGTAGACGGCGATGCGCAGAATGTTGCGGTCCACACGGGCCAGCCGCTCCACGCGCCACTTGCGCGACAGGCTGGAGAGGAGCTCGTCGATGGCCGCTCGATTGGCGCGCACGCCGTCGATGAGGCCTTGCGCCAGCTCCTCGTCCAGCGCGGCCCCGGCCGTCTTGCCGTCCTCTTGGTCATCCTCCGGCAGGTTCTCGGCGGCGATGAGGGCGCGCAGTTGCTCCACGCCCGCCGCGCCGGAATCGGAGTCCTCGCCACCATCCATGGCGTAGAGGACCTGCAGTGCCACTGCCCGGGCTCGGCGGCGTGCGCTCATTTGCGGCGGGAGGAGTCGGCGCTGCGAGCCGTCAGCTTGTCATAGAGGTTGGCCATCTCGATGGCCGCCATGGCGGCGTCCGCGCCCTTGTTGCCGCCCTTCGAGCCCGAGCGCTCGATGGCCTGCTCGATGGTGTCGCAGGTCAGGACGCCGAAGCCCACTGCCAGCTTGGCCTCTGCCGCGATCTGGGCGATGCCACGCGTGGACTGGTTGACGACCACGTCGAAGTGCGGTGTGGCGCCGCGAATGACCACGCCCAGGCAAATCAGCGCGTCGAAGCTGGCCGCGTCGGCCACGCGGCGGGCTAGGCCGGGCAACTCGAAGGCGCCGGGGCAGCGGAAGATCTCCACGTCCTCGCTGCGCGCGCCAGTCTTGTTGAGCGCCTCTACCGCGCCCTCGACCAGCTTGTCGGCGATGAATTCGTTCCAGCGCGAGGCGACGATGGCGAAGCGCTTGCCCTGGGCTGACCAGGCTCCCTGATGAATCTGCGGCATTACTGGGCCTCTCTTTCGGAAATGGCGACGACGGGGGCGGCTGGCCCGCTCGGCACGCACTCGACCACGTGGATTCCGTATCCGTCGAGGGCGGCGAGGCGGCGCGGGTTGTTGGTGAGCAGCCGGATGCTCTTGATACCAAGCTGCGCCAGGATTTGCGAGCCGAGGCCGATGTCGCGCAGAGGGGCCACCTCGGGCGAGGCGTACTCGGAGGTCGGGGGCTTCCCGGAAGCCTGCAACCACAGCCGGCTCAGCGAGTCGGCCAGGTGGCGTTGGCCCAGAGGCAGGATGTAGAGCAACACGCCGCGCCCTTCGCGTTCGATGACCCGCAACCATTCGCAGGGCAGAACGGTCTCCCCCGGGGTGCCCGCAGCGAACACGTCGCTGAGGAGATTGGCGGTCTGCACGCGCACCAGCACGGGCTCGTCGGAGGCCACGTCACCCAGCACCAGCGCCAGGTACTCCGCGTCGCCCACGTCGGCCTCGAACAGGCGCGCCTGGAAGGTGGCGTGCAGGCCGGGCGCGTCGGAGCGCACGGAGGCATGGCCGACTTCGCGCACCAGGACCTCGCGCGAGAGGCGGTACTGGATGAGCTCCGCGATGTTCACGATGCCTAGACCATGCTGGACGGCGAAGTCCTCCAGGTCGGGCATGCGCGCCATCTCGCCGTCGGGGCGCATGATCTCGCAGATCACGCCGGCAGGCGTGCGCCCCGCCATGCGGGTCAGATCGTTGGACGCCTCGGTGTGGCCCGAGCGCACCAGCACGCCACCGCGCTTGGCGCGCAAAGGGAAGATGTGGCCCGGCGCTACCAGATCGTCGGGCTGCGCGTCGGGCGCCACGATGGTGCGAATCGTGTGGGCTCGCTCGCGGGCCGAGATGCCCGTGCTGATGCCGCTGCGTGCATCCACGCTGATCGTGAAGGCCGTGTTGTGCGGCGAGCGATTGTCTTGGGTCATCATGGGCAGGCGCAGGTGCGCGACCTTCTCCTCGGTCAACGCCAGACAGATGAGCCCGCGGCCCTGGGCGGCCATGAAGTTGATGGCCTCGGGCGTGACCAGGTCGGCGGCCATGGTCAGGTCGCCTTCGTTCTCGCGACTCTCGTCGTCGACGACGATGACCATCTTGCCTGCGGCGATGTCCGCGATGGCTTGAGCAACGGAAATGTGGGGGTTAGTTGCCATGGACCTTTCCAACGAAACGGGCGACCTGCTTGGCGATCATGTCGGCTTCCAGATTGACACGATCGCCGGTGCGAAGCTCACCGAGAAGCGTGACCGACAGGGTGTGGGGGATGAGCCAGAGAGCCAGCGTGTTGCCTTCCACCGCGTTGATGGTCAGGCTGACCCCGTCGACGGCAATGGACCCCTTGGGCACCAGATAGGGTGCCACGGTGGGCGGGGTCTCGATGTGCAACTCCAGCGTGGCGCCTTGGTGGCGCGCGGACTTCACCTTGCCCACGCCGTCCACGTGCCCCGTGACCAGGTGCCCGCCCAGGGCGTCACCCAGGCGCAGGGGGCGTTCCAGGTGCACACGATCGCCGGCCTTGAGATCGCCCAGGGTGCTGACGGACAGGGTCTCGGGGCCGACGTCGGCCTCGAAATGGCGGGCGCGACGGGCCACCATGGTCAGGCACACGCCGTTGACCGCCATGCTGGCGCCCAGCGCGAGCTTCTCCACTTCGAGGGTCGTGGTCACGACCAGCCGGCGCGTGCCCGCGGGCCCCGCGCGCAGGGTTTCCACTTTGCCGATGGCTTCGACGAGGCCGGTGAACATGTTTGATGGCTACGACCAGCGGCGGGGCTGGACCACGTCCGCGACAACCAGGATGTCGTCGCCCACTGCCTGAACCGCGAGCGGCCCCAGCTTGATGGGGTGCCGCCAGTCGAGACCGGCGCCTTCTACGATGGGCACCCCGCTCCCCACAAGGCGCGGCGCGAAAAATGTGGCCACCGAGTCCACCAGCCGCGCGGCCACGAAGGCGCCGTGCACGCGGCTGCCGCCCTCGACCAGGAGCGACTGGATCTCCCGCTCCCCGAGCGCGCTGAGCAGGCCGGGCAGGCGAATGCGGCCCCGCACGTCGGCGGGCAGAAGCACGACCTCCGCACCGGCCGCCTCCAGAACGCTGCGCCGGGCGCGCAGGGCAGGGCTGACCCGGCCGCGTGTCAGGGCGCCCACCACGACGGGTGCGCGCGTTCCCACGCTGAGGAGCTTTGCCTTGGGCGGCGTGCGCAGATGGCCGTCGAGCACCACACGGAGCGGCTCCGCGGGGCGCTTGCCTGCCCGCCGCACGGTGAGCTGAGGATCGTCGGCCAGCACGGTGCCCACCCCCACGAGCACGGCGTCGTGCTGAGCCCGCAATCGGTGGGCCAGATCGCGGGCCGGCTCGCCGGTGATCCAGCGCGTGGCCGGACCGCGGTGCTTTTCCTGGCGATCGCCGATGAAACCGTCCAAGGTCGCCGCGACCTTCAGGGTCACCCAAGGCCGGCGCGCGCGAATCCAGCGGAAGAAGGCGCGGTTCTGGCCACGGCATTCATTCTCGCGGCAGCCCACGTCGACCTGCACCCCGGCGTCGCGCAGCCTTCGCACGCCGCGTCCGCTGACCAGAGGGTTCTCGTCGCAGCAGCCGACCACCACCCGTTTGACCCCGGCGCGCAGGATGGCCTCGGTGCAGGGACCCGTGCGCCCGGTGTGGCAGCAGGGCTCGAGCGTGACGTAAAGGGTGGCACCCTTGGCCCGGAAATCGAGCTGGGTCAGCGCCTCCACCTCGGCGTGGGGCAGGCCAGCCCGGCGGTGGAAGCCGCGCGCCAGTACGCGACCGCCGCGCACCACGACCGCGCCCACCACGGGATTGGGTCGCGTTTGTCCTCGGGCACGTTCGGCCAAGGCCAGCGCCTCGGCCATGTGGCGCCGGTCCGGCTCGGTGAAGGGCGCCGTCACTTGGGCGTGTCCTTCGAGCCGAGCAGTCGTTGCACCGCGTTCATCAGCTCAGCGGCGTCCTTGAAGGACATGTACACCGAGGCGAAGCGCAGGTAGGCCACGTCGTCGAGGTCACGCAACCGGCTGAGGACGATGTCGCCGATCTTGGAAGACGCCACTTCCTTTTCGCCCATCTCGCGTAGCGAACGCTCGATCTCGTCGGCAACGCGCTCCAGAGACTGGACGGGCACGGGCCGTTTCTCGCAGGCCTTGCTCATGCCGCCGAGGAGCTTGCCGCGGTCGAAGGGCTCGCGGCGCGCGTCCTTCTTCACGATGAGGGGCAGGGCCTCTTCCACACGTTCGTAGGTGGTGAAGCGGCGACCGCAGCCGATACACTCCCGCCGGCGGCGGATCAACTGCTCGTCCTCGCTGGGGCGAGTGTCGACGACCTTGTCCTCGGTGGCGGAGCAGAAGGGGCAGCGCATGAAAGGTCCGTACCTCTCTTACCATTCGGCGGACTCGCTGCGCACCTCGACTCGCTGCAATCCACATCGGCACACTGGGGAATCCCCGCGCGACTGGCCCATGCTGGAGGGGGTGATGGTGAGACGTCCTGGTGCGCTGGCGAGGCGGGCCGAACTCTTGGGAAATGGTCGGTACGGGCTCTTACCAAATGCCGCGCGTCTGATCGTGTTTGCCTCGATCCACCTGTTTTTCTGGGGGTCCGCGCGTGGACTACCCTCTTGACAGGCCCGCGGAGCGCCGTAGCCTTCTTCGCGGGCGCCCCAGACAATTCCGTTGGGGCGTGCCGGAGATCAGTACAGTTTGTAGGAGGCAGTGAATGGCAACCGGCAAGGTGAAATGGTTCAGTGACGCCAAGGGGTACGGGTTCATAGCTCGGGATGGAGAGGAGGACGTCTTTGTCCACTACACGGCGATTGCGGCGGAGGGCTATCGGTCGCTGAGCCAGGGGCAGACGGTTGAGTTCGACATCACGAAGGGACCCAAGGGCCTGCAAGCGACGAACGTGAAGCGGCAGGAGGCCTAGTCCGCTCCCCAGCACCTTTCATTCACGAAAATCTGAAAACGGCCGGCGCCAAGCAAGGAGGCGACCGGCCGTTTTCGTTCGTAGCCCGTGGGGCTATTCGTCCTCCTGCCAGGCCATCTGGATGTCGGCCCCCAACTCGCCGATCACGCGTTCGCGGAAGCGGTCCTTCAGCTTGTTGGCGATCTGGCCCATGCGCTGTTTGGAGACGCCGTAGCGTTCGCCCAGCACGGAGAGGGCCACCGGATCGCCCGGCGCGGCTAGGTGCTCTCGCCAGACGGCGCGCTCGCGTTCGTCGTGAAGCTCGCTGTCGAATCGATCCATAAGCCGCCTGATGGCGTCGGCCAGCTCGGTGCGTGCGGCCTGGTCTTCTGGCGCCGCCTCACGGGCCGACAGCTTCTCGGCCAGCGACACGCCCTCGTCGTCGGGGCGTGGCTCGATAGAGACCTCACGCGAGGCCAGGTGCGCGGAGACCTCTTCCAGGTCAGCCTCGTTGACCTGCAGCCGCGCGGCCAGCAACTTGGGCGTGGGATCGAAGCCCGCGGCCAGGAGCTTCTGGCGTTCCTTCTCCAGGCGGAAGAACAGCTTGCGACCCGCGCGCGTGTTGCCGACGTGAATGAGCCGCGCGTTGGTCATCAGGAAGCGCAACACGTAGGCGCGGATCCAGTACGCGGCGTAGGAGCCGAAGCGCGTACCCATGTCCGGATCCCAGCGGCGTACGGCCTCCATGAGGCCCACCGAGCCCTCCTGGAACAGATCGAGCACGTTGAGCCAGGCCTGGCGGTACTGGTACGAGATGGCTACCACCAGCCGCAGGTTGTGCACGACCAGCTTTCGCGCTGCGTCCAGGTCGCCCCTCTCGCGCACCTCTTTGATGAGAGCCCGCTCTTGCCGCTCGTCGAGCCGCGGGTAGCGGCGTGCTTCGTTGAGGAACCGCTGCACCGGATCGCGGGCCGGCGCGAGGTGCGTCTCCACCACCGGGACCTGCTCCAGGGCCCCCGGCTCAGGCCCGTCGAGCGCATCGGCCTCGAGAGGCGCCTCAGCCTCGGAGAGCTCGTTCTCTTCGTCCTCCTCGTGTTCCGGGGGGAGCTTCTTGTCGTCGGGCGGGGTCATGTTTAGGCGGGCAGGGCCGCCAGCAGTTCATCGTTTTGCTCGGCCGTGCCGATGGTGATGCGCAGCTTGTCGCGCAAGCCGGGCTTGTCGAAGAAGCGCACCAGGATGCCCTTCGCCTTCAGAGCACGATAGATGGCGCCCGCATCGCCGCTCGGGCAGGTGGCCAGGACGAAGTTGGCGTGGCTGGGAATCACGGACCATCCGCGCCGGGTGAGCTCGTCAGCCATTCGTTGGCGCTCGCTGCGCACGCATTCCCAGGTGCGGCGCGCGTAGGCTTGGTCGTCGATGGCCGCCGCTGCTGCCGCGATGGCGAGCGCATCGCAGTTGTAGCTGTCCTTCACCTTCATCATCTCGGAGACCATGGAGGCCGAAGCCACGGCATAGCCGAAGCGCAGCCCGGCCAGGCCGTAGCCCTTGCTCAGCGTGCGGCACACCATGACGTTGGGCAGCTCGCGTACCAGGCCCAGACAGTTCTGCTCGGCGAAGTCCACATAGGCCTCGTCCACCAGGACCAGGCCCGAGAAACGGCGGGCCAATTCGCGCACCCGGTCGACAGGCACCAAGGTACCCGTGGGCGCGTTGGGATTGGCGAAGAAGATGGCCCGAGCGCCGGTGGCCAGGAGCGCGTCCACGGGCAAGCTCCAGCCGTTATCCCAGGGCACGGTGGCCACCCTCACCTCAGCCGCGTGGGCCAGCACGGGATAGAGCGAATAGGTGGGATCGGGATAGGCCAGCACGTCGCCCGGACCCAGGTAGGTGCGGAGCACGATGGCCAGGATCTCGTCGCTGCCGTTGCCCGCCAGGATCATGTCCGTGGGCACATCCAGCACGCGCGCGGCCTTGTGCCGGAACTCGTCCGCCCTGGGGTTCGGGTAGCGGCGCAGCCGCTCGGAATCGAGACCGCGAATCGCCTCCATGACTCGGGGGCTGGGCGGGAACGGGTTCTCGTTGGTGTTCAGCTTGATGACCCTCTCGCCGGGGCCAGGCTGCTCGCCCGGCGTGTAGCCGGACATCTGCTCGATATTGGTGCGGGCGCGAGGCGTGTCGGACACGGCTATTCCTTTCCCAGCGTCTTGTCGCCGGGCTTCCAATCCACGGGGGTCAACTCTCCGGTGTGCGCCGCGCGCAGGACACGGAGGATCTCGTCCACCGAGCGTCCGATGCGCGGGATGTTGCTCTGGGCGTGCACGATGTCACCGTCGGGATCGATGATGTAAGTCGCGCGCATGGCAAACCCGCTGTTCTCGTCCAGGCACTCGTACTGGCGCGCTATGCGCTTCGTGGTGTCCGCCACGAGCGGGTGGGTCAATTGGCCCAGCCCGCCCCGGATCCATTCGCGATGCGCGTACCTGGAATCCGTGGAACAGCCGACGACCACGGCGCCCAATTCCTTGAACTCCTTGTCCCGTCGCGAAAAGTCACCGATCTCCGTCGGACAGACATAGGTGAAATCCGCAGGATAGAAGAAGAGCACGACCCATCTCCCGCGGAAGTCCGCGAGAGAGACCTTGATGAACTTGCCTTCGCCGGAGACTGCGTTCTCCACGAACTCGGGGGCCTTCTTGCCGACTAGATTCATGTTTGTTCCTGACGCCGGGGGGGGACGAAAAACCTAACACGTCATTCGCGGG
>JAEXQJ010000287.1 GCA_023438785.1 Pseudomonadota bacterium
CGCCTACACCGGCGGCGGCCGCGCAACCTGCCACCCCCGCGCCGTCCAAAACCACCAATGCGCCACGCCGGGTGCCCGGCGCGGGCGCCGAGAGGCAGGACGCGTCCTCCTCGGCCGGCAACCCGCACATGGGGCCGCAGCCGGTCCAGCCCGCCCCTCGCCGGGCACGCTGAACCGGCGCGCTCGTCAGAGAACGTACTGCGAGAGATCCTCGTCCTGGAGGATCCCTTGCAGGCGTTCGTGCACGTAGGCGGCGGTGATGGGGATGGTCTGCTCGCTCAGGTCGGGCGCTTCGAACGCCAGCTCGTCGAGCAGCTTCTCCATCACGGTGTGCAGACGGCGGGCCCCGATGTTCTCCATGCGGGCGTTCACCTCGGCGGCGATGCGCGCGATCTCGGCCACCGCGTCGGGCTTGATGTCGAGGTGAACCTTCTCCGTGCCGAGCAGGGCCGTGTACTGCTTGGTCAGCGCGTTCTCCGGCTCGGTGAGGATGCGCACGAAATCCGCGTCGGTGAGCGATTCCAGTTCCACGCGAATGGGGAAACGGCCCTGCAGCTCGGGGATCAGATCCTTGGGCTTGGCCACGTGAAAGGCGCCGGCGGCGATGAAGAGCACGTGATCGGTCTTGAGCGCGCCGTACTTCGTCGACACGGTCGAGCCCTCCACGATGGGCAACAAATCGCGCTGCACACCCTCGCGTGACACGTCGGGACCGTGGCCACCCGATTCGCGGCCAGCCACCTTGTCCAGCTCGTCGATGAAGATGATGCCGTCCTGCTCGGCGCGACGGACGGCCTCCTTGGTCACCCGCTCCATGTCGATGAGCTTGGCCGCTTCCTCGTCGGTGAGCGCATCCAGCGCCTCGGGCACGGTGAGGCGGCGTCGCTTGGTCTTCTTGTTCTGCGGGAACATGCTCTGCAGGTTGAGCACCATCTCTTCCATGCCCGTGCCCGAGAACACGTCGATGACCGACTGTGGGTGCTCGCTCGTGTCGATCTCGACCATCTTGTCGTTCAGCTTCCCCTCGTGCAGCAGCTTGCGCAGGTTCTCGCGCGTGCTGTGGTCCGGGGCGGGGCCGGCCACCGCAGGCACCTCCAACGTCGGCGTCATGCCGGTGGGCGGGCGCTGCACGCGCGCCGGCGGCAGCAACACGTCGAGCAAGCGCTCCTCCGCGTTTTCACGCGCCCGCGGACGCAGACGCTCGCGCTCTTCCTCGCGCAGCATGGACACCGCGGTCTCAGCCAGATCGCGCACCATGGAATCCACGTCGCGACCCACGTAGCCCACCTCGGTGAACTTGGAGGCTTCCACCTTCACGAAGGGCGCGCGGGCCAACTTGGCCAGGCGGCGCGCGATCTCGGTCTTGCCCACGCCGGTTGGGCCGATGAGCATGATGTTCTTGGGTGAGATCTCCTCGCGCATGGGCGGCGGCACCTGCTGCCGGCGCCAACGGTTGCGCAGGGCCACGGCCACGGCCCGCTTGGCCGCGCGCTGGCCCACGATGTAGCGATCCAGTTCCTCGACGATGGCGCGCGGGGTGAGCGACTCCGGTCGCGGGTGCGGGTGCGACATGGCTACAGCTCCTCGAAGACCTGATTGGCGTTGGTGTAGATGCAGATGTCCGCGGCGATGCGCAGGCTGCGCTCGGCGATCTCGCGCGCGGAGAGCTGGGTGTCGGCCAGCAGGGCGCGGGCCGCGGCGATGGCGAAGCCGCTCCCGGAGCCCACCGAGGCCACATCACCGTCCGGCTCGATGATGTCGCCTGTGCCCGACAAAAGGAGCGTCTTCTCCCGGTCGGCGACCAGCAACAGGGCCTCCAGGCGGCGCAACACGCGGTCCGTACGCCAGTCCTTGGCCAGCTCGACCGAGGCCCGCATGAGGTTGTGTCCCGCCTCCTTGAGCTTGGCCTCGAACTTCTCGAAGAGGGTGATTCCGTCGGCGGCCGAACCGGCAAATCCGGCCACGATGCGCCCGTCGCCCAGACGGCGAATCTTGCGCGCCGTGGCCTTGACGACGGTCTGGCCCATGGTGACCTGGCCGTCGCCGCCGATGACCACCTTGCCGTTTCGGCGCACGACCAGCACCGTCGTGGAGCGGAATTCCGGATATGACATGCAACGAGTCTAGCAGCCTGGGACTCTCAGCGCGTTCTCATGGTGGCGCGCGGATGAGCGCGGTCGTAGACGTTCATCAGGTGATCGATGTCCACCTGGGCGTAGCGCTGGGTGGTGCGCAGACTGGCGTGCCCCAACAGCTCTTGGATCGAGCGCAGATCAGCGCCCTCGCCGAGCAGGTGGGTGGCGAAGCTGTGGCGCAATCCGTGCGGGGACACGCGCCGCACGCCCGCGCCCAGCTCGCGCCGATCGAGCTTGCGACGGGCCTCGCGATCGCCCATGCGCCGGCCTCGTCGCGACAGAAAGAGCGCCTGCACATCGGGGGAGAGGCCGCGATGGCCGGCCAGCAGCGCCGCGCGGTGGGGCAGGTAGTCCCGGATGGACTGCCAGCCCGTGGCCCCCAACGGCACGATGCGATCCTTGCGGCCCTTGCCCTGGCGAACCGTGATGCGCGCCCCGCCCCCGTCAGGCACCACATCGTCCAGGTCCAGATGACAGGCCTCGGAGATGCGCAGCCCGGCCCCGTACAGCACCTCGAAGAGCGCCTGATCGCGGGCCGCCTCGGCGGGCGACTGCACGGTCGGCGTGTCCAGCAGGCGCCCCGCCTCTTCCTTGCCCAGAAAGGCAGGCAGCCGCTTCGGCCGCTTGGGCCCGCGCAGACCGGCGACCGGGCTGGAGGCGATGAGCTTGCGCCGGACCAGCAGGCGAAAAAACGTCTTCATCGACGACAGCTTGCGTCCCACCGAGGCCGGATCGTTGCGCCCGTGCAGGCTGGCCAGATAGGACCGACAGACCACAGTCGTGAGTTCGGCGGCCTGCAGCGGCCCCTCCCGGCCGCGCGCCCCGCGGGCATGGGCGAAGAGCTCCGCGAGGTCACTCAGGTAGGCCTTGAGGGTGTTGGGCGAGACCCGCTTTTCCGCCGCGAGGTGCTGGTGGAAGAGCTCGACCAGGGGCTCCATGGGCCCATGCTAGCCCGGCCCGACGGCGCGCGCGAAAAAGCGCCCGCTACCGGGCCACGCTACGAGGCGGCGGAGGACGACTCGCTCTCGCCGCGCGCGGAGTCGTCATCGGGCTCGGCGGCCCAGCCACAGCCCTCGGCCGAGCAGCGCAAGCGCACGCCGGCGCGCGAAACCTTCTGCACCACGAAGGGGGCGCCGCATTGGGGACAGGGCTTGGGAACCGGCCGATCCCACGACACGAAGTCGCACTTGGTCTTGGAGTAGTTCGAGCAGCCGTAGAAGGTCTTGCCCCGCCGCGAACGCTTCTCAGTCAGATAGCCGCCGCAACCCGGGCGCGGGCAGTTCACGCCCAACGACACCGGGCTGGTGGTCTTGCACTCGGGATAGCGCGAGCAGGCCAGGAACTCACCAAAACGGCCGCGTCGGATGACCATGGGCGACTGGCAGGTGGGGCACGTCTGATCCGAGGGCCGCGTGGTGGGCCGCACGGTCAGGGTGCCGTCCGCGTTGCGCGTGTATTCCTTGGTGTTGCGGCACTCGGGATAGCCCGAGCAGGCCAGGAAGTAGCCGTTGCGGCCCCACTTGATGACCATGGGCTTGCCGCACTTTTCGCAAACCTCGTCGGTGGCCTCTTCCTCGCGCTTGAGATCGCGCATCTCCACCTTGGCGGTGGCCACGTCGCGCTCGAAGGGATCGTAAAAGTCGCTCAGCAGCTTGACCCAGTCCACCGCGCCCTCTTCCACCTGGTCGAGCTGCTCCTCCATCTGCGCGGTGAAATCCGAGCTGACGATGTTGGGGAAACTCTTGATGAGCAGGCCGTTGACCACCACGCCCAGCTCGGTGGGCCACAGCCGACCTTCCTTCTTCTCCACGTAGCCGCGGTCCTGGACGGTCGACAGAATGGTGGCGTAGGTCGACGGCCGACCGATGCCCTTCTCTTCCAGCTCGCGCACCAGCGTCGCCTCGGAATAGCGCGGCGGCGGCTGCGTGAAGTGTTGCTCGGGCTTGGTTCCGAGCAGCTTGAGGATCTCGCCCTCTTTGATGTCGGGCAGGCTGCCCGAGCCTTCCTCGTCGGAGGGGACGACGTCCTCCTGCGCCTCGGCGTAGACCTCGAGGTAGCCCGAGAAGCGCATGACCTGGCCGGAGGCGCGCAGGCCCACGCGGCCCGCCTCGATGTCGATGCTGGTCTGGTCGAAGACGGCCGGCGCCATCTGGCAAGCCACGAAGCGGTTCCAGACGAGCGTGTACAGCTTGATGAGATCCTCGGTCTCGCGTTCGTCGCGCCCGCCGCCCGAATGCGACAGCAGCGTGCGCACGGTCTCCGGGTCGTACTTGGTCGACGTGGGCCGGATGGCCTCGTGGGCGTCCTGCGCCGACTTCTTGGTCTTGAAGATGTTGGGCTCGGCCGGCACGAAGGCCTGGCCATAGCGCGCGCCGATCCACGCGCGCACGTCGGTGACCGCGTCGTCGGACAGACGGGTCGAGTCGGTACGCATGTACGTGATGAGACCGGTGGGCCCTTCCTCGCCCAGCTCGATGCCCTCGTAGAGGCGTTGGGCCAGGGCCATGGTGCGCTTGGGTGAGAAGCGCAGCTTGCTCGACGCCTCCTGCTGCAGCCGCGAGGTGATGAAGGGCGCGGGCGCGTTCTTGCGCCGCTCCTTGCGCTCCACCGCGGTGACGCGCAGGGTGGCCTGGTTGATGAGGCTGGTCACCGCGCTGGCCTGACCCTCGTCGGTCAGGCTGGGCTTCTGGCCGTCCAGACGCACCACGCGCGCGGTGAAGGGCGGCGGCAGGCTGCCTTCGACCTGGCTCTCGATGGTCCAGTACTCCTCGGGGCGGAAGGCCTTGATCTCGGCCTCCCGCTCGGCGACCAGACGCACGGCCACCGACTGCACGCGCCCCGCGGACAGACCGCGGCGGACCTTGGACCACAGCACGGGGCTGATCTCGTAGCCCACCAGGCGATCCAGCACACGACGCGCCTGCTGCGACTCGAACTTGCGCACGTCCAGCTCGATGGGGTGCTGGATGGCCTCGTTCACCGCCTTCTTCGTGATCTCGTTGAAGAGGACGCGATGGATGTTGGAGTTGGCGGGCCGAATCTCCTCGGCGATGTGCCAGGCGATGGCCTCTCCCTCGCGATCGGGGTCGGGTGCCAGCAGCACCTGGTCGACCTTCTTGGCTGCGGCCTTGATGTCGGCGATGACCTTTTTCTTGCCCTCGATAACCACGTACTCGGGCTGAAAACCGTTCTTGACGTCGATGCCCGTCTTGGCCTTGGGCAGATCCTTGATGTGGCCCACCGAGGCCTTCACCACGTAGCCGGCGCCCAGGTACTTCTTGATGGTGGTGGCTTTGGCCGGCGACTCCACCACGACCAGGGTGCCACCGGCGCGCGTCTTGGCGGCGCGCTTGGGCGTAGGTTCCTCGGACGTCTCGGACTTGGCCACGCGCTTGGACGCGGACGCCGTGGATTTGACGGACTTGGTCGCCGGCTTGCTCGCCGGCTTCTTCCGCACCTTGGACACCGGCTTCTCGCCGTCCTCTTCTTTGGCCTTTTTGCTAGCAGCCACGGATTGCCACCTCGTACTTGTTACCATCCCCTCGGACCACCCAACCTTCCAGTTCAGCCTCAGCCAAAAGTGCCAGCACCGCAGGAAGGTTCAGGCCGATGCGCCGGCCCAACTCCTCGGGATCCGCCGAGCCCGTGCGCAGGGATTGCAGCACGGTGGCCAGGGGCCCCGTCGCCGGGCCCGCCATCGACGCACCCACCGCGCGGCCCGTGCACGCGTTCAGCACGTCATCGGCCGAGCTCACGGCCTGGGCATGTCCGCTCGCGATGAGGCGGTCGGTCCCGGGGCTGCCCGGCATGGCCAAGACCCGGCGACCCAAGCCGCGCGCCAGGCGAGCCGTGATGAGCGCACCCGAACGGTGGGCGGCCTCGACTACGACGACCGCCTGGGCCAGGGCCGCGATGAGACGATTGCGCGCGGGGAATTGTCCGCGGCGCGGCGGCGTGCCCGGCGCGTACTCGGACAGCAAGCCACCGAAGAGAGAAATCCGCGCGAACAGCTCCACGTGGCGATCCGGATAGACCACGTCGGCGCCGCACCCGAGCA
Organism: Pseudomonadota bacterium; assembly: GCA_023438785.1. Taxonomy (GTDB): domain Bacteria; phylum Myxococcota_A; class Polyangia; order Fen-1088; family Fen-1088; genus Fen-1137. The sequence continues at coordinate 6,193 of JAEXQJ010000287.1, forward strand.
CGGCGAAAGTCGGCGCCCCGCCGCGCAAGGCTCCCTCGTGAGCGGACGCATCGATACCGAAAGCGCCGCCCGAGACCACGCCCAGTCCCTGGCGCCCCAGTTCTTCAGCCCAATCGCGCGCCCGACCGCAGCCCAAGCCACTGGCGGCCCGCGACCCGACCATGCCGATGAGCGGCAGATCCGCGCGCGGTGCCGAACCGACCACCCACAGAGCGGCAGGCGGATCGGAAAGCTGGTTCAACAGGCCGGGAAACCCGGCTGATCCGCGCTCGATTTTGATAGGACGGCTGGCGCCTGACGGCATGATCCGTCTCTTCGGAACAGACGCGTTCAGGTTGTCGGCCGGGTGCATTCGGAGGCCAAGCTGATAGCGCCGCCCCCCCAGAAGATCAAGCGGCACCCAATAAAAGCCAGTAACCGCGCGCACTTACGGTTCTGGCGCGGGAGGCTCAGGCGCCGCGAACCGGAATACCACGGCTGCGCAGGTAGTCGCGCGCCTGGCCCACCGTGTATTCACCGAAGTGAAAGATGGACGCGGCCAGCACGGCGTCCGCGCCCCCTTGGGCCACCCCCTGATAGAGGTGTTCGAGGGTGCCCACGCCGCCCGAGGCGATGACCGGGATGGGCACGCGGTCGGCCACGGCCCGGGTGAGCTCCAGGTCGAAGCCATCGCGCGTGCCGTCCCGATCCATGCTGGTCAGCAGGATCTCGCCCGCGCCGAGCTCGGCCATCTGCGCGCACCACGCCACCGCGTCCAGACCGGTGGGCCTGCGGCCGCCGTGCGTGTAGACCTCCCAATTACCTGGCTTCTCGGGCACGCGGCGCGCGTCCACGGCCACCACGATGGCCTGGCTGCCGAAGGCGTCGGAGGCGCGGCGGACGAGCTGGGGATCGGCCACGGCGGCGGTGTTGATGCCGGCCTTGTCCGCTCCGGCCAGAAGAAGCTCGCGCACGTTCTCCACGCTGCGCACACCGCCGCCCACGGTGAGCGGCAAAAAGACCTGCTCGGCGGTCATGCGCACCACCTCCAGCATGGTGGCGCGCCCGTCGGAGGACGCGGTGATGTCGAGGAAACAGATCTCGTCCGCGCCCTGGTGATCGTACTCGGCGGCCACGGCCACCGGATCGCCCGCGTCGCGCAGCTCCTTGAAGCGCACACCCTTCTTCACGCGGCCGCCGTCTACGTCCAGGCAGGGGATGATCCGTCGCGCGAGCATGATTACTTCCGACCCTGGGCGCGCTCCAGGGCCTGCGCAACGGTGAATTCGCCCTCGTAGAGGGCCTTGCCAATCACGACCGCGGCGGCGCCGGTGGTGCGAACCTGGTCGATGTCCTCCAAGCGCGCCATGCCGCCCGAGGCGATGACCGGGCAAGGCGCGATCCGCTGGGCCAGGCGCTGGGTGGCCTCCAGGTTGGGGCCCGTGCGCATGCCGTCGCGGCCGATGTCCGTGTACAGGACCGCGGCGGCTCCGGCCTCGGCCACGGCGGCGCCGATGTCGAGCGCGTCCTGGGCCGTGTCCTCGGTCCAACCTTCCACGGCCACCTTGCCCCCGCGCGCGTCGACCGCCACCACGATGCGCTGGGGGAAGCGGCGACAGGCCTCCTTCACGATCTCGGGCGTCTTGATGGCGGCGGTGCCCATGACGGCGTAGCGCGCGCCCACGGCGAAGAGGCGCTCACAGGCCTCCACGGTGCGCACGCCGCCGCCGACCTCCACCTCCATGCTGGTGGCGGCCAGGATCTTCTTGATGGTGTCGTGGTTGTTCTGCGCGCCGCCCGTGAAGGCCGCGTCCAGATCCACGACGTGCAAGCGCGACGCGCCCGCCGCGGCGAAGCCTTGCGCCACCTTCCACGGCTCGCTGGAATAGACCTTGGCGCTGTCGCGGCGGCCCTGGGACAGGCGCACCGCTTGGCCGTTCATCAGATCGATGGCAGGAAAAACCAGCATGACTTCCTCTATGCGGTGACGAATCGAGACAGCAGGGTCAATCCGGCGCGCTGGCTCTTTTCCGGGTGAAACTGGCAGGCGAAGAGATTGTCGCGCGCCACGGCGGCGCAGAACTTCACGCCGTGCTGACTCTCCAGGGCCGCGTCGGCCGGGTTGGCGGGCACGGGGAAGTAGCTGTGCACGAAGTAGAAGTAGGTACCATCGGGCGTGTCGCGCAGAACGGACGACGCGGCCGCGGCGGGGCCCTGGTGGCAGGCGTTCCAGCCCATGTGCGGCACCTTGAGGGGCAGCGGGATCTCGAACTTCTTCACGCGACCCGCGAAGACACCCAGGCCCTTGCACGACGGATCCTCGTCGCTGCCCTCGAACAGGACCTGCAGGCCGATGCAGATGCCGAGGAAGGGCGTGCCCTTCTTGATGGCGTCCAGCACCACGGCCCGCAGGGCGCCGCCGTTCCGCTCCAAACCGGCCATGCAGCCGCCGAAGGCGCCCTGGCCGGGGACGACGATCTTGTCCGCGGCCGCGACCTCGTCGGCGTGGCTGGTCACGAAGGCATCGGCGCCCACCTTCTGCAACGCCTTCTGAACGCTGCGCAGGTTGCCGCTACCCGGGTCGACGATGGCGATGCGAGGTGTGGCCATGGAACTAAGCGGTCAAAGTGCCCTTGGTGGAGGGCACGTCCTTGCTGCGCGGATCATTGGCCACCGCGGCCCGGACCGCGCGCGCGAAGCCCTTGAACACGGCCTCGACCACGTGATGCGCGTTGTCGCCCCAGGCCACCTCGATGTGCAGGTTGCACAGCGCCGTCGACACGAAGGCGCCGAAGAATTCGCGCACCAACTCCGCATCGAAGGTGCCGACCATGCGGCCCTTGAGACACTCGGCCAGATAGACCAGGTAGCCACGGCCGCCGAAATCGATGGCCACGCGGGCCAGCGAATCGTCCATGGGCACCGCCGCGTCGCCGAAGCGCGAGATCCCGCGCCGCTCGCCCAGGGCCTCGCGGAAGGCCTGACCTAGGCAGATGCCCACGTCTTCCACCGTGTGGTGACCGTCCACCTCCACGTCACCGCGCGCGTCGATTTCCAGATCGACGAGGCTGTGGCGGCCGAAGGCGTCCAACATGTGATTGAAGAACGGCAGCGGCGTCGCGATCTTGCGCTGCCCTGTGCCGTCCAGGTCCAGAACCACCCGAATTTGGGTTTCCTTCGTGGTTCGCTCGACTGTGGCCCGTCGCATGCGGCCCAAATATGGAGGTCCGCCGCTTTCCCGTCAAACCCCCTGCCCCGTAAGGGGATGATGTAATGTCCTCGCCATGCGCGTGCCGTCAGCCCTGCTGGTGTTCGGCGTGGGCTTGGCCGCCTGCCGTTTCGTGGACAACGGCCTGGGCGGCGACGGCGGTCCACCGCTCCACCTCGACGCGCCCATTCGGGCAGACGCCGCCCCGGACGCGCCCGCCTGGCTGCCGGTCGACGCGCTGCCCCTGGGGCCCCTGCAGTCCCAACCCGGCCCGGGCTGTGCCGACGGTACGCGTGAGGCCTTTCGCGACTTCGCATCCTTTCCGCACATCGCGGGCTGCGCCGGGGCGTGGAGCCGCGTGGGCCTGCGCTCGGCCGACACGTACGAGCCCCAGTGCAACCGCAATGCGGGGGAAACGGGCCAGGGCTGCTCGGTCACCGACCTGTGCGCGAAAGACTGGCACGTGTGTCTGGACCCCTACGACGTGGAGACCCATTCGGCCACGGGAAGCTGCGAAGGCGCCCTGCCCGCCAACGAGGCGGGCTTCTTCCTGGTGCGTGCGGGTGCCACACCCCAGGGCGTCTGCTCCCCCGAGCCGGCGCCCAACGATCTGCACGGCTGCGGAACCTTGGGCCAACCCGAAAGCGAGACCTGTGCGCCCCTGTCGCGGCGGATGGGCTTCGCCGACTGCTTGACCACCCAGGGGGTCTGGCGCTGCGGCGATGTGTGCGAACGTCAGCCGGACGGCGGCGTGGTCTGCCACACCCCGGACAAGATCGAGGCCAATCCCACCGATGAGTCTCTGACGGAGGCTCTCGTCGTGACGAAGACGCAATCAGCCCTGGGTGGCGTGCTCTGCTGTGAGGACTGAGCCGAGTGCGGCTGCGCAGCGTGAGTGCGTCGCTGGCCCTGCACGGGTTGGCGCTGGGCGGACTCGGGCTGCTGGGTAATCCGGCGGCCTCGACCACCCCTGTGCCCAGCGTGGACATCATCGTGCTCTCGGAGCCGCCGCCGGCGCCGGTGGCCGCGACGGTGCTGGCCCCGGAAGTGGGCCGGCCGGCCGCACCGACCGCGGTGTCCTTGCGTCCGCGCCGACCCGTCAACCGCCGCCCCGTATCCATGGCGGCGCCGGTAGCCCAGATGGCCAAGGAAACCGTCGTGGAAGAAAGCCCGGTGGCCGTGCCCGTGGCCCCCGAGAGCCTGCCCGCAGCCGCCCCACCCGCCCCGGTGGCGGTGGCCGCGCCCCCCGGCCCGGTGGCC
>JAEXQJ010000295.1 GCA_023438785.1 Pseudomonadota bacterium
CCGGAGCGCCGGCCCCGACCTGGAGGCCCAGGCGTTTCACCCGATCGCAGAACGTCGAACGTGAGATGCCGAGGGCGGCGGCGGCTTTTCGGCGGCTGTAGCCGTGCGTCTGCAAGCTCCACAAGAAGACCTCGGCCTGCAATTGTTCGTAGGTCTTCCCGCGAAGCTGCAGCACATCGCCCGGGCCGATCGTCGAGGGCGCCTGGGCGGGTCCGCCGCCGTCCGCGGCTCGCCACATGCAGCTCGGCTCGTCGTGCAGGAACTCCAGCTCCAGAGACAGGGCATCGATGACCGGACCGGAGAAGTGGGCAGCGCGAACCATGGCGTTGCGAAGCTCGCGCACGTTGCCCGGCCAGGAGTGGGCCAGCAGCTTGTCCACGGCGCTCGCATCCAGGCGGCGCGACCCCAACTGGGGGGCCAATTCGTCGAGGAAGCGTTGGGCCAGCAGGGGAATGTCTCCCGGACGTTGGCGCAGCGGGGGCAGGCGCAGCTCGAAACCGGCCAGCCGGTGAAAGAGGTCGATGCGAAAGGTCCCGCGCGCGGCGTCCTGGCGCAGGTTGCGTAACGTCGCGGCCACCACCCGCACCTGCACCGCGGTCTCGCCGTTGCCACCCACGCGGCGGATTCGGCCGGTTTCCAGGACGCGCAGCAGCTTGGCCTGCGCCTCACGCGGCAACTCGCCGATCTCGTCGAGCAGGAGGGTCCCCCCCGAGGCTTCCTCGAACCAGCCGGCCCTTCGGGTGGCGGCTCCGGTGAAGGCGCCCCGCTCGTGGCCGAACAACTCGCTCTCGGCCAATTCGCGGGCCAGGGCGCCGCAGTTGACGGCCACGAACGGGCCAGAGGGCGTGGGCCCCAATTCGTGGAGCAGACGCGCGAAGAGCTCCTTGCCCGTTCCGCTCTCCCCGGTGATGAGGACCGGCATGCGTGTGGGAGCCAAGCGGACTGCCCGTTCGAGCACGGCGCGCAGGCAGGGAGCGGTTCCGGCGATCTGGGCCAGTGCGGCCGACGAGGGAGAGGTGCACATGGCCTCGTTCTCGGCCGACCCTCGGCAAGGTTGCCTGGAATCCGGCCGCCGTCAGCGGCAGCGCCGCTCCGGCGCTATTTGCACACGCCGTTTTGGCACGTGGCGGGCCCCGCACAGGCGTTGCCGCACGCACCGCAGTTGGCGTTGTCAGTCGCCAGATTCTTGCAGGCGCCCGCGCACTCGGCCTGACCGGGGCCGCACGACGAACAGCATCGGAAGCCTGTGTCCGGGAAGGTGAAGTCTTGGGCCACCTGGGCTGCCGTGAAGTCGCAGCGCAGCCCCACCTCGAAGCTGTCGTACGCACCACCGCGCGTGGTGTACACCTTGCGCCCGTCGGCCATGGCGGACACCGGATCGTCGGTCCATTCGGCCAGGTTTCCGCTCAGGTCGTAGACCTTCTCGTCTGCGGTGGCGGCATCCAGGTCGCCCGTCGTCGCACAGGTCGGCGTGGCGCCGCACGGGGCCGCGGCGTTGAGGCCATTGGCTGCTCCGTTGCACGCGGCCGACTCGTAGGTCGTCGAGTAGGGATAGCAGCCGGCGGTGCAGCTCTTGCCCAGCGCGCAGGCGAACCCCCACTCGTCAGCCTGGATACTCTTGCCCGAATCGCGGCTCACGCGGCATAGACGCATGCCCGCGGCCTGGCACGCGGTCGCAGCGGCGACGTAGTTGACCGAGCTCCAGGGCAGAACGGCGCCGCGCGAGCAGGCACGGGTGGTCGTCGTGCCCTGGGCAGACGCGGTCGCGTCGGGGCGGCTAGCCTCGTAGCTGTAGATGTAATAACCGCCTCCCGGGGCGCCCGCCGTGGTCACGTGCACCAGGGCGTCTCGCACCCCCTGGCACGCGCCGGCCGCGCAGACCGGCAGATTCAGACCCGCCGGATTGTCCCAGCTCTCGTCGACGAGCCCGTCGCAGTCGTTGTCCTTGCCGTCGCAGATTTCGTCCGCGGGGCCGGGTGCCGTAGCAACCGTGTATTCGCAGGCGGGGGGCTGGGCCTTGTCCGCCTGGCACTTCATGCTGCCGGTGCGTCGGCACTCTCCCAGCCCGGCGCCGTCGTTGCAGCTCGTTCCCAGCGAGGCGGCTGCGTGCTCGTCGATGGAACCGTCGCAGTCGTTGTCCAGACCATCGCACCAGGATTCCTGAGCCACGATCTGGTTAGGCGCGGCGAGCTGAACCGTGTCCGGGTAGTTGCACACCCAGTCGGGCTTGCTGGCCCCGCTGGCGGTCTTGCACACGGGGAAGCTGGCCGTGCCGGGATAGCGGGTCGAGCCGCCCGGACCCTTGGCACACTCGCCGCCTTGCAGGCAGAAGTTGACCACCGGGTGGAGCAGACCGGGATCGTCCTCGTCGATCTTGCCGTTGCAGTCGTTGTCCTTCCCGTCGCAGATCTCGGCACCATCGGGCGTGCAGGGGTACTCGCAGCCATCGGCGGCGTCGTGGTTGGCGTCCACCCAGCCGGCCTGGCAGCCCGTCACGCCACACTTGCCCGCAGCGCAACCGGCAACCGCATTGGCGAACTTGCACGCGACCGCGCAGTCGCCGCAGTGGCGGGGATCGGTCTGCAGGTCGAAGTCCTCGTCGATCTTGCCGTCGCAGTCGTTGTCTTTGCCGTCGCAGAGCTCCATCTGGGGCACGACGGCGCCCGTGCACGCCAGTGTCGCCGCCGTGCAGACCCACGCGCCCGCCTTGCACTCGCCCTTGCAGGAGCCGCCCGCGGCGTCGCAGCCGTCCACGCCGCCGGGGTAGCACGTCTTGCCCAGGTTGGGGTCCGCTTCGTCGATCTTGCCGTTGCAGTCGTTGTCGCGTCCGTCGCAAACCTCGGCGGTCGCGGCGCCTCCGCCCACGCACAGGAGCTTGCCCGCGATACATGTGGTCAGGCCGTTGAGACAGCCGTTGCTGCCGCATGCCTGGCCCACGTCGGTCGCGTTCACGTCGATCGTGCCGTCGCAGTCATTGTCCTTGCCGTCGCAGATCTCCACGCGGTTGTTGCTGGGTGCGCAGGCGTACTCACAACCGTCGATGGGGTTGCGATTCACATCCACGTGTCCCGCCTGGCAGGTGAAGGCGCAGGTGCCTTGCACGCAGGCGGCGTCGGCGTGGGCGAAGCTGCACGCCACGCCACACTGCCCGCAGTTGTACGGGTCCTTCTGTTGATCGAAGTCCTCGTCCACCAAACCGTCACAGTCGTTGTCCTTGCCGTCGCAGATCTCCACGCCGCCGTTGGTCTGCAGGCATTCGCAGCCGTTATCCGGCTTTTTGTCCAGGTCCACGTAGCCGGGGTTGCACGTGCCGATGGCACAAGCGCCGGCCACGCAGGCCGCCTGAGCGCGCGGGAAACTGCAGGCCAGGCCGCACTGCCCGCAATGGCTTGGGTCACTCGCGAGGTCGGCGGCCGCCACATTATCCACCACACCGTCGCAGTCATCATCGAGGTCGTTGCACGTCTCCTTGCTCGGCGTGCAGCCCGTGCCGGCCTCGCCTCCGATGTAGGCATCGTTGCCGCCCGGGTCGAGCTGCCAGCGATCGCGCCCCGCATCCACCTTGGCGCCGTTCTGCTGAACGACGTCCACAGAGCGGGTCTGGCAACCCATGACGAGCACCCAGGCCGTTGCCAGGAGTTGCCACGTTCGGGGCCGCTTGCCGATAGCCCCCGTCACCCGCCCGTCCGTGCCATTGTGCCGTCCCATAAGCGCATGCAGCATTTGGACCTGCCTCAGTGTATCTATCGGGTGGTGATCCGTAAACTTGGGCAGCGTCGGTGCTGGATCACGGATGTGTACGGAAACCCCGGATATTCCCGCATAGGCCCGCCACGCGACGGAAGCGTCGGCGCGCCGGCAATCAGTGCTTGGCTTGGGCGCGGAGGGGCTGCGGGCTGGGCGTGAGCGCGGCTTGGTTCAGCTTCTGGCCGCGCTTGTCCTCGTACATCGCGTCGTCCGCCACGCGCACCAGTTCATCCGGGGTGGTGCCGGCGTCGGGACAGGTGGCCATGCCGAAGCTGAGGCCGATGGGGAAGGGCATGGCCGCGTTGGCCTGGGCCAGGGCGGCGCGCAGGCGGCGGAGCAGCGAGGCGTCTCCTCCGGCCGTGATGTCCGGGAAGATGACGGCGAACTCGTCGCCACCGACGCGACAGCACACATCGTGCGCGCGCACCGAGCGCTCGAGGAACTCGCTCACCCAGCGGAGCACCAGGTCTCCCTCGCTGTGGCCGCGCTGGTCGTTGGTGGTCTTGAGATCGTTGACATCGACGACCATGAGGCCGAAGCGGCGTTCCGGGCGGCGGCGCGTGCGGCTGAGCTCTTCACCGAGGCGCTCGGTGAAGTAGCGCCGGTTCCACAGCCCGGTCAGCTGATCGCGGTAGGCCAGGGTGCGGTATGCCTCCAACTCGGCAATCTCGCGTCGCAGGTCGGCATTCTCGCGGATCAAGTCCTCTACCGAGAGAGACTGGCTTGACAGCAGTGCCTTGGACCGCACACGCAGACTTCTAGCAAAAAGCGCCTGGAGCGCCAACCTGACCCGTATAATCGCCGCCCATGTATCCCGCTGCTGTGCTGTTCGATCTGGACGGGACCCTGGTCGACACGGAACGCGTCAATGTGGAGTCGGTTGTCCTGGCCTGCCGTCGCTGGGGGGCCGAATTGGATGAGCAGGACCGCGCCTTCATCGTCGGACACTCCTGGAATGAGATCCACGCCCTGATCCAGTCCAAGCACCGCATTCCTCCGAGCATGGACGAGCTGATCGCGGCGGCAGTCGACGAGAAGCGTGCGCTGGTGCGGCAGCAGGGCTATCGGCCCTTGCCGGGAGCCATCGATTTGGTGCAGCGCCTGGCGCGGCGGACCAAGCTGGCCGTCGTGTCGGGGGCCAGCAAGGTCGAGGTGCAGGAGGCTGTGGCGGGCGTCGGCTTGAGCGAGTCTTTCGAGTTCCTCTTAGGGGCCCAGGACTACGGTCGCGGCAAGCCGCATCCCGAGCCCTACCAAATGGCCATGCGCATGCTGGGCGTCTCACCCGAGT
>JAEXQJ010000356.1 GCA_023438785.1 Pseudomonadota bacterium
CCACTGTTGGCCGCGGCATTGATCCCGCTCACGACCGCAAGAACGACCAGGCCGAGCACATCGTCGACCACGGCCGCGCCCAGGATGATGCGCGCCTCACGGGTTTGCAGATGGCCCAGGTCCTTGAACACGCGCGCCGTGATCCCCACGCTGGTCGCACAGAGCGTGGCGCCCACGAAGGCGTGCACGTAGGCGCCCTGCTCGGGCAGCAGCCAAGCCCCCACGGCCCACCCGAGGCCAAAGGGTGCGATCACCCCGAGCGTAGCGACAACGAACGAGGGCGCGCCCACCTTGAGCATCTGCCCCACCGTCGATTCCAGGCCCACCTCGAAGAGCAACACCAGCACACCCAGACGAGCGAGGATGTCGACGGAGGGGTTGGCCCACAACGGGTCCAGGCCCGTGTACCCGACCAGCGACAGATTGCCCACGAGCACGCCCATGACCAGTTCGCCCAACACGGCGGGCTGACCAAGGCGCGCCGCCAACTCCCCGCCCATCTTGGCCGCGGCGAGAATGATGGCCAGAGCCAACACCACGGGCGTCACGGGGTCTGAGTGACCGCTGCTCTGTGACGCAAACGCCGCGGCGGGGATGAGAGCAGCGACCAGGAAGACCAAACGGCGCATGGAGAAAGACAGGATAGGGGGAGATGCCCTCACCTGCATGCTCTTTGCGCGACAGTCCCTGGCGCACCGACCTGCCTCCGCATGCATCCGACAATCCGTCGCATGCGGCGCGAGACAATCTGCCACGCGTGGCAATTTGTCTCGTTCCATCGCATGGGATGAGGGTCCTTGAGGTCCACGGCCCGGCGTCGCTCGGCCTGGCCGGATTCCTGCATTTCGGCCCCCGCCATGGAAGCATTCAAGAATGCACTGAGTGAGGCGACCCAGAGGGTCATCAGTGGGGTTGGCGGCGTTCTGCCAGGGCTCCTGGTCCTATTCCTGGCCGTCTTGTCGTTCGCGGTGGTGGGATGGCTGCTCGGCCTGATTCTGGCGCGAGTTCTGCGCGTCCTGCGCCTGGACGAGCGCGTCCACGACAAGGGTTTTGAAACCCTGGTCGATTGGTCCCCCAAGAGCAGCCCAACCGTTCTGATCCGACGGATCGTGACGTGGTCGTTCATCTTCGTGGGTTGGCTGGTCGGCGTGGCCGCGTTCGGCGCGGGTGAGAGCTCGCCCGTTGCGCAATCCGCGCTGGCCTATATCCCCAGAATTGTCACCGCCCTCGTGGTGGTCGCGGTGGGCAACATGCTGGCCCGTTTTCTGGCGCGCGGGGTCCTGATCAGCGCGGTCAACATGCAGATTCAGTCGGCCCGCATGTTGAGCGCAGCGGTGCGCTGGCTGGTGTTGGTGTTCGTGCTGGCCATGGTGCTCGAACACCTGGGCATTGGTCCTCAAGTCGTACGACTGGCATTTGCCATCCTGTTCGGTGGGATCGTCCTCACCGCCGCGCTCGCCGTCGGATTGGGCTCACGGGATCAGGTGAGTCGATCCTGGGAGAATCGCTCCCGCGACCGTTCGGAGGAACGCCAGGAGCACCTTCGACACGTCTGAAAGGGTCGGCGCCAGCTTCAGCGGCGGGCCGGTTCGCCTCCGCCGGGCGGACAGGTCACGCCGAAGGCACACCGCCCCGGGATGATCTGCGGCTGCTTGTGGTGGGCGGAACGCGGCCAAGGCAATGAGTGCTTGGCCGCCGACTCTCTCGCGCTGTGCGCTGCCTCGCCTGCGACGCCCACGGCACGGGCCAGCAGCAGGACCGCGATGGCCAGCACCCCCAGGCAGACGGGCCAGAGCGATTCGCGCAGAACAGTCTTCACCAGACCTGGCCGAAGCAACCGAGAGGCCAACCGGCAGGCACATCTCCGAACGAATCCCCTTGCACGCCAAGCCGAGCACGAAGGCTGAGCCGCCCGGCTTCCTTCCTCTCTCAAACCGCCTGGTCAGGCTGTGCCCGCCGACCGGGCCTCGGGGGCCGTCTCGGCGCTGGCCGCCACGGGGGCCCACCCGCACGCCGCGATGGCAGCCCGAGCCTCCGGGGCACGCGCGGTGACCACCGCGACCCAAAGCTCGTCGCCCCGGCGAGGCAGCCAGCGGTCGTCCACGGTGAACCGACGGTGAGCACGCTGCACCAGCAGAGGCAGAAACAACGCGACGCCCTCCGGCTCCGCGCCGCGCCGCACGTCCTGCTGGTGCCGGCCCCGCTCGCGACGCCAGCATTCCACGCTCACCAGGTCGCGCTCGCAGAAGTCGATCCAGTGCCGCAGTTCGCACGGCGTACCGAAGAGGGTGCGCGCCCCCGCCTCCGCCACGGCCTCGGTGCTCAGGCCGGTGCGCCGGCGATCCACGCCCACGTAGGCGCGACGCACGCGGAAGTCTTGCACTGCCTTGCGCGCGCACACCAGATTGATGGCCTCGTTCCCCGTCACGGCGACCAGGGCCTTGCTTTCGTCGATTCCGGCCTCGTGCAGGACGCGTTCCTCGACGGCGTTGCCCCACACGGCCTTCAAGCCGGCCCGCTCCGCTGCGTCGCACAGATCGGGATCCAGGTCGATGAGCACCACCCGCGTGCCGGCCTCGCCGAGGTGGCGAGCGAGCAGCCTGGCCAAGGCATTCGCGCCGACCACGACGCACTGGGGCCCCTCGGACTGCCGCACGCGTAGAAGACGCGCCACCAGCCCGGCCGGCAGCCCCTGGACCACGACGGTGGTCACGATGACCAGGAAGACCATGGCGCGCAACCCCGCCGCTCCTGCCATGCCCGCCGCCTCTAGGCGCTCGGCGAACAGGGACGACACGGCGGCGGCTACGATGCCCCGAGGCGCCAGCCACGCCAGGAACGCCTGCTGGCGCCGGTCCAATCCCGTTCCGCGCGCGCACAGCCACACGGCCGCAGGCCGAACCACGGCCATCAGGACGGCCACCACCGCGACACCGCCCCAGCCCAGGCCGTGCACATCCGCCCAACGCAAGTTCGCGGACAGGAGCACGAACAGCATGCCAATGAACATGGTGGTGAGCTGCTCCTTGAATTCCAGCAACTCGCGCAGAGCCCGCGTGCGCACGTTGCCCAGCACCACACCGGCCATGATGGCTGCCATCAGTCCGCTCTCCGACAAGATGGCGCTGCTGACCTGGAACGAGACCACGGCCATGGCCAAGGAGAAAACATTGGCCAGCCGTTCGGGAATGATCCGCTCCAGGCGCAGCAAGAGGGCCGTCAAGGCGCCCCCCAAAGCGCCCACGCCGGCGCCCACGCCCAGCCGCATGGCCAGCCCGGCCACGCCGAAGGCCACCGAGCGTCCCGTCGGATTGAGCACAATTTCCAGGGTCAGGACCGCCACCAGGGCGCCGATGGCGTCGATGATCACGCCCTCTGCTTCGAGAATCGTGCGCAGGTTCGGCAGCACGTTGATCCGGCGCAGCAGCGGGGTCACCACCGTCGGGCCGGTCACCATGACCAACGTGCCGAAGAGGACTGAGGTGCGCAGGTCCCAACGCAGGAACAACAGCGCCGCCAGGGCGCCGCCCACCGCCGTCACCAAGCCACCCCAGGTCACCAGACGACGAATGAGGACCTGTTCCCGACGCAGACGCGCCAGGTTCAGGTTCATCCCGCCCTCGAACAGGATCACCGCCACCGCGAAGCCCACCAACGTGTGAAGCCCGGAGCCCAGGCTGCCGGGCCTGACCACGTCGGCAAACTCGGGGCCCAGCAGGAACCCGGTTCCGAGCAGAAGGACGATTCCCGGAATCCGGAGGTGCAAGGCGAGCGCCTGCACCACGACCCCCGCGGCGAGAGCAATGGCGACGGTCAGCGATGGCGTGTGCTGCATGAGAGTGTTTCTACCCCGCAAGACGCGCACCGGTGCCGCCTACCCACTTGCGGCACCAGCGCAGGACAGCCGACCGCGTCGGCGCAGGCCAGCGTGAAAACGGCAGGATTCGTGACATCCGATAGACTCGGCTTCTATTCTCGCATTGGCCGCACGCGACGTGGAGAATCACATGAGCTCTTGGTCTGCATCCCCCTGGTGGAACTGGTTAACGCTGCTCTCGCTTCCCCTGGCTTCGCTGCTGGGCGGCTACATCCTCGGCAAGCTCGCCGCGTTCATCCTGGAGCGACTCGCCGCACGTACCTCGGCGGACTGGGATGACCACCTGACGGCCGGACTTAGCGGCCCCTTGACCTTGGGCTTCTCGGTCTTGAGCGCCCACCTGCTGCTGCCCTGGCTGGTGCACGATCAGAGCGCCGCGGGCACGGTGGTTCATGTGCTGCGCGCGGGGCTCCTCTTCGCGTTCTTCTGGGCCCTGGCGCGCGGGGTCGACACCGCGGTGATGGTCATCCTGCGCTCGCGCTGGTTGGTCACCCACCAGGCCGCACGGGCCTTACTGCCGCTCGGGGCCCGCGTAAGCAAGGTGGCGATCGTGGCCGTGGCGGTGGTGGCCTTCCTCTCGCAAATGGGCTATCCGGTGGCGAGCCTCCTGGCCGGTCTGGGCATCGGCGGCCTGGCCATCGCCATGGCCTCGAAGACCACGCTGGAGAACCTCTTCGGGGCGTTCTCCATCGGCGCCGACCAACCCTTTCGCGAGGGCGATTTCGTCAAGCTGGAGGACTTCGTGGGGACAGTGGAATCCATCGGACTCCGTTCCACGCGTATCCGCACGCTGGATCGCACGCTGATCACGCTGCCCAATGCCAAGGTGGCCGAGATGCGGACCGAATCGTACACCGCGCGTGACCGCATCCGTCTTTTCTGCGTGCTGGGTTTGGTTTACGGCACGACCGCGGAGCAGATGCGCACGGTGCTGGCCGGGGTGGAGAAGGTGCTACGCGATCACCCGAAGATTTGGCCAGATGCCGTGGTCGTGCGTTTCCGTGCCCTCGCCGAATCCGCGCTCGAGATCGAAGTGATGGCCTGGTTCCAGACCACGGACTGGAACGAGTTCCAGAGCATCCGGCAGGACCTCCTGCTCTCGTTCATGGACGTCGTCGAGAAGGCCGGAACCGGCTTCGCCTTCCCCACGCGCACCGTGCACGTGGTGAACGAGGGCAAGGCGAGCCCAAGCCCTGTCGCTGAGTCTTCGGCCGCGCGAGACGATCGCACGACACCGGCGTGCGATCGCGCGGCCTGACATCGCGAAAAACGCCGCGCTGACGTTCTCGACCGGCGCACGGACGGCACCGGGGGCGCGCCCGCGGCCGTAGATCGGCGTGCGCCTGCGTGCCCTGCCCACGAGGACGCGCATGTCTCGTGCGCGCCGCCGAAACGGCGGTTTGCGCCCGTTGTGTCGCCTGTGCAGCGCCTTTGTTTCGGCGGTGTTGCTTCCGCGGCCGGGCACGTAAACGCAAACACAACTCTCCGTAAAATGCGGCGGGGGGTACTTGTCGGCCTGAGCCCGGCTCTGTTTCATTTGTTGGTGTGAACAAACCGAGCGGCCGAGGCCACCGCAGATTGAATCAGCGATGCGCCCTCGGGCTTCTCACCAAGAGCTGAACAATCCGTATCCACGCCAGCGCACGAGGCAAAGACGCTGTTCGATCAATCCGAGAAACAGGAAGGAAGACACTATGACTCCCGCTGAACTCAAAGTCGCACTCGACACCACATGGGTCTTGCTGACCGCATTTCTTGTGTTCTGGATGAACGCAGGTTTCGGTCTCGTAGAGGCTGGCCTCTGCCGTAGCAAGAACACGGTCATGATTCTGTCCAAGAACTTCATCGTGTTCGCCCTCTCGACCTTGGCCTACTGGGTCGCCGGCTTCGGCCTCATGTTCTCCGACGGCGGGTTCGTCGGCACGGCCGGGGGCTGGTTCCTGTCGGGCGCGGACAACAGCCCGGCGATGGCCGATGCCTACAAGGGCATCTTCGGCTCTCTGAACTGGACGGGCGTTCCGCTCATCGCCAAGTTCTTCTTCCAACTCGTCTTCGCCGGCACCGCGGCCACCATCGTTTCGGGCGCGGTGAACGAGCGAGCCAAGTACGGCGGCTTCCTCGTCTTCTCGCTCATCCTCGTCGGCGTCATGTACCCCATCACCGGCCACTGGATCTGGGGCGGCGGTTTCCTGGCCAAGATGGGCTTCTTCGACTTCGCCGGCTCGACCGTCGTGCACAGCGTGGGCGGCTGGGCGGCTCTGGCGGGCGCCATCGTGGTGGGCCCGCGACTGGGTCGATACGGTAAGGATGGCAAGCCCACCGCGGTCCCCGGTCACCAAATGGGCTACGTGTTCCTGGGCGGCCTCATCCTGTGGCTGGGCTGGTTCGGCTTCAACCCGGGCTCCACGATGGGCCTTGATGCCGAGGCCATCGGCCGCATCGCGCTCACGACCAACCTGGCCGCCGCCATGGGCACCATCGTCTCGACCCTCTACGTCTGGGTGCGCATGGGCAAGCCGGACTTCAGCTTCACGGTCAATGGGTGTCTGGCCGGTCTGGTGGCCATCACCGCGGGATGTGCGTTCGTCACGCCGGTCGGCGCGGCCATCATCGGCGGCATCGCGGGGATCCTGGTCATCGAGGCGGTGCTGATGTTCGACAAGCTCC
This sequence comes from Pseudomonadota bacterium, assembly GCA_023438785.1. Taxonomy (GTDB): domain Bacteria; phylum Myxococcota_A; class Polyangia; order Fen-1088; family Fen-1088; genus Fen-1137. The sequence goes on from JAEXQJ010000356.1 coordinate 6,545, forward strand.
GCGTGGATGACCCGGTGGGCGCCACATCGGTGCACCTGGTGAACGGCACCTTCGGCACACTGGCCGTCGGGCTCTTCGCCGTGAAAGGCCTGAGCGCCTTCCCGGCCAACGGCCTCTTCTACGGCGGCGGATTCGCGCAACTGTGGATTCAACTCAAGGGTGTCCTGGCGGTTGGTGCGTTCACGCTGCCGGTGTCGCTGCTGGTCTGGTACGCCATCAAGGTGACCATGGGCGTCCGTGTGAAGGCCGAGGACGAAATCGGTGGTCTGGACGAGGCCGAGATCGGCATGGTGGCCTACCCACCCGCCACCACCGAGATCGAGGCGCAAGCCCGGGCGGCCCACGCCGCCATGAGCGAGGCCCGATAGGCGAAGCGGCATCGGAGCGGTCCTCTCCTGTCTCGCCAGGATGGGGACCGCCTCCGCCGCGCGCCCCGGGGTTGCTGCCGGATTAAGAAGTAGGGTGAAAAATCGGAACAGGGAAGTCCGATATGAAGGAAGCGCGATTGGCCGCCCCACCGAGCCCCGCCCAGAAATGGCGGCGTGACACTCAGGCGTTCATAGACACCTTCGCCGGGCTGACCGGGTATCGTCCAACCTCCGCAACGCCGGATGGCGTTCCTCTGGCGTTCCGGAAGAAGCCAGTGCCCAGTCCAGCCGAGTTGCTGCGCCGACTCGGCCCCCGGATGAGCCGCCGGACCGCCAATGCGCTACGGCGCCATATCGCAGGAACCGTGGACAGAGGCCCGTGGACCTACGGGCGCTTGCTGGAGATCCGCGGTTTGGGCCTGGTCTGCCTGGTCGAGATCATCGACCTTCTCGCCGAACGCGGGACGAACACCAGCGCTCTGCGGCCGGACGCCGCGGAGGTCACGGGGAGGCGCCGGTCCACGAGCTGATACGAATTCGCAACCGGGGCTCGCAAGCCCGATGCCGAGCGAGCCCCCTCAAGTCCTGCTGTGCAACGAGACGAGCGATGGAACACACGTTTTTGGCTCTCATTCTGCTCATCGCGGCGGCCAAGGTCGGGGGCAGCCTCGCGGTCCGTTTCCGCCAGCCGGCCGTTCTGGGCGAGCTGGCCGCCGGATTGGTACTCGGCAATTTGGGTCTGCTCGGCTTGCATAGTCTGGACTTCCTCAAGACCGACTTGCATCTGGCGTTCCTGGCCGAGTTGGGCGTTATCTTCCTGTTGTTCGAGGTGGGCCTGCAATCCAACCTGCGCGACATGATGCGGGTCGGGCCCTCCGCGTTCCTGGTGGCGGTCGTGGGGGTCATCGCGCCCATGGCCCTCGGCTACGTGGTGACCGGTCTGCTGGTTCCGCACACGTCCTTTGCCGTGCCTCTCTTCCTGGGCGCCACGCTCTCCGCCACCAGTGTCGGCATCACGGCGCGCGTGTTCCAGGATCTCGGACGCTCGGGCAGTCGCGAGGCGCAGGTGGTGCTGGGCGCCGCGGTGATCGACGACGTCCTGGGGCTCATCGTGCTCGCGGCGGTGGGGGGAATCATCGGCGCGGCCAACGGCGCGGGTACGCTCTCCACGCTCGATCTGGGCCTCATCGTAGGCAAGGCGGGCGCGTTCCTGGTCGCGGCGGTCATGCTGGGCGCATTCCTTTCCCCCCGTCTCTTCGCCGCGGCCTTCCGCCTCCGCTCCGAGGGCGTGCTGCTGGCCTGCGGTCTGTTCGCCTGCTTCTTGTTCTCGCTCGCGGCCAGCCGCGTGGGCTTGGCGCCCATCGTGGGCTCCTTTGCCGCCGGTCTCGTCCTCGAACCCGTGCACTACAAGCGCTATCTGGCACAGGGTGACCATGAGCTCGAGGAGCTGGTCCGACCGCTCACCTCGTTTCTCGTGCCCATCTTCTTCGTCCTCATGGGCATCAAGGTCGACTTGAGCAGCCTGGCGCAACCAGGCGTGGTCCTCCTCGCCTTGGCGCTGACCGTGGTGGGCGCCTTGGGCAAGCAAGTCTGCGGCCTGGCCGTGCTCGGGCGCGGCATGGACCGCCTCACCGTGGGCCTCGGCATGATCCCGCGCGGCGAAGTGGGCCTCATCTTCGCCAACATCGGACTTGGACTGACGGTGGCTGGCGAGCCAGTGCTCACGAAGGCCAGCTTCTCCGCCGTGGTCATCATGGTCATGCTCACCACCCTCATGACGCCTCCTCTGCTGAATTGGAGTCTGTCGAGGTGGCGCACCCATACCGCGGACGCGGGCGTTGCGCCGGAACCAGCCTTGGGGGGAGGCTCCAACCCCTGATCGCCGGCGGCAACGCCGGCCGGCGACGATGTCCAAGTAGAACCAGCCTTGGCTGTCGGCAATAATTGACCGCGTGGGGCAGGATCGGGTCCGCATCATTTCCTTCGCTCGGAGATTGGCTCGTCGGGAAGACCAAGACGGGTATGAAGACGCGGGGGTCCGGCTGATTCCGCTGGGGGGCGGTCTGGAGTCGGCCATGGTGGTGCGCGTGGAGGTGCGCGCCCGACGGGGCCGCAAGAATCCCTTGGTCTTCGTGGCCAAGAAGCTCGAAGGCACCTCTGTGCGCGAGGCCGCGGTGTACCGAGAGTGGCTGGCCCGGCACCCTATCCCTCTGGCACCCCGTTTTCTGGGCACGCTGCCGTCGGAGGGCGGGGCCGTGCTGCTCTTCATGCAGGCGCTGCCCCCGCGTGCCGGTTGGCCATGGGGCGACCAGGCCAAGACCCGCGGCGTGCTCGCGCAATTGGCCCGCCTGCACATGTCGGCGGTCCGGCCGTACCCGCGGGCCATCTCGGATTGGGACTTCGAGGCAAGCCTGGCCGGGAGCTCACAGAAGGCTCTCGACCTGTTGGAAGAAATCCCGCGACGCTATCTGCCCCACGATCTCCTGCGCACGCGCGCCGCTGCTCGGCGGGTGGTGTTGTGCTTGGGGATGTTGAGGCGTGAGCTGCTGTCATCGCCGCGCTTCGGGACCACGGTGCTACACGGCGACGTTCACAGCGGGAACGTGGCCCTCGTCCCCCGCCCCGAGGGAGAGAGCCCCCTCTTCTGCGACTGGGCGCGCGCACGGGTGGGCTCGCCGCTCGAAGACGTGAGTTCCTGGCTCAAGTCACTCGGGCTGTGGGAACCCGAGGCGGCGCGTCGACACGACACGCTCCTGCAAGCCTACCTGGACGAACGCGGCATGAACCGCGCGATGGATAGCGAGTTGCGGGCCTCGTACTGGTTCGCGGCGGCGTGCAACGGGTTGGCGGGGGCGCTGCTCTATTATCTGCACTCCGCGGCCGAGGATCTGCGCAACGGACGCCCCGCCGACTTCAGGTTGGCGCGGGGCTGGGCTCGCGTCATCCGCAGGGCGGGCGCATTCGTGAGTTGAGCTGCGCTCAGGCCGCCGGGGCGTGGCAGTCGTCGAAACGCACCAGCCGCAGGGCTTGGCCGTCGTCGCACATCTCGGTTATGGACGCATTGCCGGGCCGGTGAGCCGACCAACGGCTGCTCGGCGTTCCGCTCAGCGAGCCGAGAACCTGGCTAATGACGCCCGCATGGGAGACCACGATCAGGGGATCCGCGGAGTTGCGGCGGAGCCGAGCGAGACACTCCAGGCACCGGGTACGGAACTCGGCGTAGCTCTCGCCGCCTGGCCAGCGAAAATAGTCGTTGTCCTGGCGCAGGTTCGCCGCCCACAGATCGGGATATCGGCGCTGCACCTCCCCAATCGAGAGGCCCTCCAACTCGCCGCAGGAGATCTCGCGCAGATCGGGCTCGATCTCTACCGCGCCACCGCTCACGCTGCTAATGGCCTCGGCCATCTTTCGGCAGCGTTGAAGAGGGCTAGAGAAGATGGGCGTGTTTGCCGGAAGCTCCCGTCCCAGGCGCGCCGCAAGCGCCACGGTCTCGCGCCAACCCAGGGCGCTCAAGGGCGTGTCGTGCCAGCCACTCAAGGGTCGGTCCTGCCCATCGTTGTTCCCGTCGGTGTGGCCGTGTCGCAGCAGAATCAGCCGTCGTTCCATCAAAGACATGAGCGTACCGCCGAATACCTCGGATGCCGCCCCCACCTGCTGGTGACCCGACAGAGTCAGGATGTGGCAGAGCGCGGCTTCGTCCACACTTCGGAGACCCCATCCAGCAGGCGCGCCGCGAACGGCGTGGCAGGTGCCCGCGTGGCCTCAATCAGGCTGCTGCAGGAGAGCAAGCGCCCTTGTTCCATCGTCGCCACGCGCCCGGCGAGCGCGACGATGTCCGCGCAATCGTGCGTGACTATGACGCTCGGGATGGCCAACCGGGCGATGCGCTCGGCGAGGAGGCAGCGCATCTCCGCGCGGGCCTCGACGTCCAGCGCCGCCGTGGGTTCGTCCAGCAGCAGGACGCGCGGCCGCGAGGCGATGGCGCGCGCCAGGGCCACGCGCTGACGCTCGCCGCCCGAGAGGTGAGAGGGTCTTTTCTCGGCGAGATGGACAATGCCAAATTCGTCGAGGAGCTCCAGTGCAGACTGCCGGCGCTGCCTGCGCGATGTGCTCTCGTTTGCACAGGCCAGGGCGAACTCCACGTTTCCCTGGGTCGTGAGATGGGGAAAGAGGCCGTAATCCTGGGGCACATAGGCAAAGCGGCGCTCCTCGGTGGGGCAGACCCGGCCCGCGCTGGTGTCCACGATGACCTCACTGCCCAGGGTGATGCGGGCGCGGTCGGGCACGCGCGTCCCAAGCAAGGCCAGCAGAAGGCTGCTCTTGCCCGAACCGTTGGGCCCGATCAGCGCGACGGGCTCCGCCCCCACCTCCAAAGTGGCCTGCAACACGAACCCCGGCCACGCGGCGTTCAGCGAGGCCGAGAGCCTGGCCGACGAGCTCATGGCGCGCCGACCACCCGCTCGGGAAGAAGGCTCGCGGAGCGGTTGAATCTGCGCAGCGCGAGCAGGAGGGCGAAGGCGAAGAGGACCAGGAGCAGAGACAAGGCCTGGGCCGTGCGCAGGTCGAGCTCGAGGGCGGTGTAGATGGCCAGGGGCAGGGTCTGCGTCTTGTCCGTCATGTTGCCGGCAAACATCAACGTGGCCCCGAATTCTCCCAGGGCGCGCGCCCAGCTCATGGCGGCCCCGGCCGTCAGGGCAGGCCTGCTCAGCGGCAGCGCCATGCCGAAGAACAGCCGAGCCGGGGAGGCGCCCAGGCTACGACCGACCGCCAGGAGCTGCGGGTCCAGACGCGAGAACGCCAGGGTGGCGGCCTGCAAATAGAACGGTGCCGCCACGAAGACCTGCGCGATCACGACGGCCGCGGTGCTGAACGCGGGGGAAAAACCCATGCGTTCGATCCAGCCGCCGAGGAGGCCGCGCCGGCCAAAGGCAAGCAGCAAGGCGATGCCCCCCACGGCAGGCGGAATTACCACGGGCAATTGCAGGAGCGTCTCGACCCATTTGGCCGAACGCCAGCGCGAGCCCGCCAACCACCAGGCCAACGGCGTGCCGCCGAGGACGATGATCACCACCGAGAGGCTGGTGGTCTCCAGGCTCAAGCGCAGGGCGGGCAGCGTGAGCGCACACTCAAGGCCACGCAAGATGGCCAGCGGTCCGCCGTCCAAGACCAAGGCGACAAAGGGCAACACCAGGAGCATGCCCAACCCGCCGGCCAGGGCCGCCATGGCTATCCGATAGCCCAGGTTTCGATGGCGCCGGGCCAACCTGTTCATTTCGCGCGCTCACGAGATGGCGCGGGCGCCACTTTGAACCCCGCTGCCCTCAGGACGGATTGCCCCTCCTCGCCACGCACCAGGGCGACCCAAGCCGCGGCCAGCTCCCGGTTTGGTGCGCGGGTCGCGATCGCGATGGGATAGCTGGCCACCACGTTCACCGCGCCGGGAATGGCGATCGCCTTGACCCGCTCCTTGGCGGTCGCGGCATCGGTCCTGTAGACGATCCCCGCGTCCGCCTCGCCCAGGGCGACCTTGGTCAAGACCTGGCGGACGTTGAGCTCCCGCGATCGCACATGACCCATCACCCGCTCGCGAAACGCGGGACCGTACAGCTTCGCAGCCGCGGCCAGAATCGCCTCGCTGTAGGCGCCGATGGGCACGGCGGGGCCTCCGAGCACGACGTGTTCGGCCTTCGGAAGATCGGTGAAGGCCGCCAAGCGCGCCGGGTTGTCTCCGGGCACGATCACCACAGGCTCGTTCTCGGCGAACACGACCGGCGTCTCAACGAGGCCCTGCCGCTCCAGCGCGGCCATGTGTCGATGGTCCGCGGCGGCAAACACATCCACCTTGGCGCCATTCTCGATCTGGACGCGCAGCTCTTGGCTACCCGCCAGGTTCAGGCGCACCTTCACGCCCGCGTGGCGTGTCTCGTAGATGCTCGTCAGCCCCTGGAAGACCTCACGCAGAGAAGCCGCCGCCGCGACCACCAGCTCCTTCGACTCGGCGGCCTGGACCTCGGTGCACGGCGTCCCGGCGCCAGCGAAGGCACAGAAGGCCAGAAGCACAATCATGGCTCGTCGCCGCGTCGTGCCGATGTGCGTGCTGTGAGGCGCAGACCGTCGGCGACGCCCGGCTTCTTCGGCGCTGTCCATGGTTTCCATCATTCGTAGCCGCCCGACGGTGTCAACCTGACTCGACCCGCGCCTAGTAGAATTAACCCGCACGAAACGAGCACAACGCCCGAAGCCGGCCTCTCGTGGAGCGCTCGCCTCACCGCCGTGCCTCTGAATGGAGGCAACTTGCCCTCGAACGGGTCATGTCTCCGCCGTGTAACCTGCGCGTATCCGCGCCGCATCCGCCGAGAAACTCCCCGGCATCGCGTGCAAAGAGCGGCCGTAAAATCTGAGTCCTGTCGCCGATTCGAGGACGCGCCTGACGAACGTAGCCGCTACATTGGAGTCGTTCCTCTTCACACCTGCGAACCGCCATGCACGCTCTCGACGACGATTCGCCCGTCAGACATCCCGAGTTGGACCTGCTCCTCGAGGTCAGCGAAGAGCTGTCTCGCGGTGGCGAATTGAAGGAAGCCACGGGCCCCGTCCTGCAAAGGTTGGCCAGCGGCATGGGCCTTCTGCGCGGGGCCATCACAATCCTCAACCGCACCAGCGGCCAGATCGTCATCGCCGATGCCTTCGGTCTCACCCCCGACGAGATGGCGCGTGGCCGCTACGCCGTCGGTGAAGGTATCACGGGCCGCGTGATCGCCAGCGGCCGCCCCGCCGTGGTGCCCAGCGTGAGCGCCGAACCCGCCTTCCTCGATCGCACCTGCGCCCGCGGACTCAACGGCACGGGCGAGCGGGAGGACGTGGCCTTCATCTGCGTGCCCATCTTCAACGGCACCGAGGTCGTGGGCGCCCTCAGCATCGACCGTCTGCCCTCTCCGGATCGCGGGCTCGACGAGGACGTCCGCCTGCTGACCATCATCGCCTCCATGATCGCGCGCGCCGTGCAAGTCCGTCAGGCGGCCCACGAGCGCAATCTCATGCTCGAAAGGGAAAACAGTCGCCTACAAAACGAGCTCGCGCAACGGTTCCGCCCCACCAACCTCATCGGCAACTCATCGGCCATGAACCGCGTCCTCGGGGAGATCAGCCAGGTGGCGGCCAGTCCAACCACCGTCCTCATTCGCGGCGAGAGCGGCGTGGGCAAGGAGCTCGTCGCCCAATGCATCCACTACAACAGCCCGCGCGCTACCGGGCCCTTCGTACGGGTCAATTGTGGTGCTCTCCCCGAGGGCGTGGTGGAGAGCGAGCTCTTCGGGCACGAACGGGGCGCCTTCACGGGCGCCGTCGCTCGCCGCAAGGGCCGCTTCGAGCTCGCTGACCACGGGACCCTGTTCCTCGACGAGATCGGTGACCTGCCCCCGGCCACGCAGGTCAAGTTGCTGCGCGTCCTGCAAGAGCGCGAGTTCGAGCGTCTGGGCGGCAACGACGTGGTCCACGTCGACGTGCGGGTCATCGCGGCCACACACCGCAATCTGGAGGATCTGGTCAAGCTCAATCAGTTCCGCGAAGATCTCTACTACCGGCTCAACGTCTTCCCCATCTACGTTCCGCCTCTGCGCGAACGGCGCACCGACGTGTTGCTGTTGGCCGATCACTTCGTCGAGCGCTTCGCCAAGAACGCGGGCAAGCCCGTGCGCCGCATCTCCACGCCGGCCATCGACATGCTCACCGCCTATCACTGGCCGGGCAACGTGCGCGAATTGCAGAATGCCATGGAGCGCGCCGTGCTCCTCTCCGATGACGGCGTCATCCACGGCCATCACCTCCCGCCCACCTTGCAGACCGCCGAGGCGAGCAATACGCCCGTGCGTGGCCCTCTGCGCGCCACCCTGGAGAGTGTGGAACGCGAGATGATCTCCGAGGCGCTTAAGAGCGCGCGCGGCAACATGGCGGAGGCGGCGCGGACGTTGGGCATCTCACAGCGGATCATGGGCCTGCGCGTGCGCCACTACCGCATCGAACCGGACCGCTTCCGAGGCGCGGTTTAGCCAATTGTTCGCACGGCGGGGCATCACACGCGTGTTGCGGACAACCCTTCTCTCAGGGAGCGCCACATCCCGTTTCAGGCAACGGGTCTGCTCCGCTCGCCCGCGCGCCACCCACGCATGCCGTCTCGCCGGATCCTACGCCCAGGTAGCACGCGCGGGCCGATCCTACACGGATGTCGTTCGTCGGCTTTCGGTTTCTCTGCTCACCGACGATTTTCGCCATTTCCGTCGCCCGCATTCTGGCAACCCGCTTGCACATGGGAGTGAGTGGCCGTCGACAACGAGCCACAACATTCAGGAAGGAATCCCATGAGACAGATCGCGATTTACGGCAAAGGCGGCATCGGCAAGTCCACGACGTGTCAGAACACGGTCGCCGGCCTGGTGTCACTGGGCAAGAAGGTGATGATCGTGGGTTGCGACCCCAAGGCCGACTCAACCCGCCTCATGCTCCACGCCAAGGCGCAAGCCACGGTCATGGACCTCATTCGCGAGCGCGGCACCGTCGAGGATCTGGAGCTGAAAGACGTTCTCAAGATCGGCTTCGGCGGCGTGAGGTGCGTCGAGTCGGGTGGTCCCGAGCCGGGCGTGGGCTGCGCAGGCCGCGGCGTCATCACCGCCATCAACTTTCTCGAATCGGAGGGTGCCTACACGCCGGAAACCGAGTTCGTCTTCTACGACGTCCTCGGCGACGTCGTGTGTGGCGGGTTCGCCATGCCCATCCGAGAGAACAAGGCTGAGGAGATCTACATCGTGGTCTCCGGCGAGATGATGGCCATGTACGCGGCCAACAACATCTCCAAGGGCATTCTCAAGTACGCCACCTCGGGCAAGGTGCGATTGGGCGGCCTCATCTGCAACTCGCGCAACACGGACAAGGAGGCCGAGCTCATCGAGGCGCTCGCCAAGCGGTTGGGTACGCAGATGATCCACTTCGTCCCGCGCGACAATCAGGTGCAGAGGGCGGAATTGCGACGCATGACCGTCATCGAGTACTCACCCAACCACAAGCAGGCCGACGAGTACCGCGAACTGGCGCGCAAGATCTCCGAGAACAAGATGCTGGTGATCCCCAAGCCGTTGCAGATGGAGGAGCTGGAAGAGCTCCTCATGCAATACGGAATCATTCAGGACGACGACCCCAACGTGGGCGTGACCGAAGCCGCCACCTCGTGAGTCGACCTACCACCGGAAAGGAGTCCCCATGTCCGATGCTACGGTGAAGAAGGTCGAGGGTATTACCCGCGATTCGACACAAGCCATGATCGATCGCGCTCTCGCCGCCTATCCCGAAAAAGGCAAAACCAAGCGCGCTCCCCACCTAGCCCCCAACGACCCGACCTCGGGAAGCGCCTGCGTTAAGTCGAATCGCAAGACGGTTCCCGGAGTGATGAGCGCGCGGGGTTGTGCCTACGCAGGAGCCAAGGGCGTGGTGTGGGGCCCCATCGGCGACATGGCGCACGTCTCGCACGGCCCCGTGGGGTGCGGCTGGTACTCTTGGGGCACCCGCCGCAACTTGGTGTCCGGCAAGAACGGCGTCTCCAGCTTCGCCATGCAGATGACCTCCGACTTCCAGGAGAAGGACATCGTCTACGGCGGCGACAAGAAGCTGGCGGTCCTGCTCAAGGAGGTCAAGGAGTTGTTTCCGTTGGCCAAGGCCATCTCGGTCCTCTCCGAGTGTCCGGTGGGCCTCATCGGCGACGACATCAACGCCACGACCAAGCGCATGTCACAGGAGCTTGATGTGCCGGTGATTCCCTGCAACTGCGAGGGATTCCGCGGCGTCTCCCAGTCACTCGGCCACCACATCTCCAACGACACCATCCGCGACTACGTCATCGGCACTCGCGAGTTCCCTGAGCCGGCTGGCCCCTACGACATCGCGCTCATCGGTGACTACAACATCGGCGGCGACGTGTGGTCGGTGAAGCCGCTCTTGGAAGAGTGTGGGTTCAAGGTCAAGGCTACCTGGACAGGCGACGGGCACATCGAGGAGATCGCCGCCACCCATCAGGTCAAGTTGGCCGTCATCCACTGCTACCGCTCCATGAACTACATGGCGCGGGTCATGGAGGAGAAATACGGCATCCCGTGGCTCGAGCTGAACTTCTTCGGGCCTACCAAGATCAAGCAGAGCCTGCGCACGCTGGCCCAGAGGTTCGACGACAAGATCAAGGAGAACGTCGAGACGGTCATCGCCAAGTACGACCCAATGATGCAAAGGGTGATCGAAGAGTATCGGCCGCGGCTGCAAGGCAAGAAGGTCATGCTGTACGTGGGTGGCTTGCGGCCCCGCCACACCGTGGGCGCCTACGAGGATCTGGGCATGACCGTCGTCGGTTCGGGATACGAGTTCGCCCATTCGGACGACTACGAACGAACCGGCCCTGAAATGCCCGAGGCCACGGTCATCTACGACGACGCGAGCGAGTACGAGTTGGAGCAGTTCGTCGCGGAGCTCAAGCCGGACTTGGTGGGCAGCGGCATCAAGGAGAAGTACGTCTTCCAGAAGATGGGCGTGCCCTTCCGCCAGATGCACAGCTGGGACTATTCGGGGCCGTACCACGCGTACAACGGCTTCCCGATCTTCGCCCGCGACGTCGACATGGCCATCAACAGCCCGACCTGGAAGCTGATCAAGGCCCCGTTCTGAACCGCTTTCAAGTTCCTAGTTAGTCGACCGTCCCGGCGGGTGTTCTCTCCCCCCAGGCCCGCCGGGCCGGCCGCACCCCCGCCCCCCCAACAACAGGGGCCGGAGT
>JAEXQJ010000265.1 GCA_023438785.1 Pseudomonadota bacterium
CGCCAGCCGTCGCCGGAGCGAGCGGTGCGCCTCCCGGATGCCCTATCCCGCCGCCCGCACGATCTGCTGCGCAGCTCTCCGCACGATCACTCGGCTCGCCACCGGGCCTGCCACCCGCACCAATCTCCCGTCCTCCACCATCTCGTTCACATTCTTCGCCACGACCCCCTCGTGCAGCCCCAACAGGAACGCCAGCGTGGTCACATCCAACTCGCCATCACCAACCCGCTCCCACACGGCGCGCTCCACCTCCCGGTCATCCATCCGCCGCACTCGCCCCGCCCGCCGCCCCGGAACCACGAAGACCGGCAGTGGCTCCAGCGCCTGGGCCAGCATGGCCAGCAGTTCATCCGACGCCATCTGCACAGAATCCTCCGCCCCCGGCCGATCCAACCGATTGAGTTGAATCGCATCCGGGCGAATCCGTTCTGCCGTCGCCCGCAAGGCCTCCACCTCGCGATTGGTGTCGTTCACGCCCGGCACGATGAACATCTCCAGCACGAAGGTGCCCCGATACTCCGCCCGCAGCGCCACCAGCCCCTCGATCACCTTCTCCACCGTGATCCCCGGCGCGGGTCGATCGATCGCCTGAAATGCCTCGGGCGTGGCTCCATCCAGTGACGGCACGATCAAGTCCGCCGCCAGTACGCTCTGCCGCACCTCCGCCTGCGAGAACAAGGTCCCATTGGTCAGCACCGCCACCCGGTGGCGTGGATGCGTGCGCTTCAGATGCGCAATGATCTTGCCGATCCCCGCGTGCAGCGTCGGTTCGCCCGAGCCCGAAAAGGTGATGTAGTCCAGCTCCGGTTTCTTGCGCAGGTATCGATCCAGCTCCCCAATCACCTTGTCGACGGGGACGAATTCGGCGCGCTGGGTGGTCAGCTTGGTCGTGGCGCCGCACTCGCAGTACACGCAATCGAGCGAGCAGGTCTTGTAGGGCAGGAGATCAATGCCCAGCGAGCGACCTAGGCGACGCGAAAAGACGGGACCAAAGAGGTGGGGGAAGCCCAATGCGCTGTTCGGATTCACGGCTTCACTCTGATGTGGTGAGGACGGACAAGCGGGTGATGCCCGCCCGATCCACGGCACTCATGGTCTTGGCCACTAGGCCGTAGTTGGTTTCCTTGTCGGCGTTCAGGTGCACGATCAAATCGGGATACGCGACCTTCAGTGTCTTCAGCTCGGATTCCACGCGGGCCATGTCAACCTCGTCCCGATCCACGAACACCTTACCGGCCGCATCGATGGTCAGGTTGATCGATTTCTTCTTCTCCTGATTGGTCGCCGACGTTTTCGACGTTTGCGGCAGATTCACACGGATGGTGTTGGCCAGCAAAGGCGCGGTGACCAGGAAGACCACCAGTAGCACCAACATGACATCCACGAGCGGCGTCACGTTGATGTCGCTCATCACCTCGTCGCTATCCCCCGACACCGCGAAGGCCATCAGACGCTCGCCTCGCGCCGGCTGCCGTCGTTGGCGTGCTCGATGCGCAGCTCCGGCTTCAGGCCACGCGCCACCGCCCCGATGAACCCCGAGCCGAATTGCTCAAGATCCGAGATCTGCACCTTCAATCGACGCACGAAGTAGTTGTAGGCCAGCACGGCAGGCACGGCGACCGCGATGCCCACGCCCGTGGCCACCAGCGCCTCGCCGATGGGTTTGGCCACCACTTCCAGACTGGCCGAGCCCGAGGTGCCGATAGCGCGTAGGGCGCTGATGATGCCGAACACCGTGCCGAACAGACCCACGAACGGCGATGTGCTGCCGATGCTGGCCAACACCGCCAGTCCCGCCTCCGAGGCTCGCCGTTCGCGCGCGATCTGCGTCTGCAGCGCGCGTTCCGCCGCGTCCTGTCGCGTGGTGCGGCTATCGTCATGACTCTCCACCTCGGCCAGCGCGTTCAGCCCCGCCTGCGACAAGCGCCAGGTGGGACCGTCGTGGTCCTTCAAGGTGCGCAGCAGCCCCAATTTCACGGGCGAGCCGACCGCTGCCAGAAAGCGGCGGTCCTGGGAGTGGTTTCTGCCCCGCTGACGCGCCTTCACGAGGACCAACGCCCAGGTCAGCACCGACGCAGACAGCAGGAAGCCGAAAGTGCCTTGAACAAGGATGTGGGTTGCGAAATCGGACATGGGTGGGGCTCCTATTGCAGATGGAACACGATGGGCACGGTGACCCAGCCCCCGACGGCCTGGGCGCCCAGACGCGCGGGCATGAAGGACCAGCCGCGCACGGCCTCCACGGCGGCTTCGTCGAGGACGTCGCGACCGCTCGACTTGGCGATGGCGATCTGCGCGGGCCGTCCCTCCGGCGACACGTGTACGCGCAGCAGGACCTCGCCCTCCCAGCTGCGCCGCAGGGCGATCTCGGGGTACGCAGGACGCGGGTTCCTCAGATAGTTGGCGCCCTCATGCGCGGCCACCACGCGAACCGGTGCCGGCGGCGGTGGCGCAGCGACGGGAGCTGGCGCCGCCACCGGCACAGGGGTCGTTCCCAGCGTGCCCGTGCTACTCGGCCCGGCCAGCGCAGGATCATCGCCCTCGGGCAGGGCGGGCGCCTCGTGGGGCGGCGAAACCGGGGTAGACCGCGCCGCGGGTTCGGGTCGGGCCGCATGCGGCTCAACCGCAGCCCTGCGCACCACGGGCGCCGGCTTTTCAGGGGTCGGCGCGGGCGGCGGCGGCAGGGGCTTGGCCGCTGGGGGTGGCCGCAGGAACTCGATGCTGACTCGCTGTTCGTGCGCCACCGGCTCGCCCTTGCCCGGACGAGCCAGTCGCGCTGCGACCAGCGAGTGCAGCACGATCGACAACAAGACCAGACCCGCGATCTCGGCGCGGCTGATGTGCCGCGGATTGATGGTCCACGCCGTGTGGAACGTGGCCAGCGGTCCATCCCAGGCCAGAACGTCGACCGCGACGACCTCTTCCACCTTTTGCTTGAGCGCTGAAACGTGCATGGCGCGCTTCGGAACTGCACGGCCTGTGCCATCCCCCAAGAGCGCGACCTGGGCGGCCCTTTCGCCGGCACCTGCTCGCCCAGCAACAGGCCAGCAGCAGTCCCTGCCCCCTTTCTGTGCAGGAATCGAGGTCGCGTCCTGAGGGCAGCCCAGGTCTCGGGCGGCCTGCGCATTGCAGTCCAGTGGAGCCTCCATGAAACGAGCCGCTGTTCTCGCGCTGGTCGCCTATGCCGTAGTCCTATGTCCAGCTGCACCGCGCGCCGACCCGCCGAAAGAGGTGGCCGTCTACGCGGCGTCCTCGCTGCGCGACGTGTTCGAGAGGCTGGCCATCACCTTCGAGAAGAGACACCCGAACGTCAAGGTTCTCCTGGCCTCCGCCGGCAGTCAGGAACTACGTCTGCAGATCGAGCAGGGCGCCCCGGCGGATGTGTTCGCCTCGGCCGACGAAAGGCAGATGGCCACGCTGCGCAGGCAGGCCCTGGTCGGGGCGTCCGTGGTCTTCGCACGGAACGAGCCGGTCCTAGTCGCGCCCGCGCTCAATCCAGCGGAGCTGGTGTCCTTCACCGATCTCACCAAAGCCGAGCACATCGTTCTGGGCGTGCGCGAGGTTCCCATCGGGGCCTATGCGGAGCAGATCCTGGCGGCAGCAGCGAAGCTCTACGGCAACCCGTTTCGCGAACAGGTCGCGGCGCACGTCCGCTCCCGCGAGCTGAACGTGCGGCAAGTGCTGACCAAGGTGATCCTGGGCGAAGCGGACGCCGGCATCGTCTACAGAACGGACGCTCTCACCGCGAAGGGCCGCGTCGTCACCATCGAGATCCCGCGGGCCATCAACGTGACCGCTCGCTATCCCATCGCCGTGCTCCGTAGCGCACCCCATCCCGCCTGGGCTGCCGCGTGGGTGGAATGGGTACGCGGTGCAGAGGGGCGCGCCTCGCTTGCCGCTGCGGGCTTCCGATGAACTCCAGGCGCCGCCGAACCCTGGCCTATCGCATCGCCATGTCCGGACTCGCCGCGGCTCTTGGCGTGCTTCTGGTGTTGCCCTTCCTGGCTCTCGGCCTGGATGGGGGTCCGCTTTCCATCCTGGGCGGATTGCGCTGCGCCCTCACCCTGCCCGCCCTGCGCCTCAGTCTGGAAACCAGCGTTCTCTCGGTGCTCGTGGTGGTCGCGGGCGGTACACCGCTGGCGTGGGGACTGGCGCATTCTCGTTGGCGTTCGGCCAAGTGGCTGGAGACCCTGCTGCAGCTTCCTGTCGTGATTCCCCCCGCGGTGGGCGGCATCGCCCTGCTCCTGGCCTTTGGCCGGCGCGGCCTGCTGGGCGAACTGGTCGAACGCATCGGCTTCTCCCCGGCCTTCAGCATCACGGCCGTGCTGATGGCGCAGGTCTTCGTGTCGGCGCCGTTCTATCTGCAGGCGGCCGTTCTGGCCTTCTCGCGCCTTGATCCCAGCTTGCTGGCCGTGGGCCGCAGTCTGGGCGCCTCGCCGCCCCAGCTCTTCTTCAAGGTGGCGTTGCCCTTGGCCCGGCCCGCGCTGGTCGCCGGCGCGGCCATGACCTGGGCGCGCGCGCTGGGCGAGTTCGGGGCCACGCTCATGTTTGCCGGCAACATGGCACACCGGACCCAGACCCTGCCCCTGGCCATCTACACCGCGCTGGAGATGGACGTGCGCACGGCCCAGGCACTCTCGCTGCTCCAGGTGCTCTTCGCGTTCGCTCTGCTTCTCGGACTGCGCCGATTCAATCACCTGGCCCATGCGCCAGCGGCGCGGGCCCCTTGAGCCTGACGATCTCCATCGGTCAGGAGTTCGCAGCTTTCTCGCTGGACGTGAGCCTCGAGGTGGGTCCCGAGCCACTGGCGCTGGTGGGTCCCAATGGCTCAGGCAAGACCACTCTGCTCCTGGCGATCTTGGGCATTCACCGGCCGCAGCGGGGCCGCATCGCCCTGGATCCCGAGGTCCTGTTCGACGCTCAACAGGGCCTGCATCGTCCGACTGAGGAGAGGCGCATCGCCTATGTACCGCAGGACTACGGTCTGTTTCCGTATCTCTCGGCTCAGCAGAACGTGGAGTTCGCGCTCCGCTGTGCCGGCCAAGTGGGCAGCGCCCTGGAATGCCTCGCTCACTTCGGCGTGGCCCATCTCGCCCGGCGGCGCCCAGCCCACCTCTCGGGAGGTGAGCGCCAACGGGTCGCCCTAGCGCGCGCCATCGCCACGCGACCACGCGCGCTGCTGTTGGATGAGCCCACCGCCGCCCTTGACGTGCAGGCCCGCACGCACACGCGCGCGCTGCTGGCGGCCCACCTGCGCGAGCTTGGCATTCCCACCATCCTGGTCACCCACGATCGTGAAGACGTGGCGGCCCTCGCCAAACGCGTGGCCGTCATGGAACAGGGGCGGGTCGTCGCCGTCGCCAGCCTCTCTGAAGCACGAATCCTTCCGCCCACAGCCTTCTGCGCGCGGCTGCTCGCGGCATGAGTTAAGCGCCACTGTGGGCAGAGGCCCGGCCCCCCCTGCGAATCGGAGAGGGCGCCGCAATTCACTGGAACGGGGCTGGGCCGCTGGCGTTCGCGTTACTTGGCCACGAGGGGGCCATGCCGCTGGGCCACACCTCGTCCGTCGCCACCACGAAGCGCCACGACGTGAACCGAGACGTTCTGGAGAACCGTGCTGCCCTCTGTGCCAACGTGACTGAGACAGTGGCCACGCGCCTTGATCCGTTCTTCTCTCGCCGCGATCGCTGTGATGGTCTGGCCCGAATGCCGCCTTTCGGGGGCAGGCAGCCTGGCGGGAAGGAGCATCTATTGCCAGGACGTCGGGTCCCCTCGTCTGGCCAGCCAGAACGAGTCTCGTTTGAGGAACAGGCGCACGGCTCGCTCGATGGTCAGGCTCATGAGTGTTGTGGTGGGCAAGTTGTGGGACCGCGCGAGCCACGCGACGTAGGCATCCAGCTCAGCGGAAGTGGCGAGCGGAAGGACGCAGTCGCGCACGACGGTTCCCTCCGGACACATGAACGCCAACGGGGCTGCTTGGGAGGCCTTTGGGGGACGCCCCCTCTTCCGCGTGGCCGGAGGAGGAGCTGAAGGCTCGGCAGGAATAGAGATCCGATCGGTGGGGTCGTCCTCCCAGTCGACGACGGGCGCTGCCCCGTTTTGGTCGCTCGCCTGAGCGCCCGTGTCGCGAGAGTCGGGCGGAAGTTCCTTGTCCGCGCGCCACCGGTAGTCGGACGCCAGGAGAACATGGAGAGAAATGGAAAGGACGTTGGTTGCGACCTCTTCGTCGGTCGTGGTGGGGGCACCGGCGCAACTGCGCGCCCACGCTGCATAGCTCATAAGCTCATCAGCGGTGCGCCGAGGGAGCGCGAGCTTGCGGGAGAGCGTCGATGGGCGCCTGGAGAAAATGAGCGGAAGTGAGTCCATGGATCGCCTATCGACCACGCGGAGAAAGGAGTTCCGCCGGAAATTTCCGCAGGCACGAAAATGCCTCCCCACGCAGCGAGCGGCTCTGCCGCCGTTGGGTGAAAATACCTCGCCGGGCGTGACGCGCCCGGCGAGGTATGATGTCCATCGCCCAAAACGGAGTTTTGGGGCGGGGAGAAAGATATCCAGTGCTCGTGGTCGGCGCTGACGGTGCTGGCTTGGCTTTGATTTCCATTTGCCGGGTTATCGACAAAAGTCGGTCGCGTTTTTGTGACCGCTATTTCACTGGTTCTGCCCCAGCTTCTCCAAGTACTCCCGAGTCTCCGGGTTCGGCGGTCACGGCGTAGCACCTGCCTGTAACCACAGGGCCCAGCGACGCCGCGGTGATCATGGCGCGCAACCTGCGCGAGCCAGCCCGCCCGTGAGCCGGCAGCGAGGATGTCGGACCGCCGCCGAATTGGTCGAGATTGGGCGACAACCCACCCCCACCCGTCCTCGTCAGCCGCATTCGTGCGGCCATTGATGGCCCGGGTTCGCCGACGGTCTCGATGTGGCGCGATGGGTCGCAGCGACGAGGTGGAACTTCCGCCTGCCGGATCTCGATACAAGTCCGTGAACCACGTATGGCTTAACCGCATTCCGTCAATGAAGGCGGACCGGTTCCTGGACTGTCGACCCCCGCTGGTTTCAGCCCCATCGGGCAAAGGCCGCGAACCTCGGGTCTCGGAGCAGATCCCGCGTGATCGTGCCGGCAGTTCCCCGATGGGAGCTGCACAACTCCGAACAATCAATTCGTCGCGCACCAATGAAATAACGCGCCGATTTGTCGACAAGCCAGCAGGCACGATGAATCACTCGACAGGAGAACAGCCCTGCCCCTCTGTCGCCGCACGCAGCGATTTCATCCCGGGGACAATCGTTATTGGTGGGGGGATGCTCGATAGTCAGCGCGGCGCACCAGGGCTTCGCCCGATGCCTATCGCAGTCGCGTTCGGCAATTCCCATGTCCGGGCTTCAGTGCGGCCGGGGCGCTCGGACGGCGAACAAGCCGAGTAGAGATGTCGTCGTCGCGTGGCACGAACGAGAATTCTTCGACGCCCACCACGGCGCCGAATCCATCGGCTGCGAGAAGGGCCGACCATGCAAACGCTGCCGTCACTCCCAATCCGCTCTCCGAATTGTGCGCAGCCAGCCCGGATATGCCCAGCTTGCTCATGCGCCTGGCGTGCGCGCTGGCGGCCAGTCAGCAGGTCCATTCCAACGACGGCGACGTGAAGACCTCTGCCGGGATCGGTTTAAGCACTGCATCGAGTGCCACGAGCGGCGCGCAAGATCCGATCTACAAGACGATCTACGGCCCGTACTTCAAGTGCGGGCATCACCATCTCCACCTGCATTTGTTGGACGGGTCTCGTCGATACAAGACGTTCGCCACAGAGCAGGAGGCGCTCGACTTCCGCCGCCGCAACGAAGGCCGAATCCTCGCCAAGCCCATCACCATCGGGAACGCCATCGACGAATACGTGGAGACGCGCGCCGATCTGCGCGCCTCCTCGCGGACCACGCTCCGGTACCGGCTGGGAGCTCTGGCCGAAGGACAGGAAGACATCCAGCTTCACGCCTTCCCTGCCGAGGTTTCGTGGAAACGATTGGTCGGAACGAATGCCGTGGACACCCTGCACGGCATTCGCTCCGCGGCCCGAGCGTTTTTCGACTGGTGCATTCGGTGCGGGTATCTGAAGACCAACCCGCTCGCACGGGTGGAAATCCTCGGCAAGAAGAAGCGCGGCAAGGCCCAACTCCGCTTGGACGAGGCGCGCACCTTTCTCGAAGGAGCCCTCGCTTTGGCGAACGGCGAGGTGAGTGACCGCGCCAGCACTCGACAACAAACCGGTGCATTGGGCGCGGCCACCGCCCTCCTCCTCGGCATGCGGAACAGCGAGGTTGTCGGCTGCCAGGTGCGCGATCTCGACGACGGCGGCAGCACACTTTGGATCGCAGCCAGCAAGACAGACGCTGGTATTCGCCGCGTCGAAGTGCCCAAGCTGCTGCGTCCGTCGCTGCTGAAACTCGCCGGGCATCGTCCCGGCACCGAGCCGCTCTTCCCCGGTCTCACTCGGGACGGCATGCGCTACTGGACGAAAAACCTCTGCGAAGAACTCGGCCTTCCGGTCGTCACCCCGCACGGCCTCCGCGGTACCCACGCCACGGCATCCATGCGCCCGCACGCCAATCCCCGCGAGGTCGCCGCGGCCCTGGGCCACACCTCATTCCGCGTTACCGAGCGCCACTACGCGCGCCGTGAAGCGATTGCGGATGCTCGGCAGCAGGCGGCATTCGCGGCTCTGGTGCCCAGCGAAGGGGGAGAAGGTCCTGGCCCGACCTGAGACGGACTCGGTAGCTAGCCGTACAGACCGTTGGCGCATCTCTCAATGCTGGTGCCGATGCAGGCTTGGACGTCCTCGTCTGCGGGGCGGAGCCGGATAATCCCCGGCCGGTCATCTCTCCGGCCCTCGTACGGAAACAGGATCTCCCTTACGACGTCCCCGACAAGTCGAGGGAGGTGTGACGGAGTTATCTCGTCGAGAACGACGGCCGTGAGCGGATACCGGCAGGTCTCGATTGTCGCTGGCATCTCGAACTTGAGCCCATTCGCTCCGCCCGCCCAACCATTCGGGCCATAGCACCGAGATCTGGCGACGTCCTCCAGGCTCCACGAAAACCGGACGCTGTCTGGATCGAACGCCTCCAGGAGAACCTGTTTCGAGAAGACGGCGAACGCGGCGATCCTTCTGGCGATCAGTTCAGCATCGATTGCGACCGGCTCACTAACCCCGGCTGTCTCCTCGACGTACTCCGAGAGGCAGAGTTGCCCGCGACGGGTTAATTCGAGCCGAAAGGCCGACCGTTCATCGGGGTCTTCGCTCGTTGCGGTTGCGACCAGACGCTCGTCCTCTAGTCGCGGGGTGTCTAGCTGGCGCCACTCATCCGCTGAAAGGTGTTCACGATTCGCCACCAGGGCGTCGTTCATCCGGTGAAGGAGCGGTTCTTCCGCGCTCTCTCGAGTGGCCAAGGCCTCGTGAATCAGACGGATGCGACGGTGTTTCTTCGGAATCAGCATCGTGGTTGCTCCATGGAACAATAGGGAAAGCGGAGATGGGCGTCCCTTCTCCCCGACAAGGGTTGATTGCGAAAGGAGGGCATAGGCTCGGCGAAAGCCCGCGACGGTCACGATGTCCGAAAGCATCACGACCTGATATCGAGACAGATCGCCGGCCCGATAGAGGCGGATCTCATCGAAGTTCGACACAAGTATCCATTCGACCGAATTGCTCTTGCCAGCTGCCCGGTGTGCCTGTTGTACCGGGGACACGTCGCGATAATCCGGCTGCGGAGCGTCCAGGTTGCAGTCCGGGCTCTTCAGCTCAGCGGAGACACGTGTTTCACCTCCGTCTGGACCAAAGAAGCCAAGGCTGAAGTCGTCGTAGCGCCGACTGCCCGGATGGAAGTTCTTCGGCATCAGATGGTATTCCGCGCCAGTTCCATGAAAGAGGGTCTCGTAATCGAGCAAGCCCGCGAATAGGCGTTCATTAAACGACTGCTCAACGCGTGACTCGGCCAACACGGCGAGCGTCCCATCAGTTCGGCGCCGCAGAAGCTCTCGAAGCCTACCGAGACGTTCAGCGCAAACGCCAACAGGCGGACTGTACTCATGCCCAAGCAGGCGCAAGCGCGTCTCGTCGAACAAGTCTCCCACCCGGCCAGGGTATCGCCGTCGGAGATCGAATCAACCAAGTTCGGCCCGGGCCGCATCGACTCGCCAACCCTCCGGCTCACCACAAGGTGGCGAGACTCAAGGCGAATCGTCTGCTCTTGGCCTGCCGTGCGGCCGGACATGCCCATCTCGTTGCTGAGCGCGTTCCAGGGATGTGATACTTGGATCTCCCTCGCACCCTGACAGCTGAATAGCTCTGGATGGCGGTTCCTCCGCGAACGGAGGATCCATGTACAGCAACATCTATGGGCCGTACTTCAAGAACGGCCATTATCACCTCCACCTCTATCTCCTGGACGGCGCGCGAAAGTATCGAAGCTTCACGACAGAAGAAGACGCCCTGGAGTTTGTTCGTCTGAATCAGCGGCGAGTCGTGACCAACCCGATCACGATGAGCGAGGCGATCGACAAGTACCTTGGGGCTCGCACGGACCTCCGGCCCTCGTCGCGTGCCACCCTTCAGTTTCGACTGAGGGCGCTCATCAAGGGATCGGAGAAAACCTCGCTCCAGTTGTTCTCGGCCATGACGGCGTGGAATCGGCTGGTGCGGGACAACGCCGTGGACACCCTGCACGGCATCCGATCGTCGGCGAAGGGTTTCTTCGATTGGTGCGTACGCAACTCGTACCTGAAGAAGCACCCATTCGCTGACTTGGAGATCGTCGGCAAGAAGAAGCGTGGCAAACCGCAGCTTCGGATGGACGAAGCACGCGCGTTCCTGGCGCGGGCCCTGGCAGTCGCCAACGGCGAAAGCCTGGGCAAGCACGCGGACAACCACGAACAGGAGGGCGCCCTCGGCGCAGCAACGGCCCTGCTTCTGGGCCTCCGCAACGGCGAGGTCGTCGCTTGCCAGGTTCGCGATCTCGATGATCAAGGACGCGTGCTCTGGATCGCGGCGAGTAAGACCGAAGCCGGCATCCGTCGGGTTGAGGTCCCGGAGATCCTGGGCGCCAGCCTCATCAAACTGGCCGGCGGCCGAGAGGGCACTGCCCCTCTCTTCCCCGGCCTTACTCGCGACGGCATGCGCTACTGGACCAAAGCCCTCTGCGAAAAGCTGGGGCTTCCCAAGATCACGCCCCACGGTCTGCGCGGCACCCACGCCACGGCGTCCATGCGCCCCCATGCGAATCCGCGCGAGGTCGCCGCGGCGCTGGGCCACGCTTCGTTCACCGTCACGCAGCGCCACTACGCCAGAGCCGACGCCGTGGCCGAGGCCCGGCAGCAGGCAGCTACGGAAGCCCTGATTCCGTCCAAAGACTCGTCCAAAAACTTTGGACGGGAGTCCGACCCAATCCACGCCCCCTGACCCCAGACAATAAAAAAGCCCCTGTTTCCAGGGGCTTAGACCGTGCGAGGAGGGGGACTCGAACCCCCATGGCTGTTAACCGCTAGCACCTCAAGCTAGTGCGTCTACCAGTTCCGCCATCCTCGCGGGGTCCGGTTCGTATAGTCGGGTCGGGGGCTGGTGTCAATGACGGGGGCGCGGCTTGGGGCCCGAATTCCAGGGGCTGCTAGGACGGACGCGCCACGCCCAAGGCGTCGCGGGCGGCGAAATAGGGATCGCTCACGGCATAGCGCAGGAGGTCGCGCAGCGGGCCGGGAGCGGAGGCGTACTCGCGCATGGCCTCGGGGGTGGGCTCACCCAGGCCCGCGGTTTCGCGCAGGACCAGGCGCGCGGCCACGGACAGGGCGCCGCACAGGAGAAGGCCCGCGCGGTTGCCCATTTGTTCCGCGGTGGTGCGCCAGCTTGCGGGATCGAGTGGCACGTCCACGTGATCCTGGAAGAGCTCGCCCATGCGTTTGGCCAGCTTATAGGGCAGCGCCTTGCGCAGCCGCGCCGCCTGCTCGGCTGCCGCGTCTTCGGTTCCCACGCGGAAGCGAGCGTGCCTGGGATGGAAGGCCTTGAGCACGCCGGAGAAGAGGACGTCGAACGCGGGACCCGGCAGGGTGGCGGCCAGCACGTACTCGGGTCGGGTCAGCTCCACGGCGCGACCGATGTGAAAGCGCAAATCTCGATCCCGCGCGCCCGGCGGTAGCCGCTGCCCGACCACGATAGCCGGTGGGGCCACGCCCACCAAACCCACGCGCTCGAAATCGGTGTCGGGTTTGACGTACAGGCTTGTGCGGCGGTTGCCCAAGGCCTTGACCGCCTGGCTGTAGATGCGGGCCACCTCCAGATCCGACACGGGCGATACCTTGTCCTGCGCGCCCACGCCGAAGCTGTCCAGGGTGGCCGGGGACAATCCGGGAACACCTTCCCACACCGAGGCCAACACCTCGCCCATGAAGAGCATGTCCGCGGGCGCCAGATGCCGGGCGGTCGCGCCGTCCTCCAAGCTTCCGGCATACGGATCATCGGGCCTGCGCTCGGGCAGCGGGTGCTGTGCGAGGAAGGCCCGCTCCTCGGCGAAGGCTAGGCCCAGAAGGTCCAGGACCTCGTAACAGCAGCGCGCGCGATCGATCTGCCCCTGGTTGGCGTAATCCTGTGCCAGGGCGCGCAGCGAGGACGCATGCGTGGGATCGAGCAACACCAGAGAACGGTGGTTGTCCAGGGCGGCCAGGCGATCGC
Source organism: Pseudomonadota bacterium (assembly GCA_023438785.1). Classification (GTDB taxonomy): domain Bacteria; phylum Myxococcota_A; class Polyangia; order Fen-1088; family Fen-1088; genus Fen-1137. The sequence goes on from JAEXQJ010000265.1 coordinate 12,711, forward strand.
TCACTTCTTCGCCGTACAGCTCGGCGAGTGCGGCGCGAGCCGGGGCCCGCTCCGCGTCCACGTCGATGGCCCGTTTGAAGGCCCCGATGGCCGCGGCGCGATCCTTCCCGGCCAAGATACCTCCCAGCCGCTCCCAAAGGTCGGCCCGGTGCTTGCGGGCCTCAGGCGTGGCCGCCGCCTCGGGCAGATCGGGCAGAAGCCGGCCCAGCGTGCCCGCGACCTCGTCGCCGCGATTGGCGCCGTCGTAGGCCGCGCACAGCTCGTGCAAGGCCTCCTCGTCGGAGGGGTTGTCCTGCAGCGCCTTCTCCAACAACTCGACCGCGGCCGCGAAGTCGCCCTGCTGGCTCTCCATGGCCGCCAATTCGCGTCGCCGCGAGCCGCGCTCGTGGGCGTCGGTCAGCGTGTCGGCGATCCGGCGCGAGGTGGCGATGGCGTCGCGCAAGGCTCCGTCGGAGCGCTGCACGGCCGCCGCCTTCTCCAACAGGCCCACGTAGGCCGTGGCATCGTCGGGCAGGAGGGCGAGGGTCGCCTCGTAGGCCGTCCGCGCGGCCGAGCTGTTGCCCAGGGCGAGGTGCAAATCGCCGATCTGTTCGAACAGGCGAATGCGCTCGGCCGCGTCCCCTGACGACTCGGCCACGCGCTGAAGTGAACGCGCCGCCTCGAGCTTGTCGCCCCGTTCGAGAGCCAGGTCAGCCAGGGCGCGCAGGGTCTGGGGATGGTTGGGCGAAAAGCCCAGCGCGGCCTGGTGCAGGGCGGCCGCCTGCTCGGGGCGCTTCTGCCGCAGCTCGGCCATCGCCCCGTGGGCCAACGCCTGCGCCACCTCCTCGGGATACTCGGCCGCCGCCGGGTGCTGCGCGATTCCCTCCAGGTGCAGCGCGGCCTCGCGCCACCGTCGCGCCTGGAAACGATTCTCGCCCAGCGCGATCTGCAGCATGAGCTGCCCGGGGATGGCCCGATCGGCCTCCAGCAGCTGCTTGTAGCCGTCGTCGAGACGCCCCAGCTTCTCGTAGACCTCACCCAGCCGGTGATACAGCCTGGCGGTCTGCTCGGGTTGCCCACGCAGGCGGAAGAGCGCCTGATTCAGCCGCCGCTCGGCCTGCGCCCACTGCTGCTCGCGGTACAGGATGTCGGCCATGGTCAGCACCGCCGGCAAGTAATTGGGGTCCAGCTCCAAAGCCTGATCCAGCCGGCTCTGCGCATCGCCCAGGCCATCGGGCTTGTCGCACAGCACGCGGGCCAGGTTGGTCAGCACCGCGGGCTTGCCGCTGCTGTCCACCAAAGCCAACTGGCGTTCGTAGAGCTCGCACGCTTCATCCAGGTTGCCCGCCACGGTCAGGAGCGCCGCCAGGGCCTGCAACGCCTCGGGATTCGAGGGATGCGAAGTCACGGCGCGCTCGAAGCAGCCGCGAGCGCGGGCCTCGTCACCCAACTGGTCGCGCAGGACCGCGCCCGCCTCCAACAGAACGGCCGCCTGTTCGGGCTTGCCGGCCAGCACGTCGGCCTGGCGCAACAGCGTCTCGGCGTAGGCCTGAAAGTCGTTGCGCTTGAGGTGAAAACGGGCCAACGCGCCCAAGGCCGCCGGATCATCGGGCACCAGGTGCAACGCCGCTTCGATGGACTCCATGGCCCCCTGGGCGTCGGAGAGATCGTCGGCCTTGAGTTGGGCGATCTGCAGGTGCAGGGCCGCCACCTCGGGGACGGCGGCGTCTTCCTTGCCCAGGGCCTCGACCCGTTGTTCGAGAAGGCGCAGGGCCTCGTGGGCCAGGCCGGCACTGCGCAGGTTGCGCAGCAGCGCCGCGGCGGTGCTGGAATCGGCCAGCGCCGCAGTCCCCAGGCTGCGCAGGCAGGCCGCGGCCGCATCGGGATTGCCGAGCTTCTCCTCGAGGAGATGGGCGCGGCGCCGGATGAGGTCGTCGCGCTCCGCGTCCTGGGCCAACTCCACCCGACGCTGCAGGACCTTGTCCAGGGCTTCGAACTGCCCGGCGCTCTGGTGCAGACGATCCAGCGCGGCCAGCGCGCCGCTGTCGTCGGGCCAGTTGGCCAGGATGGATTCGTACATCTCGACCGCCTTTGCGGGCAGGCCCAACTCGCGCTCGAAGATCTCACCCAAGTGCCGACGGGCCTCGCGCGCGTCGTCGGCCGGGCCAGCCAGCTCCAACTCCCGCTGCAGCGAGGCGGCTGCCTTGTGCGACATGCCGACGCGGCCATACAGTCGGGCCAGCCCCGCATGACCGGCGCGCGCTTCGACCTTCAATTCGGCAGCGCGGTTCGGCGCGTCCTCGATGGCCCGCTCCTCCTCCTCCACGCTGGCCACGTAGCGCTCCAGGGTGTCGATGGCCTCGTAAGGGCGATCCAGGCGGCTCTCGTACAACTCGGCCAACTCGAAGGCCTTGCGACGCAGCTCGGAGCCCTCCAGACGGGCGCCCGGCCCTTGTAGGCTCCGCTCGAGGACGTGGGCCAGATCTGGCCAGCGCTCCGCGTTTCGGCAGATGTGCTCCAGGCGTTCGAGCGCCACCTTGTTGTCGCTCTCCAGGACCTGCACGGCCCGGTAGCGGGCTTCCGCCAGATCGATTTGGCCCAGCTCCTCACGAATCTGGCCCACGCGTAGATGGAGTGGCACCGCCTGCTCGCGTGGCGCGCGCTCGGCCACGCGCAGGTAGATCTCACACACCTGATCCCAGCGCTTGCCCTCCTGGGCCAGTCGCTCCATGTGTGAGGATACGTTCCCGTCGCCGGGCTGCATGACGAAGGCGCGGGCCAGAGCCTCCAGCGCGCGCTCCAGATCGTGCGCGCCGCGCTCCCAGATCTCGGCGATCCGACACAGATAGGCGCGCCGGGTGACGGGCTCGGCGGGCAGCATCTCGTAGGCCTGGGTCCATTCTTGCCACGGCGAGGTCAGTCCGAGGGGCGGCGGTGGCGGTGACGCCTCGATGACCTCCACCTCGCTGATCTCGATCTCGCCCGTGACCTCGTCGTACTCAACCTCGGGCAGGGCCTCCATGGCCTCGCCTTCGGCGACCGACTGGAGGGAGGTATCGTCGAGCTCCAGCTCCGAGGTGATGCTGGCCGCCGCCTCCTGGGCCGGCACGCCAGGTTCCACGTAGGAGCCGATGAGCTCGCCCAACCGCCACAGGTTGGCGATCACGCCCTCATTCTCGGGATCGAGGCGGAAGGCGTTCAGGTAGCCGCGGAAGGCGCGCACCCGATCCTTGACCTTGTCCTCGACCAGGTCGGCGGCGCGCTTGGCGATCTCGATCTTGGCTTCGATGGATTCGGCGCGCGCGAAGAGCTGGCCCTCGACGTTCAGGGCATCCTCCCAACGGCCGGTCACCTCGGCCAGGCGCAGGATCTCCTGGTGCAGTCCCTCGTCGCCGGGCTGCAGAGCGAAGGCGCGCAGGAATTCCTCGAACGCGCCCGCGCTGTCGGACATCTCTTGTTCGCGCACCTCGGCGCGACGGCGCAGCAGGGCCACCCGCTCCGCCACCTCGGGGCGTCCGTGCGCGATCTGCGCGTACACATCGAGCAGGGACTGCCAGTCCTCGGTCTCGCGTGCCAGGCGCTCCAGCTCGTGCATCAGAGCGCTGCCCGAGGGATCGAAGGTTAGGGCCTCGCGCAATACGGTGAAGGCTCGAGCGGGCTGCCGCAGCCGGGTCTCGCACAGGCCGGCCACCTTCAGGGCCACCTGCACCTGCTCGCCCGGAGTGGCCCCGCGCGCACCCTCGCCGGCGTAAACCTTGATGAGGTCTTCCCACAGATCGTGAGCCTCGGCCGCCGACTCCAGACGTTCCAGGGCGGCGTCGTCGGGTTGCTCGTGATAGGCGCGGCGATACCAGTCGAAGGCCCGGCGCGGTTCCGCGAGCATCTGCTCGGCCGCCTCGGCCATGGCGAACATCAGACGCCGCCGCTCCTCGGGTTCGGTGGTCTTGCAGAGCAGCTTCTCGTTGGTGAGGATGAAGCGCTCGCCGTCGCGGGCGGCGCCATACAGGGGCACCAGGGCGAGCAGCGCCTCACTCTGATCCGCCTCGATTTCCAGGACCTGCTCGAAGGCGGCGATGGCCTTCGCGTCGTCATGCAGGCGGTCTCGACACAAAACGCCGATCTCGAGAGCGCGATGGACACGCTCCGTGGCATCGGTGGTGAGGCGCAGATGCCTTCCCGCCACATCGACCACGCGCGGCCAATCCTCCTGCGCCTCGGCCACCCGACGCAGCATCTGGTGCGCCTCGATGTGCGTGGGATCGAGCTCGTTGATGATGCGCTCGAAGGCGCGCATGGCCTCCGCCGGATTGCCCAACTTCTCCTCGAACAACTGGCCACGCCGCACGGCCAGCGGAATGGCCTCGGCGGGGTTGGCGGCAATCCCGATCCGGCGATCCAGCAGATCGGTGAGGGACTTCCAGTCTGAGCGCCCCTCGGCGATAGCGGACAGCGCCTCCAACGCCTCTCGATCGTTGGGCAGCAGCTTGAGCAGCTCTTCCCAGTTCTGCTCCGCCCGCTCGATCTGCTTGAGCTCGCTGCCGGCCAAGCGCGCCAACCGGCGACGGATCTCGGCCGCCGCCACCGGATCGGCCGACACGGCGTCATGCTGCATTTCGAGCACGCGCGCCAGATCCTCGTGACGCCCGGTTTGTTCGTAGGCCGCGATGAGGGACTGCAGGGCGCGCAGATCCCCGGGCAGACTGGCGAGCAGCTTCTCCCAGTACGGGATGGCCTTGGCCAGGTCACCCATTTGCTCCTGGGCCAGCTCGGCGATGCGGCGGTACAGGCGCAGCTTCTCGTCGGGCGAGCCCGTGTAGCGCACGTGGTACTCGAACATCTTGAGCAGGCGCGACTTGTCGCCCTCCTGTTCCAGCAGATGCTCCAGGCGATCCAGGGCGTCTCGGTCGCCGGGGACCAGCTTGAGAATCTGAGCCGCCGCCCAGGACGCGTTGGGCGCATCGGACAGCCGCTCTTGATACAGGCCCAACAGGCGACGCAGCAGCGTGACCTTCTCGGCGTCAGCCGTGCTCAGTTCGGCCTGCTTGCGCAGCAAGGCCGCCAGCTCGGTCCACTTCTCGCCCTGCTCGTAGGTCTCCACGACGGAACGCATGGCCACCACGTCCTTGGGATCGATGGCCAGCAGTTCGAGATACACGGCCGCGGCCCGCTCGGGCGCGTTGAGCTTGTCGATGTGCAGGCGGGCCAACCGGCGCAGGACCTCCGCCTTCTGGGCCGGCTCGGCGGCTTGCCGCGCCTCTTCTGCCAGCAGCACGGCCATGTCGTCCCATCGCTTGCCCTTCTGCAACAGGCGCTTGTAGGCCGCGCGCGCCCGCTCGTAGGTCGGATCGAGCTCGGACATGCGGCGCCACAGGGAGAGCGCACGATCCATATCCGAGAGCTTGGTCTCCGCGATGACCGCCACCTCCTCCAAGCGGCGCATGACCGTACCCAGATCCGCGCCGTTGGCGCGCGCGTGCTCGATGGAGAACTCGAAGAGGTCAGCCAATTCGCGCCACGAGCCGGTCTGGCGAAAATGATCGGCGTAGCCCTCCAGCGCGGCCGCGTCCGCCGGATTGACCTCCAGGATGGCGTGCAGATACACCGCTGCCTGATCCCGATCGCCCAGACGATCGCGATACAGCGCCGCCAACTCGCGCAGAAGCTCGATGCGCAGATCGGGCTGCGTGGCCTTCTCCAACTGACGCTCGCGCAGCTCAGCCAGCTTCCCGTAGTCCTGCCGCTCCTGGTACAGCTTGGCCAGGTGGCGAGCGGCCATGCCATCCGCCGGCTCGAGGGCCACGATCTCGTTGTAGATGTGCAGGACCTCGTCGCTGTCGCCGCGAGCGCCCTTGGCCAACTGAGCGCGTTTGAAGAGCAGATCGATCTTCTCCTGCTCGTTCTGCGCGGCTGCCACGCGTTCGCGCAGGAACCGATCCAGATCCGGCAGACGGCCGGCATCCGTGAGCACCCGCTCCATCAGCGACGACGCCTCCGCGTGGCCGGGCACGGCGCCCAGGGCCTTGCGCAGAGCCGCGATGGCATTGTCCACGTCCCCCGCCTCCCGGCGGCGGCGCGCGATCTGGCAGTACAGCCCTGCCGCCCTCTCGCCACCGTCGTTCCCCTTCCAGTCGGGGTTGGCGAACACGGCGGCCAACGCATCCAGCGCCTTGTCGTCGCGCGGATACATGCGCACCACGTCGCTCAGTTTCTGGGCCGCGGCCTGCAGATCCCCCACCCGCTCGGCCAACATGCGGCCTTGGCGGAACATGAGCTGCACGCGCCGCTTGGGATCGTTGGTCGCGCCAATTTCCAAATCGAGCAACCGACAGGCCCGCGGGTAATCCCCGAGTGCGGCGGCGATCTTTCGCGCCTGCTCCACCGTCTTGAGCAACTCGGGCGTGATGCCCGTGCGCAGGGTGGGATTGGCCAGGCCCTGCTCCAGACGCGTGACGTCGGCGGCGAAGGCCCGCTCACACTCTTCCCGCAGCTCAGCGATGTGGGTTGGGTCGGGGTGGTGAGCGGCAGCGCCCGCCTCCATCTCCAGGGTCGTCCTGTACTCGTCGATGCGCCCCGCCTCGCGGTAGATGTCCTTGAGACGGCGGGCCGCCTTGCGGTGTCCCGCATCGCGGCTCACGGCATGGGCCAGGTCAGCCTCGGCCCCGGACAGATCGTCCAGACTGCTCAGCCGAACCTCGGCAGCCAGATAGAACAGGTCGGCGGCCTTGGACTGGTCGGAGACCGCCAGGGCACGGGTCTCGTACAGCGTGACCAACTTATCGAACCGTTGTGCCTCGCGATATGCCTTGCGCAACGCCAAAAACGCGTCGTCATTCGCGGGATCGCTTTCCAGAAGCTGCTCGTACTCGCGCTCGCTGGGCATTGGCCCCTCCGCACGGTTGAACCTGCCCGGATCACCGGGTCGAAAGGGTTTGAGGCTAACACCTGGCCCAGGTGAAACCAAGCGTGCCCGACGGCGCGGGGCTCGTCGGCCCAAGCCTGTCCGTGGGCGATGAGCTCGCGCGCCGGCTCGTGACCGACCTCGTGATGGGACTACGTGGAGGCCGTGCGCGGCTTGAGCTGGGCGAGGTAGCGCTGCACATCGCGGAACCCGGCATCGCGCTTGGACACCCGCTCGAAGTAGTAGAGCGCCTCCCGCCGGTCCCCCATGTTGTAGAAGACCTTGCCCAACAAGAAATACAGTTGCGTCGCCTCGGCCTCGGTTGCCCGCGGACGCTTGAGCGCATCCTGGTAGCAGCGAATGGCCTCCGCCGAGTTGCCCAGGGCTTCCTGGCTCTCGCCGATCATGGTGAGCGCGTAGACCTCGCGCGTCGGATCGCCGAGCAGGGCCGTGAAGTGCTGGATGGCGACGTCGTGACGCTCCATCGTCTTGTTCATCAGGCCCAGATCGGCGTGCGTGTCGAAGTCCTGCGGCCCGACCGCACCCGCACCGCCTGGAACGATCATCGTGCCGCCCTCGGAGAAAGCAGCCTGTCCGGCTTCGGCCTCGGGCAAGGCGCCCTGCGCTGCGCCCCGGGCCAGTTGGGCCAGGCGCTCGCGTCGATCCGCCACGAGCATGTGCCCCGGATAGCGTGCCTCCATGTCGTCTAGCAGACCCTGCGCCTCTTCGTAGAGCGCTTGCTTGATGTAGAAGTCGACTTGCTCCAAGTCCGAGGCCACCGCCTTCTCTGTGTCGGCCTTGGCCGGTCGGGCAGCGAGTGCGGCCCCGCCCACAACGTTGGTGGCGCATTCATCGAACCGCTCCGCGTCCGCGGCGCCGCCCGGGTCACGGGCAACCTCGCCCGCGCCAAAGGCTGCCCCCAACGCGGCTTCTCCGTCGCCGGACAAGATCGGCTCGGTCACTTCTTCGGGAATCAGCTCGATCTCACCGCTTTCGATGAGCTGCGGCTCCGGCGCGCCCCCGGCCGCATCCAGGCGATTGGTATCGGTCTTCTCCTCGGCAACCGGCGCTGGGGTGACGCCGCTCGTCTGACGATGCGCCGCCGCCAGAACCTCCCGGGCCCGCTTGCAGCCCGGGTTCAACTCCAAGGCGCGACGGGCGTAGCCGGCGGCTTCGTCGCGGTTGGTGACGAAAACCTGCTGCGCCAGGATCTCCAACTCGGCCGCCGCCTCGACGTTGCGCCCCAACTGGACCAACACGGCGGCCAAGCGCTCGTGCGCGGCAATGTGTGAAGGGACCCGCTCGAAGACCCGGCGCAGGTGCTCGGCAGCCCGCTCGACGAGGCCGTACTTCACGAAGACGTCCGCCTCGGCGAGGATGCGCTTGACCTCCGCCTGGTCCTCGGGTTTCTCCACCATGCCCGAGGCGATGGCCATCTGGTCGGCCACGCTGGGCACCGCTTCGGGCGTTGGCGTCTGGTACTTGATCTGCAGCGCCGGCGGCACCTCCATCTCGCTGAACGTGATGGCAACGGGCCGCTTGCCCGTCGTGAGCGGCGAAGGCGTGGTTGGCCCCATCCGCAACGGCGTCACGGTCCCCATGCGCGGCATCCCGGCCGCGGGCCGAGCCATCATGTCGCGCGCCTCGGAGTCGTTGGGGTCGAGGGCCAACACGCGCTGGATAACCAGGTTGCGCTCGGCAATCCGTCCTGTGTCCGTGTACACCCGGCACAGCTCTTTCAAGATCGACAGACACTTGTGCGGCTGCCCGATCTGTTCGAAGGCCCGGGCCAGCAGATCCAGAATCTCGGGGTCGCGGGGATCCGCATCGAAGCACGGCTTGAGCCGGGTCAGGGCCGCTCGTCCGTTGTTGCGCTCCAGGTGCCTGACCGCCACGTCCTTCGCCAGGGCGAGGTTGGTGGGCTGGAAATGCAGCAGACGCTCGGCCACGCGCACGTACTCGTCCATCCGCCCCTGGTCCTTGAGCAGTTGGGCGGCGGTGGCGAACTCCTGCGCGGCCTCATCGTTCTGCCCCGCCTGCGCCGCCAACTCGGCGAAGCGGATGCGCGCCGCGGCCTGCTCAGGCGACAACTCGATGATTTGGCGCAGGGCCGCCGCGGCCTCGGTCAGCCGCCCTGCCTTCTGGTGCAGCGAGGTGGCCTGCTCGAGTTGCTGGACAGCGTCCGAGAGCAATCCCAGTTGGCGGTACACATCGGCCAACTTGGTTCGCGCGTCCACGAAATCGGGCGCCAGCTTGATGATGTTCTTGTAGACCGCCACGGCCCGCTGGAAGAACCCCTGCTCCACATACAGGTCGACGGTCTTCTGATAGACCTCGGTGGCCTTGGCGGTCTGCCCCAGACGAACATGCACCTCGGCCATGCGAAGCCAGGTGCGGGTGTCCTTCGGGTCCTCCTTGATGGCGTTCTGCAGCTCCACCAAGGCCTTCTGAGAACTGCCCCGTTCCAGGTACTTCTGCGCGGCGGCTAGGAACTTGTCTTTCTTGGTTACCACCTGATGAGGTCCGAAAGGCGAGTCTTACCGCTATCGGCAGACCTGTAAAGGAGCCTGTGTTCCTGCGGTGGTATGGCAGTGGAGCGGGATGCGACGCCCCGCTCCTCGGTCAAAGCCGCTCGATGAAGTGGGTGTCGAAGCGCCCGTTGATGAACTCCGGGTGATCGATGACCCTCTTGTGCAGATCGGCGTTGGTCTTGATGCCCTCGACGACGATCTCGGACAGGGCGCGTCGCAAACGGGCCAGCGCCACGTGGCGATTCTCGCCGTGGACGACCAACTTGGCGAGCAGCGAGTCGTAGTAGGACGGCACCTTATAGCCGGCGTAGATGTGCGTATCCATGCGGACCCCAGGACCGCCTGGCAGGTTGAGGGCGGTGATGGTGCCCGGCGAAGGCGCGAAGGTGACTGGGTCCTCGGCGTTGATGCGCAGCTCGATGGCGTGCCCGCGCGGCCGCATATCGGGGTGCAGACGCAGGGGATCGCCGGCCGCCAGCCTCATCTGCTCACGCACCAAATCGACGCCGAACACGGCCTCGGAGACCGTGTGCTCGACCTGGATGCGGGTGTTCATCTCGATGAAGTAGAAGCGCTTCTCCTCGTCGAGCAGGAACTCCAGCGTGCCGACGGTCTTGTAGCCGATGGCCGCGGTCGCCTTGCGGGCCGCGCGCAGCAACTCGACTCGGCGAGCGTCATCCAGCGCCACCGAGGGTGCTTCCTCGATGAGCTTCTGGTGACGACGCTGGATGGAGCACTCGCGCTCCCCCATGGCGATGGCCGTGCTGCCGTCGCCCAGCACCTGCACCTCGATGTGACGAGGCCTGCCGATGTAGCGCTCTATGTAGACGGCCGGGTTGTTGAAGCCCGCCTGGGCCTCGGCCCGCGCCGCCGCCAATTGGGCCAGCAGGCGCGACTTGTCCTCGATGATCTTCATGCCGCGGCCGCCACCGCCGCCCGTGGCCTTGATGATGACGGGCAGACCGATGCGCTCCAGGGCCTCCTCGGCCTGGCGATCCGTCTCGATGATGGGCGTGCCGGGGACCACGGGAACGCCGGCCTCTGCCATGGCCTTGCGCGCCGAAACCTTGTCGCCCATGAGGCGCATGAGCGAGGGCTGAGGACCAATCCAGTGGATGCCGCACTTCTGCACCACCTCGGCGAACTCGGCGTTTTCCGCCAGGAAGCCATAGCCGGGGTGAATGGCGTCCGCGCCCGTCGTCTCGGCCGCGCTGATGAGGGCCGGGACGTTGAGGTAGCTCTGGCGCGCGGGCGGCGGCCCGATGCACACCTTCTCGTCCGCGAAACGAACGTGCAGTGAATCCGCATCGGCGGTGGAGTGAACGGCAACCGAGCGCAAGCCGAGATCACGGCAGGCCCGGATCACGCGCAGGGCGATCTCGCCCCGATTGGCAATCAGTACTTTCTTGAACACGATGGCAGAGCTTTCGGCTTCACCACAACTGCACGGAGGCCAGGCCCAAGGGCGAGGAGAGTTCCGTGTGGTGGACCCGGAACTCTCGTCTTTCCCTGCCCTCCGCGCGAGGGAACTAGGCCTTCTCGATACGGAACAGCGGCTGACCGTATTCCACGTGCTCCGCGTTCTTCACCAGGATCTCGACGATCTTGCCGTCGAACTCGGACTCGATCTCGTTCATCAGCTTCATGGCCTCGACGATGCAGACCACCTGGCCCTTGCGCACGCTCTGTCCCACCTCCGCGAACGGAGGTGCCTCGGGTGCGGGGGCGCGGTAGAAGGTCCCCACGAACGGCGAGGTCAGCAGCACGCCGGTCTCGGCGGGCTTCTCGGGCTTCTTCTCGGCGGCGGGAACGATGG
>JAEXQJ010000062.1 GCA_023438785.1 Pseudomonadota bacterium
AACCACCACGGCTCCTGAATCCGCGGCCAGTCGACGGGCATGGCCCAGCCGGTCCTTCGCGATATCCGCGGTATGCACGTTGCACAGCCGCGCCATCTCGCCAGGATGAGGCGTGAGGATGCGGGCCGCGGGGGCCGAACGCCCCAGACGCGCCCCCTCGGGCCCGAGCAGATTGAGACCGTCGGCGTCGACCACCAAGGGCAACGGCCACTCGGCCATCATTCGATGCACCACCGCGGACATGCCCGAGCCGGTGGGAATGCCGGGACCGAGGGCGGTCGCCTTCATGCGACCGGCCATGGCCAACAGGCGAGCATAGGCGTCCGGCCCCGCGTCCTCGCCCTCGGCAAAACACGCGGTCATCTCGGCCAGAACCTTAGCGTCCAACGCCACCTGGCCAGCCGCGGTGGTCGCCACGGTGGCCAGCCCGACGCCGGCGCGCAAGGCCGCCCGCGCCGCCAGCAGGGCAGCGCCCGTCTTTCCCGACGAGCCCGCCACGATGAGCAGGTGCCCGGCCGTGCCCTTGTGGCCGCTGGGCCCGCGCCGAGGAAGCGGCTTCGCCACGGCGTCCGCCTCCAGCCAATGGCACACGGGCCCCAGGGCGAGAGCGGCCTGCAAGAGGCCTTCGGCGCGAATCCCCAGGTCCACCACCTCCACCTGGCCCACCGGCGCTTCGGCGTCCAGGACGAGGCCCAGCTTGCGACAAGCCATGGTGGCGGTGAGCTGAGCCTGCACGCACACCCCACGCACCGCGCCCGTGTCACCATCCAGGCCCGAGGGAATGTCCACCGCGACCCGCAGGGCCGGGCTGGCATTCATGGCTCGGATGGCGGCGGCGGGCGGGCCCGACACGTCCGACCGCAAACCCGTGCCGAAAATGGCATCGACGATGACGTCCGCGTCACCCAGGTGGGATTGCCAGATATCGGGATCCGATTCCAGGGACGCATCTCGGACCAGTGCCCCTGGCATGGCCTCGAAGACCCGGGCGTACAGGGCGGCGTCCCCGGCGATCCTCTCGCGAGGTGCGGCCATGATCACCTGCACCTGCGCCCCACGAGCCAGCAGGTGACGTGCCACCACGAAACCGTCGCCGCCGTTCTGGCCCGCGCCGCACACCACGCGAACGTCCAGCCCGGTCACGCACGGGCGCGCGCGCGCGATGAGCTCAGCTACCCCGCGCCCCGCGTTTTCCATCAGCACCAAGCCAGGCAGGCCAAGCTGATGAATGGCGGCGCTGTCGACCGCCCTCATCTGTGCGGTGGACAGAAGCAGTGCCATGGCGACCTCCTAGTCGTGTGGCGCTTCGGCCGCGCCTCGATCGATGGCGGCGCGCAGCTCGGCGACCGCCTTCTCCATCCCCATCATCACGGCACGCGCGATCAGGCCGTGCCCGATGTTCAGCTCTTCCAGACCGGGCAGCCCCGCCACCGGGCCGACGTTGGCGTAGTCCAAACCGTGGCCCGCGGCCAGGTGTAGCCCCGCATCCACCACCACGCGCCCTGCCCGCTCCAGACGGGCCAACTGGCGGGTCCAATCGCTCGTGCCGGCCACCGTGTGGCAGTAGTCGCCGGTGTGCAGCTCGACTGTGCTGGCGCCCAGGTCGGCACACGCCCGCGCGACATCCTCCTCGGGATCGATGAAGAGGCTGACCCCGATGCCCGTGTCGCGCAGGGAGCGGATGACCTTGCCCAGCTCGGCGCGTTTGCCGAGCACATCGAGGCCGCCTTCGGTGGTGCGCTCCTCACGGCGCTCGGGAACCAGCGTGCAGAAATCAGGCTTCACATCGAGGGCGATTTCCACCACCGGCGGCACCGCCGCCATCTCGAGGTTGAGCACGCCGCGTACCGTCTGGCGAAGCACCCGAATGTCTCGCTCCTGCACGTGCCGCCGATCCTCGCGCAAGTGGGCCGTGATGCCCTGGGCACCGGCCAGCTCGCACAAGCCCGCCGCCAGCACCGGGTCGGGATAGCGGGTGTCGCGCTGCTGGCGCAAAGTGGCCACATGATCGACGTTGACGTACAGGCGAATCATCGAACTTTTGTAGCACCTCAGCCCGGGGTGATCGACTTCTGCATGACGCTGGCGATCTCCTCCGCATAGCCGCGGATGGTCTTCTCATCCGTGCCTTCGATCATCACGCGCGCCTTGGATTCCGTACCCGAGTAGCGCACCAGCACCCGTCCCTCGCTGCCCAATTTCGCCTCGACGTTGTCGACGATGGCTTGCACCGCCGGCAGCTCCTCGATGGGCGGCTTGCGTGGCACTTTGAAGTTGATGAGGACCTGCGGGTAGCGGGTCATGATGCGGGCCAACTCGGACAGGCCGCGCTCCTCCTCCGCCATGACCGACAGAATCTGCAGGGCCGCCAACAGGCCGTCGCCCGTGGTGCTCTCCTGCAGGAAGATGATGTGCCCCGACTGTTCGCCGCCGAAGACCAACCCCTGCTCGCGCATGGCCTCGACCACGTAGCGATCGCCAACCGCCGTCCGCAACAGCGTGCCCTTGGCCGCTGCCAGGGCCCGTTCCAGGCCCAGGTTGGACATGACCGTGGCCACCACCGTGTTCTTGGGCAGGGTCCCCTGCTGGATGAAACGCGTGCCCAGGATGGCCATGATCTGGTCGCCGTCGACGATCTCGCCGTACTCGTCGGTCATGATGACCCGATCCGCATCACCATCGAGGGCGATGCCGATGTGGGCGCGCGTGCGGCGGACCTCGGCTGCCACGTGTTCGGGGTGTAAGGCCCCGCAGCCGTCGTTGATGTTCCGGCCGTTGGGCTCGTGCGAGAGCGTGTGCACCTCGGCCCCCAGTTCCTCGAATACGCGGGGGGCGACCCGATATGCAGCGCCATTCGCGCAGTCGACCACCACACGCACGCCGTCCAGGGTGCGATCCTTGGGGAAGCTGTGCTTGAGGAACTGTACGTAGCGTCCCTCGGCGTCGTCGATGCGTACAGCCTTGCCAATCTTGGGCTCGGGCTCCGGGGTGACCGGATCGGGTTCGAGCATGCGTCGCTCGATATCCAGCTCCACCTCGTCGGCCAGCTTGAAGCCGTCGGCAGCGAAGATCTTGATGCCGTTGTCCTGATACGGGTTGTGAGAGGCGCTGATGACCACGCCGGCGTCGGCCCTCATGCTCGCCGTGATGAAGGCGATCCCGGGCGTGGGCAGCGGACCGACCAGCATGACATCGGCGCCGGCCGAAACGATGCCCGCCTCCAAGGCGCTTTCGAGCATGTAGCCCGACAGGCGCGTGTCCTTGCCGATGACGATGCGGCAGCGACGGTCGCTGCGACGGAAACGCTCGGCCACGGCCCGCCCCAAGGCCAACGCCAACTCGGCGGTCATGGGGTGTTGGTTGGCTACACCGCGGATGCCGTCCGTACCAAAGAGCTTTCGAGCTTCGACCTTGTCGCCCATGAGTTCGGCCATTCTAGTTGAAGAGGCGCGCGAGTCGGAACGGCTTTCACGGGTGGTGCGCGATGGCTTGCGCCACCTTCACCACGTCGCGCATGGCGGAGACATCGTGGACACGAACCGCCGCGGCCCCGCCCAGCACGGCGGCCGCCACGGCGGCGGCCGTGCCAAAGAGCCGCTCGCCCGCGGGCCTGCCGGTCAACTCGCCGATGAAGCCCTTGCGCGACACGCCCAGCATGAGGGGCACGCCGAGTCGATCACGCAGTTCGGGCACCCGGCGCAACAGGCAGAGATTGTCGGCCAGGCCCTTGCCGAATCCAATGCCCGGATCGGCCCAGATCTCCGTGCACCCGGCCGTGCGAGCGGCGGTGATACGCGCGGCCAACTCGGCGCTCACCTCGCTCAGCACATCGTCGAAGTGCACGTCGTCGTTCATGGTTGTGGGCGAGCCGCGCATATGGCCCAGGATCACGGTCGCCTTGGCCCA
This sequence comes from Pseudomonadota bacterium, assembly GCA_023438785.1. Classification (GTDB taxonomy): domain Bacteria; phylum Myxococcota_A; class Polyangia; order Fen-1088; family Fen-1088; genus Fen-1137. The sequence continues at coordinate 3,907 of JAEXQJ010000062.1, forward strand.
GGCCACGGTGGCCAGGATGGCCGGCTCGAGCACGCCACCCGAGACGTCGTTGACGATGGTGGCTCCCGCCGCCAGGGCGGCCTCCGCCGTGGCCGCCTTGTACGTGTCCACCGAGATGCGTGCCCGGCCATCGATGCGCGGTAGCAGGGCCTTGATCACCGGCACGACCCGCCGAATCTCCTCTGCCTCGGGCACGGGAACGGAGCCAGGGCGGGTCGATTCCCCGCCCACGTCTATCCAGTCGGCCCCCTCGTCCACCATGGCCACGCCCGCCGCCACCGCCTCTTCGGGGCCGCCGAAGCGGCCCCCATCGGAGAACGAATCAGGGGTGAGGTTGAGTACACCGACGATGAGCACCGACATGAGCCTCCCCTCCCCCGTTCCCCTTCGATGCCGATCAGGCCTTCTCGGGGTCGGGCAATGGCGGAAAAAGCCCCGGTCGGGTCTCCACGCGCGCGGCCTTGGGTTCGCTACCGTCTTTGCGCGTAGAGGCGTTGCCGGTGGGCGTGCGCTCCAACTTGCCTCCCGCGAACAGCACGTCGATCTCCGCGCCGTCCAAGGTCTCGTACTCGAGCAGGGCCTCGGCCAGCACCTTCAGCTTGTCCTGGTTGTCGTTAATGGTCTTCTTTGCGCGCTCATGGTTCTCGGTCACGATGCGCCGAACCTCCGCATCGATGTCCACCGCGGTCTGCTCGCTGTATTCCTTGTGCTCCGCAAAATCGCGGCCCAGGAAGACCTGCTCTTCGTTCCGACCGAAGTGCAGCGGTCCGATCTTCTCGGACATGCCCCACTCGCACACCATCTTCCGCGCGAGATCGGTGGCCATCATGATGTCGTTCGAGGCGCCCGTGGTGATGTGAGCGAACACCGCCTCCTCCACCACGCGACCGCCCATGAGAACGGCGATGCGATCGTTGGCCGCTTCCTTGGTCAGGTTCAGGCGGTCCTCCAGCGGCAGTTGCTGGGTCAGGCCCAGGGCCCGGCCGCGCGGGATGATGGTGACCTTGTGCAAAGGATCGGCCTCCTTCAGCATCTTGGCCACCAGGGCGTGGCCCGCCTCGTGGTAGGCGGTCACGCGCTTGTCTTTGTCGCTGATGATCATGGAGCGCCGCTCGGGGCCCATGAGCACCTTGTCCTTGGCCGCCTCGAAGTCGAAGCGATCGAGCTGCTCCTTGTCCGCGCGGGCCGCCAGGAGCGCGGCCTCGTTGACCAGGTTCTCCAGATCGGCGCCCGAGAAGCCCGGCGTGCTGCGCGCCACCACGTCCAGGTCCACGTCGGACGCCAGGGGCGTCTTCTTGGTGTGCACCTTGAGGATGCCGTGCCGCCCCTTCACGTCAGGACGGGGCACCACGATGCGCCGGTCGAAGCGGCCGGGACGCAAGAGCGCCGGATCGAGGACGTCGGGCCGGTTGGTGGCGGCGATGAGGATGACGCCGTCGTTGGATTCGAAGCCGTCCATCTCGACCAGCAATTGGTTGAGAGTCTGCTCGCGCTCGTCATGACCACCGCCCAGGCCGGCGCCCCGGTGGCGACCGACCGCGTCGATTTCATCGATGAAGACGATGCAGGGAGCGTTCTTCTTGCCCTGTTCGAAGAGATCGCGAACGCGGCTGGCGCCCACGCCCACGAACATCTCGACGAAGTCCGAGCCCGAGATGGAGAAGAACGGCACCCCCGCCTCGCCGGCGATGGCGCGCGCGAGGAGCGTCTTGCCCGTGCCAGGCGGGCCCATCATGAGCACGCCCTTGGGGATGCGACCGCCGAGGCGGGTGAACTTCTTGGGGTCCTTGAGGAAGGCGATGATCTCCTCGACCTCGTCCTTGGCCTCCTCGATACCCGACACGTCGGCGAAGGTGATCTTGCGCGAGTTCTCCGACAGGAGCTTGGCCTTGGACTTGCCAAAACTCATGGCCTTGCCGCCGCCCACCTGGAGCTGGCGCATGAACAGCAAGAACACCACGGCCACCACGATGATGGGCAGCCAAGTGATCAGCATCTGCTGCCAGAAGCTGCCCTCCGACTCCCGTTTGATCTCGTAGGGGATGGCAGCCTTGTTGAGCTTTTCGAGGGTCTGCTCACCCACGAAGCCCGTGGTGACGAACTCTTCGTCACCTTTTTTCAAGTGCCCGCGGAACTCGGCGTTGTTGCCGTTGATCCGAATCTCCATGGGCGGTGAGGGTTTGAAGTCACCGGGCGACTTCTCGACCTTCTGGATGAACTCGGAGAAGGCGAGCCGTTGCTCCGGGGGGCGGGGGTTGATGAGCTGCCACACCAAGAAGAAGGTGAACAGCAGCATCACCCAGACGAGAACGGTCTTGTGACTATGACGCACTCGTGTTCCTTTGTTTTCCGGTGATTACCTTTCCGGAAGTATTGACACCAAAAGTCGCGTCGTCAACGGAAGTTCCCTTCGCAAATTGCGTGTTTTTTCCGAGAGATTCACAGCGCTGACACACGCAACCAGGACCGCGTTCCGTCGTCCGGTCGCGCCACCTCGGAGGGGCGCAGTCCGGCCACGTACAGCACCGTTCCGTCAGATGCGACGAGTACGGGAAGCGTCGCGCGGCGCGGTCGCGGCACCTTGGCGTTGACCAGGAGATCCGAAAGCTTGCTGCTACCGCGCCCGCCCCGAGGACGCATGCGATCCCCGGGGCGCCAGCCACGAAGGGACAGGGGCAACGACAGCTTCTCCGCGTCGAAGACCGCGCCCTCCTCGGGAGCCCTGCCCTGCCCCTCTTCGATGCGGACGGCGGGACCGTCGTGGCTCAGGCGGTATGCACCGGGCCCCCGGATCGGCACCGGATCGGGTGTCGCGCTCGGGGCGGCGGGCCGCTGGAGCTCGATCCTGCCGTAGCTGATGACCAGGTCCCCCTCGGGCACGGCCACACGCCGCGTCCCCGCGCCCTGGCGGGCCAGTCGCCGCACGACCTCAGCCGCGCGTCGAGGGATGAAGGTTCCCGGCACGGCCGGTGCCTCCCGGGACTCGCAGGCGCGGGCGTTGCGCGCCAGGGCGAGGAGGGCCTCGACCACGCGCGGGTTCTCGCGCGCCAGCAGGGGCAACCACTCCTGGCGCACACGGACCCGCGTGTAGCGCGGGTTCGCGTTCGACGGATCGGTCACGAACGGGATCTGACGTTTGGCGAGGAAAGCCAAGATCTGCGCCCGCCGCACGTCGAGCAGAGGTCGCACGAACGAATCACGTCGGTACGGGATACCCGCCAGCCCGACCACGCCGGTTCCTCGCACCACCCGGAAGAGGACCGTCTCGGCCTGGTCGTCGGCGTTGTGTCCCAAGGCGATGCGTGTGCAGCCCAGCTCGCGGGCGACCTTGTGCAGGGCCGTCAGACGGGCGTCGCGGGCGGCCTGCTGCACGGAGATGTGCGGACCGCGCAGGGCCTGCACATCGACACGCACGACCTCCGACGGGATGCCCCAGGCGCGGCTGCGGCCGGCGACCATCTCCGCCTCGGCCGCGGACTCGGGGCGCAGCCCATGGTCGACGGTGGCCGCACACAGCGAGAGGTTCCACTTGGGTGCCAGGAGACGCAAGGCATGCAGCAGAGCCGTCGAGTCCGGCCCACCCGACAGGGCGACCAGCACCCGCCCGCCGGTCTCGACGAGGCCCTCCTGTTCAATGGTGCGCTGAATTTGCGACAGCACGGCCACCACTATGCCGGTGCCCGCGGCGGCATGCGAGTAACTCCCCAGCCGCAAAGGCGTGGACCGATACGAAACCGTGCTTCATAGTCCCCCCGCCGTGACCGAGAAAAACAACGTCGTCGCCCTATCCCGCTACCGCGCCCAGTTGGGCCGCGCCCGCCAAGGTCGACGGGCCGGCGAGCTCTTCGCCAGCGCCGATCCCCGTGCCGCCATCCGCGCCTTGCCCGGTGACGAGTTTTTCTACGTCATCCACGAGCTGGGCTTTCCCGACGCGCTGGAGATCCTGGTGCACGGCACCCCGGAGCAGGTTCAAACCGCGCTGGACTTCGCCCTCTGGGATCGAGATCAGCTCTCCTTAGATAAGGCCGACGAATGGCTGGGCGCCCTGGTGCAGGCCCCCTACGGAACCATTGGCGAGTGGGCCCGTGGGCTGGACGTGGAGCTGCTGGCCCTGCTCATCCGCCAACGCGCTCGCATCTATGACTTGTCCGTGGAGGAGGCGCCCGACGAGCCCGAGGGCGCCCTGGCCAACACACCGGACCGCTTGTTCACGCTCGATCTCCTGGGCGACGACGAGGCCCGCCAGATCACCTGGCAGTTGGTGGATAGCCTGTACCGTTGCTATCCGGACACCGCGCGCCGTCTCCTGGTGGGCATGCGCGCCGAGTTGGATTCTGAGTTGGAGGAATTGGCCTACCGCTGGCGTTCAGGGCGCATGGCCGACCTGGGGTTCGTGGACTTCTATGAGGCCCTCGATGTGTACCGCGAGCTCGATCCGGCCAGCGTGACCATCGGCGGGGAGCCCGTCCCGCGCGTGCGTCCCACGGGCGAGCCCGAGGGCAGGCACGCCCGCCTGCCGGCCGTCATCTCCGAGCGGCTCTCCGGGGCGGGGGCGTTCGCGCGCGCCGCCACGGGCCTGAGCGACGCCGGCCAGGTGGCCGACCTGCACTTCGCCCTGGTGGCCTTGTGCAACCGTACGCTGTCCGCGGATCGGGTGTCCCCGGGGGACGAGCAGGCCGTCACCGCTGTCTTGAACCGGGTGGCCGCCACCCTGGATCTGGCGGTGGAATTCCTGGCCCGTGGCTCAGCCGAGCGCGGAGTGGCGGCCGTGCGCACGGTGCCCTTGGTGCGCCTATTCCGCCTGGGCGCGAGCCTGCTGGGCAAGGTGCGCAAGCTGGCGCTGGCCCTCCTCAAGAAGAACCCCTTCACCGCTCAGCACCCCGCGCTCAATCCGTTCGAGGTGGAGGACGGCCAGGTTCTGGACGCGGTGACACGGCTGCGCCCCCTCTTCCCACGCGTGTTGGAGGTTCCCCCGGCGGGCGGCGAGCGGCCCTTCGCCACGCTGACGGACTTGGCGGTCGCCACCGCCGCGGTAGAACGGGCCGGGGCCAGCGTGGCTCTCCTGGTGGGCCTGGGGATCCGGCCCGAGCACCTGGCTCCCGAGCGCTACCCCGACTTGGGCGTCACCGACGCTGGCGAGCTGGATGCCGGGCTGCTGGCCCGCACCGTTCTCGTGAGTCACCTGCTCAATCTGCCGACCGCGCCTTTGCGCTCCTTGTCGCCCGAGGCGGTGGCCGAGTTCACAAAGAAGTTCAATGACAGCCCCGCGGCCACGGAGAACATGGCCCGCCTGGGTGGCCAGATCCTCCAGGACGCCGCGCCGGGGGGGCGCTTCACGGCCGCCAGCGAGGCGGTGGCGCGACGCTGGCTGGAGGGCATGGCCCCGCTGGGGCCCGTGCTGCTTCAGCGCGGCTGACGGCCTGAGCGGCTCGGTCCCTCCAGGGCGACCTTGACAGACCCCGGCGTGCCGCTGTACGCCAAGGAACCGAAGAATTTGCATCAGCGACGGGAATAGGCGTGTGCCGGCGGCGGTTGAGGGCGGGACGCACGCGGACGACTAGACAACCAACAGAGGACCAAATGTCAGAGTTGATGATCCAGGTCGAGGGCCTCTCCAAGCACTATGACGCTACCCGGGCCGTGGACGGGGTGACGTTCAACGTGCGCAAGGGTGAGGTTCTCGGATTCCTCGGCCCCAATGGCGCCGGCAAGACAACCACGATGAAGATGTTGACCTGCTACCTGGCGCCCACGGGCGGCTCGGCCAAGGTGGCGGGGTTCGATGTCTTCGATGATGCCCTCGAGGTGCGCAAGCGCATCGGCTATCTGCCCGAGGACACACCGCTGTACAAGGACATGACCGTGCTCGAATACCTGCATTTCGCGGCCGAAATGCGTGGCATGGCCATGGAAGGTCGCAGCACGCGCATCACCGAAATCGGTGGACGTTGCGGGCTTTCGACCGTGGCCGGCAAGCTCATCGGCGAGCTGTCGCGCGGCTACCGGCAACGCGTGGGCCTGGCGCAGGCCATGCTGAATGACCCCGATATCCTGATCCTGGACGAGCCGACCAGCGGCCTGGATCCCAACCAAATCGTCGAGATCCGCCAGCTCATCAAAGAGGTCGGCCAGGAGAAGACGGTCATCCTGTCGACCCACATCCTGCCCGAGGTGCAAGCCACCTGTAGCCGCATGCTCATCATCTCCAGCGGCAAGCTGGTGGCCGACGGCACCCCCGACGAGCTGCGGGCTCGCGAGAAGGCCAGCCGCTACCGCGTGGTGGTCGAGGCCAAAGACCCTGCCGAGGCTGTCAAATCGCGCCTGGCCAGCCTGGCCGGCGTGGTTCGCTGCGAGACCGTCATGGGCGAAGAAGGCGCGCACGCCTTCGCCATCGATGCGGCCGCCCAGGAGGACCTGCGCAAGACGCTGTTCCGTGCGGCCGTGGACAACAAGTGGACCTTGCTGGAGCTGCACCGCGAGGCCGCCAGTCTGGAAACCGTATTCCGTCACCTGACCACCGGGGAAGAGAGCAAGTCATGAGCGCCGCCCTGACCATCGCCAAACGCGAGATCCGCACCTACTTCAACTCGCCCGTCGCATACATCGTCGTCACGGTGTTCATGCTCATCGCGGGCTTTTTGTTCTTCCAGAACGTGCTCCTCGAACGCCAGGCCGAGATGCGCGGCTTCTTCGGGCTGACACCTCTGCTGTTCGTCTTCTTCACGCCGGCCATGACCATGCGGCTCATCGCCGAGGAGAAGGGCTCGGGCACCATCGAGATGCTGGTCACCATGCCGGTGCCCGATTGGCAGATCGTCCTCGGCAAGTTCATCGGCGCCATGGGCCTGCTGGCCGCCATGGTGGGGATGACCTTCTTCTACGCCATCACCCTGATGCTCATGGGCCCCGCTGATCGCGGTCCCATCATCGCCGGCTACATCGGCCTGCTGCTCATGGGCGGCGCCTACGTGGCCATCGGCGTGATGGCCTCCTCGTTCACGCGCAACCAGATCGTGGCGTTCATCATCGCCCTCTTCATCTCGTTCTGCCTGTTCCTGTTTGGCAACATCGCGCAATTCGCGCCCGCGTGGCTGCAGCCCATCCTGGCCTTCCTGAGCATGGGCACGCACTTCGATGCCATCAGCCGCGGCGTCATCGATTCGCGTGACGTCCTCTACTACGTCTCGGTGATGGCCATCTCGTTGGTGGTCGCCACCGTCTCCCTCGAATCCCGGAAGTGGAACTAAGCCATGTCCAGCCCCAACAAAAAGCGAAGCTACGCCTCCAACGCCATCCTGTACGCCGTCTTCGTGGCGGGCGCCCTGGTGCTGGTGAACCTCATCAGCACGCGTGTCTTCGGGCGCATCGACCTGACCGAGAAGAAGGTCTACACCCTCTCGCAGCCCTCGAAGGATCTCGTGAAGAACCTTCCCGACTACATGACGGTGAAGGCCTTCATCTCCAGTGACCTGCCGCCCGAGATCAAGACCCTGTCGCGCTACCTGCGCGATCTGATCGACGAGTACAAGACCAACTCGAACGGCAAGTTCCGCTGGGAGGCCGTTGACCCAGGCACGGACCAGAAGCTGGAAGCCGAGGCCAACCGCTGCAAGGTGCAGAAGGTGCAAATCCAGGTCACGCGCAGCTCGAAGTTCGAGCTGGGCGCCTACTACCTGGGCGTGTGCCTGCAGTACGGCGACAAGATCGAATCCATCCCGCAGGTCATGCGCGCCGAGGGCCTGGAGTACCAGTTCACCTCGCTCATCAAGAAGCTGACCGTCAAGAAGAACAAGATCGCTTTCACCACCGGCCACGGCGAAAACGCGCCCAGCCAGGGCTTCCAGGCCTTCAAGCAGGACCTGGAGCAGGAATACGACGTGACCACGGTGAATCCCTCGACCACCGAGATCGCCGCCGACGTCGATGCCCTGATCGTCGGCGGTCCCAAGCAGCCCATCGACGAGAAGGGCCAGCGCGAGATCGACCGCTTCATCATGACTGGCAAGGGCGCCATCATTCTCGCCGACGGCATGGCGGTGGCCGCGCCCAACGGGATGAACCCCATGCAGATGGGGCAGATCCGCATGGCTCAGAGCAACGACGTGGGCCTGAACAAGATCATCGAGGCCTACGGCTTCAAGGTGGGGACGAACTTCATCATGGACCGCGAGGGCGCGGTGCCCGGCGTGGTCGACCTGGCCGGGGGCCGACGCGCCCTGCTCAGCGCCCCCGTCTTCCTGGCGGCGGCCGTCGAGAAGGCGCCCGGGCTGTCCGTGGTCGATGGCTTGCGCGGCCTCGTGTTCCCCTACGCCAGCTCCGTCAGCCTGACGGGCCCGCTGGCCGACGGCAAGGTGCCTGCCAGCGGCAAGCTTTGGAAGCTGGCCGCCTCGGGCCCCACCTCGTGGAAGCACGAAGGCTTCTTCATCGTCAGCGCCGAGGAGTTGCAGAAGATGCAGCCCTCCAAGGACCATGGCCCCTTCGGCCTGGCCTATGCCTACCAGGGGCCGCTCAAGAGCGCCTTCGTCAACACGCCCGCCGCCGCGGTGTCCACCAAGGACAGCAAGCAGCCGCTCGCGGAGTCGGCCAAGCCGGTGCGTCTGGTGGTGGTCGGTGACTCGGACTTCGCCAGTGACGAGTACTCGCAGCTCGCTCGCTACTTCCCGTTCTACGCCGCCGGCGCGCAGATGCTCTACAACGCCATCGGCTGGACCGTGGAAGACGAGGCCCTCATCCCCTTGCGGGCCAAGAACATGGACAGCCGTCAGTTGACGGTCTCGTCCGAGGGAACCCTGGGTGCCTACCGCTGGGCCAACGTGCTGGGCCTGCCGCTCGCGTTCTGCCTGTTCGGGGTGGCGCGCTGGCGCCTCCGTCGCGTAGCCCGCGCAAACCAAAAGATCTAAACAGCCGAGGTAGACGATGAACCGCAAGACCGTTATCGCCGGCGTGGTGTTCGCCGGCCTCGTCCTCGTGACGATTTCCCTGTTGCACTCGCCCGAGAAGGGCAATCGCCCCGCCGAAGGTGGTCCTCGCCCGGTCGCCAAGCTGAAGGCCGGTGACTTCGACACCCTGGAAGTCACCAAGGGCGGAGCCACCGCCGTCATCAAAAAGGAGGGCCAGGCCTACAAGGTCGTCAAGCCGGTGGTCTATGCCGCCGACAACGACGCGGCCAAGGCCGCCTTCGAGTCCCTGGAGAAGATGGATTTCGCCACCATCGTGTCGGACCAGAAGAGCCGACACGGCGAATTCGAGGTCGGCGACAAGGCCCTGCGCGTGGTGGTCAAACAGGGCGACAAGGTGCTGGCCGACCTGCACGTGGGCAAGAGCGCCAACGACCAGACCATGCTGCGGCTGGAGGGGAAGGACGAGGTCTGGGCTGCCACCAACCTGCCCCGCTATCAGTTCGACAAGGACGTGGCCGCGTGGCGCGACAAGAGCATCGCGACCTTCGACGAGAAGGATGCGGAGAAGATCGAAATCGAGTCCAAGACGGGCGGCAAGATTGTGCTCAGCAAGCCCGCCCCGACGGACGGCGGCGCGCCCAGCGAATGGCGCGTGGTCGAGTCCGCCGTGAAGGTAGAGCCGCTGGACAAGACGGTGGCCACGGGCCTGATCTCGCAGATGGCCTCCTGGAAGGCCAATGACTTCGCGGACGGTGCCAAGCCCGAGGAGACAGGCCTGCAGGCGCCCGAGACCAAGATCACGGTGTCGCTCAAGGGCGGCAAGCAGGTGGCGGTGCTCGTCGGCAAGAAGAAGGGCGACGAGGACACCTACGTCAAGCTGGCCGACCAGCCGCAGGTCTTCCTGGTCAAGAAGTTCAACCTGGACCGTGTGGACAAGCGCCCCATCGAGTTCCGCGACAAGACCATGTGCGACCTCACCGCGGATGAGCTCACCGAGGTCGCCGTGGTGCGGGACAATGACGCGTACACCATCGGCAAGTCGGGCAAGGACTGGAAGCTGGTCAAGCCGGCCGGGTTGACCCTCGACACTTCGAAGACCAGCAGCATCACGAGCAGCTTCTCGGATTGGAAGGCCCAGAGCTTCGCCCTCGACAACTCAGCCCAGGCCACCGGCATGGCCAAACCCACGGCGGCCATCACGGCCAAGTCGAACGTGAAGGGCCATGGCTGCTCGCTCAAGGTGGGTGGCCAGACCAGCGACAAGAACAACTACTACGTGGCCGTGGGCGGGCAGCCCGATGTCTACGTGGTGCCCAAGTGGTCCGTGGATCGGCTCCTCGTGAAGACTGACGATCTGAAGAAGAAGTAGCCAGTGGCGGGGAGGCTCTCCCTCCCCGCTCACATCAATGACTCCGCGGCGACGCTCGCCTCGCTCGCCGCGCCCGCTAGGCCGGCCCGCTGTCGAATGCCGTGCGCTTGTTCGCGCAGCTTTTCCGCGACGGTGAGCCGGCCTTGTTCTTGTTCGAAATGGGCATAGGCCAAGAAGGTCCGCCCCAGTTCGATCTCCGCGCCCGCGCCGGCGAGCAATTCCACCGCGCGATCGAAGACCTCACGGGCGCCGCCGCGCTGGGCGTCCCCCGGAGCGCCACGCGACAACGCCGTGGCCAGAACACGCAGAGCCGTGCCCACCAGAGGCGAGGCGCCGATCTTCTCGGCCTCCACGGCCGCCGTGTTGGCGTGATCGCGGGCGCCCAGATAGTCGCCACGGACCAGGCACAGCTCCGCCAATCCCCGTTCGGCCTCCGCGAACAGGCGCCGCGCGCCGAACTTGCGGGCCACCTCCTTGGCCGAGCTCAGCTCGCCCTCCGCTTCGGTCAGCCGGCCCCGGGCCACCAGGCAGGCGCCGATCTGCAGAGCCAATTGGCACTCGTTGAGGCGCTCACCCATTTTGCGGGCCAGCCCGCGCGCCCGTTCCAGGAGCCGCTGAGCCAGTTCCGGGTGACCGGCCTCGCGGGACAGGGCACCGAGATCGAGGAGCGCGAACATCGTCCGGTGGGTGTCGCCCGCGGACTGACTGATGGCCAAGGCCTTCTGGAAGCTCTGCTGTGCCCGGCGCAATTCACCCATCTGGGCCTCCACCAGCCCGAGCCACGACAGGGTCAGGGCCTTGCCCTGCTCATCGCCCAACTCCTCGCGAATCTTCAGCGCCGTCTGATGGCAACGCAAGGCCTGGGCGGATGCGCCCATCAGGTGGTGAATGCGGCCGATGTCATCCAGACTGGCCGCCACGCCCGGGCGATCCCCGGCCAGATCGAACAGCAGATGGGCCAGATCCAGGTGCTGCAGCGCCAGCCGGTAGTCGCCGAGGGCGCGGTAGATGCGGCCGATGCGTCCGTGTGCCGCCCCACCTTTGCCCGGCAGATCCATACGCCAGGCCTGCTTGAGCATCTCACCAAAATGGGCCAGGGCCTCGCGGCTGCGCCCTAGCCGGGCCGCCGTGTCCCCGAGCTTGTGACACGTCTCGATCTTGAGCGCGACGTTGTCGCCATCCAGCAGACGGGCGGCGTGCAGGTACATGGCCCGCGCCCGCTCATAGCGACGCTGTCGGTGCGCGCGATCGCCGGCCACCGCATAGATCCGCGCCGCGCGCTGGACATCATCGCCCTGCTCGAAAAGCATCGCCACGTGTTCGTACTGCTCGCTGCTCGGCTCACAGCCCAAGCGCGCTTCAATCCATTGGGCGGCAAAACGCCGGCGCCGGCGCATGGTCTCGGGCGTGACCTGAGCCTCGATGAGGGCGCGCTCCGCCTCCTCGGCAAACTCCAGCGGGGTGTCGCAGGCCACCAGTCCGCTCTTCGCTTGGCGCACGAAACCGCGTTCTCGAAGAGACGAGCAGATGCGCTTGGTCTCCTCGATAGACGGATCCGGCGCGAAGACCGCGCCCGGATCCCAAGGCTCGGCCCCCATGCGCGCCATGGCGACCAGTGCCCCTGGCCAGAACACGGGCCCCACGGCTGCCGCACGCAGCAGGACGTCGCGCTCGGCGGGTGACAATTCGGCCAGGTGGGCCTGGGCCGCCGCCTCCGGGCTCAGGTTCGGACGCGCCTGCGCCGCGCGCTCCACGTCGAAGGTCCAGTCGGTCGCGGTCGTCGTCGCCCCCTTCGGGACCAAAATGCCGTGCCGTTGGTATAGGCGCAGCAACTGGCCGAGCAGGAGCGGGTTGCCCCCGGACTCGAGGGCGGCGCGCTCGGCCAGCCCGGGCGCCAGGGTGTCCGCCGCCAGGGCGCACTTGATGAAGACGTCCATCTCCAGGGGCGCAAGCGGCTTGAGATCCACGCGGGCGTGGCTGCCCTCGCGTTTGATCCATTCGGGGCGGCGCACGAGCAACTCGGCGCGAGCCGCGACCACGACGACGAGCGGCGATTGACCCAGCTCGCCGGGCAGACGCGCGAGCACGTCCAACGAGGCCTCGTCCGCCAGGTGGGCATCGTCGACCACCATGACGAGCGGTCGCTGACTCGTGTCTTCCTCAATGAAGCGACAGAGGACGGCGCGTGCCAACTCGCTCTGCTGCTCGGGGCGCATGGACAGCGACTGGGCAAGCGGGCTCTCGGGCAGCCCCATGCCCAGCAAGCTGCCCAGCAGGCCGGCGATCTCGGAGACACGGCGATCGCCAAAGACGGCCTGCAACCCGGAGCGCAGGTGCAGATGCGCCTCCTCGTCGGTCATGCTGTCCTGGATACCGAAGCGCTGGCGAAGCAGCCTGGATAGAACGGCGTAGGACTCAGCCTCCTCGCCCCGCTCCCCGGGCTTGCCGCGGGCGAAAATGCCCTGGAAGTCCCCCCGCTCATCGACCTTCGCCATCCATTCTTGCAGCAGCCGGGTCTTGCCCATGCCCGCGGGGGCGAGGACCGTTACGAATTGGGGTGACCGAAAGCGCAGCGCGCGATCGAGCGCTGAATCGAGAGCGCGCCGCTCCTCTTCTCGACCCACGAGGCCCACGAAGTCGACGCCTTCCCGTCTCGCGCCCTGTGTCTCAAGGTCCATAGAACCTTGATAAGGTCGTTTCCGTGAAGTGCCAAAATCCTGATGACTTCGCGCGGCACTCGGGCGACTTCGCGCGACGAGCAATCGCGGCTACATGCCGATGATGACAACGCCCCGCTGGGGCTCCTCGTCCCCGCGGTCATCCGTATCCGCACCCGGCCCCTCTTCCGGCCAGATCGGTACCTCTAGCTGAGGGCGTTGATTCCGCCGACGTTCATCCTCTTCGCGTCGTCGGATCTCTTCTATGATCCACGGCTCGAGCATCAGGTGGCCTACACCTATGGCTTGCAACATTGCCGCCGACCAGTCAAGAAGCCCCACCCCGGTTACGAAAGCTCTGTGGGCACGCCTGCTTGAGCCCGAGGGCGCCCGACGGACAGACCGGCTGATCAGCGCGGCAGTCGGCGCCTACCGTGACAACGGCGTCACAGCCCCGACGCCGTCCCGTCACTTCTTCGCTGGGGAGCTCCCTCAGCGCGCAGCCGCGTCCGCCCGTGGCGTGACCGTCAGCTTCAGCATGTAGGGTTGACTGGCGTTGCCATCTCGCTTGCCCTGGGACAGCCGAATGAGCACGGGTTCTCCAGTCTCGCCCGGCAGATCGGCGACACGAACCGGATGCCGCGGTTTCTTGGCCGCGACCGTGGCCAGCACCTTGCCGTCCCGAACACGCGTGATCTCCAGCTTGGGCGCGACATAGGCCGGCGGCGCGAGGTCGACGCTCAGCCACACGGGTTTGTCGGGAACAAAGGAGAAGAAATCCACGTCGCCGAGCGGCAGGAAGCCGGTGGTGGTGCCTGCTGCCAGGGCCGAGGCACGAGTGGGCTCGTCGTTGGGCTCGCTCTCGCCGGGCGGACCCGCCGCGCCGCCCGGGCCCGCAATCTGGGC
>JAEXQJ010000218.1 GCA_023438785.1 Pseudomonadota bacterium
GACTCAGCCAGCACGGGCGCGGCAGGTTCCACGGCGGTGGGCGCGGCGGCGACGGGCTGAGCCGGAGCCGGCTCGGTCGCCGCGGGAGCGGCCGGCACATCGGGAATCGTCTGCGGCTCGCCTTTCAGCCAAAGGACCAGGCCACCTGCCACGCACAGAAGAAACCCGCCGGCGCCGAAGAACACAGCGCGCCGGTGCGATTTTTTGTGGGCTTCGTGGTCGGCCAGATCATCGAATTTGTCCACCTCGACGTGATGGGCGCCCTGCTTGTCGCCCTCGTCGAAGAAACGCATCTCCGCGGTGTTGAACCGACCGTCGGACGACGCCAAGGCCGAGGAGGGGACGGCACCCTGCACAGCGTGTTTGTCGGACTTACGGCTCATGCGCTCCTTTGACATAGCAGACGGTGCCTGGGGTGAATAGCTTGCTGGCGATGGACAAATGACTGCGGGGGACGCTAGTTCTGAACGCCATGCACGGTCTGGTTCTTGGAATCGACGAAGCCGGTCGCGGCCCGGGCCTGGGGCCCATGGTGATGGCCGCCGTGGCACTGGACGAAGCCACGGCCCAGCACCTGGCCGACGCGGGCGTGCGCGATTCCAAGGCGTTCGGATCGTCAGCGGCGGCCCGAAAACGCCGCGCGGAGCTCAAAGAGATCATCGAAAGACACGCCACCTTCTGTGGCCTGGAAGTGTGTGACGTGGAAACCATAGACGAATACGTAAATCGCGGCGCGCTCAACATTCTGGAGCGAGATCGGGCCGTACGCCTCATCGCACGTGCACCGACCTGCACCCGCATCGTCGCCGACGGTCGCACCTTGTTTGCCCCTCTGCGGTCACGCTATCCCCATCTGGAGAGCCACGATCGCGGCGAAAGTGTTCACGTGGCCGTGGCCGCGGCCAGCGTGTGTGCCAAAGCACTGCGCGACGAGTTGTTCGCCCAAATCGCCCTGCGCTACGAGGCCGAATTCGGCCCGCTGCACGGCGGCGGCTACGTCAATCGACCCACCCTGGCGTTCGTGAGCGAACACGTGCGGCGCCACGGCTGTCTGCCGCCCGAGGCGCGTCGCTCGTGGCCGTGGCCCGGTCTCAGCGAGCCACGCTGAGCGTGGCCACCACGCCCTGGTGATCGGAGGCCGACAGCCCACCCGGCGTGCGCGCCGTCAAGCCCACGCGCGTGGCCGACAGCGCCGTCACGTGGCCCCGGTAAAGGACGAGATCGATGCGCTCGCTGGGCGCGGGCGCCGTGCTCAGATCGCTGCAGCAGGTGGGTCCCGCGTCCGTGGGATTGGTCTTGCTCCAGGCGTCGGTGAAGACCTTGGTCAGCCTGGCGTAGCTCTTGGTGGTGGTGCCGGCCGCGTCGCTATTGAAGTCGCCCGCCGCCACCACGGGCCCGCTGATGTCGGCCAGCGCCTGCAGCAGGTCTCCCGCCTGCGCCTCTTGGAAGACCGTGGCCAGGCCGCCCACCTCCAGGTGGGTGTTCACGAAGGTGAACGGAGTACCGGCGGCGTTCACGTCGATGGCGGCGTAGCCGCGTTTGAGCTTCACGGGAATCCCGCCCAAGCCCCCCACGGGCAACGCGATCAGGGTCGGAAAATCGGCCGCGCGCGGGTTGCTGACCGTCAAGCCCGGGCGCACGAAGATGGCGTCGCGATCGGTGAGCCGCAGATCGAACGTGCCACCCAGCGCATCTTCGCCCGGCATCTCCGTGTCGGTGTGCGTGACCACCACCGCGGGCTCGCCGTAGTCCAGACCGCGCGCCGTCAGCTCGGCCTGCAAGATGGCCAGCATGTCGCCCGCGGGGGCCACTGTGTCCGCGTCGACCGCCGACCCGCTGGCGGCGAAGTTGCTGGGCACCTGCATGCGAAGAAGCTCCAGCTCCTGCACGGCCAGCACGTCCGGCAGCTCGGCCGCCACCTCGTCGGCGATCAACTTCGCGCGGCCGGCAAAGTCGGCGGCCTGCACCGCCTGCCACAAGGCACCCACGCGGGCGGGAATTTCGGCCACGCTGGCGGCGGCCAGGAGGTCGTCGAACTCAGCCCCCAGGAACACGTTGCGGGTCATCACCTTGACGGGCGTGCCCGCGCCGTCGCCGGGCGAGGTCCCGCCGTCGTCGCCGCATCCCGGCCCGAAGGCCAGGGCGGCCGAGAGCCATACGCACCAGCGCACGCGCCGCCGGGGGACAACCATGGGCCTAGATTGCATCACATTCATGACACGTGCCACGCGTGGCTCTCATCGAAGGAGATACCCAATGAAACGCTCACACATGACCCTGCCTGCCCTCGCCCTGTGCGCCTCGCTTCTCGCGGGCTGCTATGGCCAGTACGCCGCAACCCGTCGGGTCTACAACTGGAACGGCGGGGTGAGCAGCAACAAGTTCGTCCGCTCGCTCATCATGTTCGGCCTGATCGTCATTCCGGTGTACGAGCTGTGCCTGCTCGGCGACTGGATCATCTTCAATCCCATCGAGTTCTACACGAACGCCAACCCCATGGCCATGAACGAGGACGGCTCGGTGGAGACGCGCATCGCCAATCACGTGTATCGCGTACGCCGCACCATCGACAACAAATACGAGGTCGAGCAGGACGGCCGCGTGGCCTACCGCTACTACCAGTCGGGCGACAACCTGGTCATCGAGGATCCGCAGGGCCACGTGCGGCGGGTGCTCAGCCGGGAAGAGCAGCGGGCCATGCACCCCGCCAGTGCGGGCGTACTGTAGTCAGCAGCCAGGTATGGGTTGCCCCTGGCCTCGGCGCAGAGAACAATCCACATCCATGATTTCTTGTAGGGTTGCGCTCATGACGGTCCTCACGACGATCTCGCTCTCCGCTGCCGCACCGGATTCCAGCGCCGCGGCTCCACCCTCTGGCAACGGCGGCACGGCCGCCCCCACCCCGGTGACCAGCGTGGAGGGGATCACCGAGTACCGCCTGCCCAACGGCCTGCGCGTCCTGCTCTTCCCCGATCCCACCAAGCCCACCGTGCTGGTGAACGTCACCTACCTCGTGGGCTCGCGCTACGAGGGCTATGGCGAGACGGGCATGGCGCACCTGCTCGAGCACATGCTCTTCAAGGGCACACCCACGCGGCCCGACATCTGGAAGGAACTGCAATCCAAGGGCGCCAACTTCAACGGCAGCACGTGGTGGGATCGCACCAACTACTTCGAGGAATTGCCCGCCTCACCCGAGGCGCTGGACTTCGCGCTGGCCTTGGAAGCGGACCGCATGGTCAACAGCAAGATCGCCGCCGACGATCTGGCCAAAGAGTTCTCGGTGGTGCGCAACGAGTTCGAGATGGGCGAGAACCAGCCGCAATCCGTGCTGGAGGACAAGATGATGTCCGTCGCCTACCAATGGCACAACTACGGCAAGTCCACCATCGGCTCGCGCAGCGACATCGAGCGCGTCCCCGTGGAGAACCTGCGCGGCTTCTACAAAAGGTACTATCAGCCCGACAACGCCGTGCTGATCGTGGCCGGGCAGTTCGATGCCAAGCAGGCCCTGAGCCTGGTGACCAAGTATTTCGGCGTGATCCCCAGGCCGGCGCGCAAGCTGCAGCCCACCTGGACCGTGGAGCCGGTGCAGGACGGCGAGCGCCAGGTCACCTTGCGCCGAGCCGGCGACGTGACCGTGGTGTCGCTCATCTATCACGGCGTGGCCGGCGCGGACCCCGACCGCATGGCCGAGGACGCCATCGCCGACATCCTGACCAACAAGCCCTCGGGCCGTCTGTACAAGGCGCTGGTGGACAAGGGCCTGGCCAGCGAGGTCTCGGGCGTGGTCTATCCCATGGCCGAGCCCGGCGTCATCAACCTCACGGCCAAGGTGCGGCCGGGTGGCTCGCCGGAAAAAGTCCGCGACGTCATGTTGTCCGTCGTCGAGGGCATGGGCCACAAGCCCGTGACCAGCGACGAGTTGGAGCGCTGGCGCGCCGGGTGGATGAAAGACTTCGATCTCGTTCTCACGGAGACCGCGCGCACCGGCGTGGTGCTGTCCGAGTACGCGGCCATGGGCGACTGGCGCCTGCTGTTCTTGAGCCGCGATCGCGTGAAGAAGGTCAGCACGACGGATGTGGATCGCGTGGCCAAGGCCTATCTCAAGCCCAGCAACCGCACCCTGGGCATGTTCCTGCCCACCAAGGCTCCCGATCGCGCGCCGCTGGCCACCACGCCCGACGTGACCGCCATGATGAAGGACTACAAGGGCGAGGCGGCCGTGGCCGAGGGCGAGGCCTTCGAGGCGACCATCGACAACGTGGAGAGGCGCACCACGCGCGGCACCTTGCCCGACGGCCTGAGGCTGGCGCTGCTGCCCAAGAAGACCAAGGGCGGCGTGGTTCGGCTGGTGCTCACGCTCCGCTTTGGCAGCGAGGCGGACCTGCGCGGCAAGACCGAGGTGGCGGCCCTGCTGCCCGACATGCTCATGCGCGGCACCAAGAAGCACACCTTCCAGCAGCTCCGTGATCGGCTGGACCAGCTCCGCGCCGAGGTGGCCATGGGCGGCAGTCGCTTCTCGCCGGGTACGGCCAACGTGGCCCAGGTGCGTGTCAAGACGACGCGCGAAAACCTGCCCGCCGTGCTGGACCTGGTGACGGAAATTCTGCGCGAGCCGGCCTTCCCCAAAGCCGAGCTGGAATCGCTGCGCAAGGAGATGCTCTCGCACCTGGAGGAGCAGCTCCAGGATCCGCAGGCCAACGGCCAACTGGCCCTGCTGCAGCAGCTCTTCCCCTACCCGCCCGAGGACGTGCGCTACATCCCCAGCATTCAGGAGACCATCGCGCGGCTGCGCAAGATTCAGGTCGGTGAGCTTTCCCGCATGCACAAGGAGCTGTGGGGCGCGGGCGCGGCGCAACTCGCGGTGGTGGGCGACTTCGACGCCGAGGCCATCAAGGCCCAACTTGGCAAGGACCTGGGCGCGTGGAAGTCCAGCCAGCCCTACCAGCGCATCGCCCTGCCCTACAAGCCGAACCTGCGCGAGGACCGGCTCATCGACACGCCCGACAAAGAAATGTCGTTCGTCATGACCGGCGAAACCCTGGAAGTGCGCGACGACGATCCGGCCTACCCGGCGCTGCTCATGCTCAACTACATGCTCGGCGGCAGCCCCAGCTCGCGGCTCTTCGATCGCCTGCGCCAAAAAGAGGGGCTCTCCTACGGCGCCGGCTCGGCCATCTACGCCCACCCCATCGATCGGAGCGGCCGCTTCATGGCCTGGGCCATCTGTGCCCCGCAGAACGTCGACAAGGGCCTGGCCGCCATGCTCGACGAGGTGAAGAGGGTGGTCAAGGACGGCTTCACCGACCAAGAGCTGAGCGAGGCCAAGAAGAGCTACGCCAAGAACTGGCAGGCGCGTCTCGCCGACGACGACTTCGTGGCCGGCGAGCTGGCCCAAGAGCTCTTCCTCGATCGCACCATGGAGTACTGGCGCAAGGTCAACGACAAGATCCAGCACCTGACCACGGCCGAAATCAAAGACGCCGCTCAGCGCTTCATCAAGGTCGACGAGCTGGCCAAGGTGCGGGCCGGGGATCAGAAGAAGAATCAGCCAACCCGGTGACACTCTCGCGGGCCGGCGGTGTTCCTTTGGCCAGGACCCGCCATGGACAAGCACCCCACCTACAACTTGCGACCCGCGGGGTTGGGCAGCGACGCGTACCTGAAGGCCGTGGCACAACTGGCTGACGGCGTATTGGCTCGCGGCGAGGCGCTGCGCGCTCTGGTGGACGACTACGGCGCCTTCGTCGAGGCCACGCAACGCGAGGCGCGCCGTTCGCACGACGAGTATTTGCTGGAGGCGTTGCTGGTGGGCGTGCTGTGGCGGGCGCGTGGTTACGAGGCCACGCGGCCCAGCCACCGGCGCGACGATCTGGTGCAAAGCCTGGTGAGCGAGCGCCGCGGCGGCCAGGATCGCCGCCGCGACGGCTCGAATTCGGCGCTCCTGGTTCTCGATGCGCCCGCGCCCCTGGGCCGGCCCGCTCCCTCGCTGGCCGAATTCGCGGCCCTGTGCAATTGGCTGTGGGCCTCGGGCGAATACGACGACGAAATGAACCGCCTGGCGGGCTGGCAGGATTATCTGAACCAGGCGTCCCAGGCCGAGGAGAGCCTGCGCTGCCTCGTCGCCTTCGCCATCGATTTCGAAGCCTCCAGTCGCGCGTTGCTGGGCCCGTTCACCGAGCGCGTGGAGCGCTTCTTGCGTAGCGATCTGGCCACCCGCGGCCCGCGCGAAGACACCGTGCAGTGCTCGCGCCGCTGCGTGGAATACCACTTCAACATGGTAGGCGCGGAGATCCTCAACCGCGCCTGGCGCGAGGATTTCCTGGCCTGCCGCCGCCACGTGGTGGTGCTGCCCGGCTGCGCGCGGCGCCGGGAACACGACTGCGCGGCCCAGCGCTCGGGCACAGAGCTGCGCTGTTCACACTGCATGGCGGGTTGCTCGATTTCCGCCGCCACCGAGATCGCGTCCCGCCACCACGCCCAGGCCCTGGCCGTCGTGCACGGCTCCGACTTCGGCCGCTTCCTGCGCTCACCCGCTCTGGCCGGCGGTGACGTCGGCATCGTGGGCGTGGCCTGCGTGCCGGGATTGGTGGGCGCCGGCTGGCGCGCCCGCGCCCAAGGCCTGCCCGCCCAATGCGTCCTCCTCCAATCC
>JAEXQJ010000225.1 GCA_023438785.1 Pseudomonadota bacterium
ATGGGAGGAGGAGCACCAGGGGCAGTGTCGACCGGAACCGGGCCGACACAGTCCCCCACCCGCGCAGGGCCCGGGCGCGGCTCAGATGCTCGCGGTCGCGCTCGCCACGGCCTTGAAACGGATGAAGCGCGCCGTCGCGGGTCCTTGATCAGTCCGCGTTCCTCGAGGGCCTCGCACCTCAATAGCGCCACGATACGGCCCCGTTGACCGATCGCCCCCGTCCCGGAACCGCCACGCCCCAAGCCACACCGTTCGTGGTCATGGATGATCCTTGGCCCACGTAGGCGCCGCCCAGAGGCTCGGCGTAGAAGCGATCGAAGACATTCTCGACCGCAAGATTCACCCGGAGGCCGCGCCACTCGAACCCGGCCCGCACGTGGAGCAGCCAGTAGGCGCCAGTCTCGATCTCGTTGCGCACGCGGCAGACATCGTGTTTGGCAGCCACGGCCAGCACTTCGGGAGACAAAGACCATCCCCGCCAGCCATAGGTCGACGTCACTCGGACGCGCGGGGGCATGAGGTTGTACAGGAAGTCCCCCGTGGCCGTGTTCTCGCCGCGCAGCCATGAGAACGTCGCGGTGGTCACGATCTCGCCGCGTTCGCCGAGGGAGAGACGCCCCCGCCCCGACAGGTCGGCCCCGTAGAGGCGTGCGGAGGCGTTTTCGTATTGGAGCAGCACGAAGCCCGCGGCAGCCGCGGCCCCGGGGCACTGCCCGACGCCGCATCGGCGCGCATCGATGTAATCGCGGATCCGGGTGTAGTGGCCAGTGGCGCGCAATTCCCAGCCGGCCTTGTCGGCGTCGTGGAGGTCAGCGCTCAGGCTCACCGTGCGGGCCACCTCGGGTCGCAGGTCCGGGTTGCCCACGTGGCCGTTCCCGTCGCCCGTGAAATTGTTCATCAACGCGGCCATGGGATTAGTCGACCACGGGTAGCGTTGGTACAGGCTCGGCGCACGGGACTTCTGCGCCAGTCCGGCCGCGTAGGAAAAATGCTGCCAGGGCGCGTGGCTGGCCCGCAACGTGGCGTCGAGGAGTGTGTCGCGGCGGCCGCGGTCCCGTGCATTGAAGACCGCGGCGTCGTTAGCCCAGGTCGCAGCCAACCCGTTGTCGTAGCCCTGGACGGCCGCAGCATCGGTCCCGACCAGCGCGCCACGCACGCCGAACACGGCGTTCCACGCTGCGCCGAAGGACTGCGCCCATTCGGCAAATACATCCGCCCGCGCCCGGCGGCCGTAGTCGACATTCCAAAACGCGTTGGGCCCCATCACGCCCCCCACCGGCGGCCACCAGTCGAACAAGGTGTAGTACTGCCCTTCCACGCCCAGGCGCAACGCGGCCTCACTGCCCACCGGGATCAGGGCGTGGACCGCCGCCTGCCGCTGACGGGCCTTGCTCTCCATGGGCATGCCCGTGCCGTAGGCGTAGCGATCGGGGCCCATATCCATTTGATGATGGGTCTCCTGGTACGCGAGCCGGCCTTCCAGATCGCCCCACTCGAAGGCCCCGGTGTAACGGAGGCTGGCCATGCGGTTGTCGTTGCTGGTCATGTCCATGCGTTGATTGGGATAGCCCTCGAAGCCGACGACCTGTCGGCTGGCTTCGGCGTGCAGCCGATGCGCACCCCGTCGCACGGCCAGCCTCAACGACCGATTTACGGAACCGCGGTAGGCGCTGGACCCCACTTCATCGGGCGCCAGGACAGCGCCGCCCTCGCGTCCCGGGGCCGCTGGCTTGAACGCGCCCGCCGCTCGGTAGTTGTCGGCCCGCGATCCCGATTCGGCGTATTCGATGCGAAGCCAGGAGCCAGCCGCCGCGGCGCCCAGGTGATAGCCGAGCCCACGACCGTTGCTGCGGAAGAACGTGCCCGTCTGCGCGTTCAACAAGGCAGCCCCGCCGGCCGGGGCGAAGCTCGGCGGGGCCGATTCCACCTGGACGGTGCCGCCCAAGCTGTCGCCACCGACGCTGACCGGCGCGACACCGTCGTAGACGCGAATGCGCGCCACCTTGGTTGGCGACGCATAGGAGAGCGGGGAGTTCATGTGATTGGGACAGGCCGTTTGCAGATCCACGCCGTCCACCTGGATGCGCAGCCGCTCGTCGCTCAGACCGTGGATGGTCGGCACGCTGGAGATGCCGCCCGCCCCGCCCACGTCCACGCCGGCGACGCCGTCCATCAGTCGACTCGCGTCCGCCGTGCCTTCGCGTCGGCGTGCCAGGTCTTCGTCGTCGAGCTCGATCGCCCCCGAGGGAGCCTGCAGTCCTCCGTTCGTCGGAGCCTTGGCTGACACCACGACCGGCGCCAGTTGCGTGGGCTCCTCGGCACGCCCTGCGGCCGGCACCAGGGTTGCGCAGACGCCAAAGGCGATGCCCAGGCTCGCCCGCCGCACGTGCGGCTTCCTACTATGGCGCGCCAATGGTCTGCGCCGACGGATACCCACCCATCGTTCCCTCGCGCCCGTAGCCGGCGATGCTGGTGCCGGTCATGCAAGTCTTCATCATCATGCCGCCCTCCGTGCAATCGGCGTAGGCCAGCTTTTCCAACTGGGCCTGGGTCAGCGCTGCCGTGGGATCGGCCGCATTCACGAAGATAGACACGTAGGCGTTGTGGTTGTTGGGCGTTGCTTCGTTTAGGCCGTAATACTGGGTTCCCCCGGGCGCAAAGCCGCCACCGGTGAAGGTGTCGGTGGCGTCGAGCGCGAACGTGGTCACCAGGAGTCCGTCGACGCCATCCACAGTCAACGGCACCGACGAGAGTTGATGGGTCAAGGCCACGGTGGTCATGGGTGCGCCGTAGGTGCCATTCACTTTGGTCATGGCTTGGGTCAGGGAGCCAGCCAGGCCAGTCACGGTTCTGTCCACGGGGTCGAAGGTGAAGATTCCGGTGAAGATGGTGTCGTTCGGCTGGGTCTTGGGCTCGGTGAAGGTGGCCACCACCCGGAAGGTCGCGCCGCCCGCGCCGTAGCTGTCGGTGCCTTGGGCGTCGACGCTCACTCTCCAGGCGTCCGCACCCACCGCCGTGTCCGCCGGCGCGGCGGCGTCGCCAGCCACGCTGCTATCGGGCAGGGAGGACTCCGCGCCCACGGCCGCATCCATCACCGGCACGGCGGCGTCAGGAGGCGGGGGCAGTTCGTCGTCACGGCAGGCAGCCGCACCCGCGGCGATCGCCATCAACAATCCGAGCAGCCAGCTTCGATTCATGGGTCAACTCCCTGCAGTTGGGTCTTCGCGCGGGTGGTCGTTTGTGAAAGCGGGTAGCCGCTCATGCTGCCCACGGTGCCGTATCCCGCGCCGGCCGTGCCCGTCATGCAGGTCGCGCCCATCATTCCGCCGGCGGTGCAGTCCGCGTAGGCGAGCAGGGCCAACTGGGCCTGGGTGGGCGTCGCGGTCGGATCGCCGCGATTGACGAAGACGCGGGCATAGGCGTTGCCCGGGTTGTCATCGGGGTAACCGAAGTGCAGGCCCATGCCGGCGCCGGGCGACCACCCGTCGCTGCCATCAAACTTCGCGGCGGCGGACAGGGTGTTCGTGTTCGGCAGCCGGAACGTGGCGACGAGCAAGGCATCGGCCCCCTCCACGTTCACCGGCACCGACGAAAGCTGATGCTCGAGCGGCAGCCAGGTCATGGTGTCCCGTGGGTAGGGCGTCATCCCGCCTGTCATGGCCTCGCTCAACCGGCCCTGTAGCGCGCTCACCTCACCCGTCGTCGCGTCCAGCATGTACGAGCCGATGAAGATGCTGTCATTCGGCCGCGTATCCGGTTCACGAAACACGGCGGTCACGTCATAGCGGGTGCGCGGATGCACGAAGGCAGACGGTAGGCCCGAACCGACAGCGCTGCGCGCCATCACCCGAAACGCGTAACCGGCACATCCCCCCGGACAAGCCAGGGTCAGCGAGGCCGTGGCACCCGTCGCTGTCAGACCCGCAGGCGAGGATTCGACGAAGTACCCGAGGAGGGGCGCACCGCCGGCCGCCGTTTCGCCCACCCGCACCTCGACGGTGTCAGGCGACAGGCCGGCGAAGACGGCGATGCCCGAGGGCACCCCGGGTACCGTCGTCATGCCCGCTGCGACCACCTCGACGACCTGCTCCGCACGCCGGAGGCCCGCCGCGGCGACCAAGCGGCACGTCCCCGGCGTCAACGCCTCCAATTGTCCGCACTGCGCGTCCACGGCACAGATCGCGGGAGAAGCCGACAAGTAACTGACCGCTTCGCCCGCGCTATCCACCGCCTGCGCCGTCACCCGATCGAACACCGTCAAGGTTGGAATCGGTGCAAACGTCAGGCGCTCCGATGCCAGGGCGAAGACCACATCGACCGACGCGCGCGCTGCGGGGCCGTAGCGGACATCGCCGGACTGATCGGCCGCAATGGTGCAAATCCCCGATGCGAGCCCCGTGACCACGCCGCCGGCGTCGACTCCGCACACCCGCGGGGTCAGACTGCTGTAACGGACGGGCAAACCCGAAGTGGCTTTCGCAGAGACGGTCGCGGTCGACTGGTCGGGCGCCGGGGCCCCGCTGGAAGAGAATGTGATGACCTGCGACTCGGCCAGAACGGCCGCTCCTTCGGGCTCACACGCCGGGGAGATGATGAACCCGAGGACGATCCGCCAGGTCGCCGCCCAAGAGCCGATACGAGAGCGTGTGCGCCGGGGAGATTCGGGGCTTGACACTGCGGCTCAACCGACCTCGCTGCTGCGGCTATGCTTGTAGATCGTTTGTGAAAGGCTGAAGTACGGCTCCTTCTCGATGAAGGGGAAGGTGTGGCGCTGCGGCCGGACGTACACTGCGGCCACCTTCCGCCGCCACAAAGGCCCGAGGCCGCCCCAGCCGATAGTCATGCCGTTGTAGCGGTCCAGCCGTCCGGCTGACAGCAGGGGCCCCCCCTCGCCGAACAGGGTGCACGGATTCTCCTGCGGGGCCTGGTCGATGGTCGTGAAACCGCTGCTCATGTTGTGCTTTCCGGCGCCGCTTCAACGCAATCCACAGGCCAACTCCGCAAGCGAGAATCCCCAGCAATTTCCCGCGGCCTTCTTCGTGCTGTTGCCCCGGCAACAGCCCAGCAGCAGCGATGCCTCGCCAGCAACACCGCCACGAGTCGAAGCACTGCTTACGAACGCCTTCGACGACCACCAACTTCCAGAACGCCGGACCATTGGGTCCCTGACCTCGTCGCAGCGTTGAATCGCAACCGGAACACGACGACCCGGCACGAGCCTGTCGCTGATGCTCCCGATGACAGCCTCGCTCTCCTTCTCGCAGTGGTGCAGCGACAGGTTGGCCAATGCCCTTTCCATGACGGGTCCATTCTGGGGCGCTGTGCCATTCTTCCCGGCTTCCCTTAGCGCCGCGATCCAACCGCAGCGCTCATCCCCATTCGCGAACCGCCCTCGGCCTCGAACAGCTCCCGGTGCGAGCCCCGGCGGAGGATGCGACCTTCTTCGAGGATCAGGATCTCGTCGGCGTTGCGAATGGTGCGGAGGCGATGAGCGATCACCAGGCAGGTGCGGCCGCGCATCAGGCGGGCCGTGGCTTCTTGGATGGCGCACTCCGTACGAGTGTCGATGTTGCTGGTGGCCTCGTCGAGGATGAGGACGCGGGGATCGGCGAGGATTGTGCGGGCGATGGCGATCAATTGGCGCTGGCCCTGGCTGAGGTTTGTGCCGCCCTCGCTGAGCCCCGTGGCGTAGCCTTCGGGCAGACGACAGATGAACGGGTGGGCGTTGGCCAGTCTGGCCGCCCAGACGATCTCGTCATCGCTCGCCTCGGGGCGGCCGTAGGCGATGTTGTCGCGCACCGAGCCGGCGAACAGGAACGTGTCCTGCAGGACCACGCCCAGTTGGCGGCGCAAGGCGGCCTTGGCCATGTGGCTGATGGGCCGGCCGTCGAGGCTGATACGGCCTGAGTCCGGTTCGTAGAAGCGGGCCAGCAGGTTGACGACGGTGGTCTTGCCCGAGCCTGTGGCGCCGATGAGAGCGAGGGTATTCCCGCGAGGCACGTGGAAGTCCACCTCCTTGAGGACGGGTCTGCCCGCCTCGTAAGAGAAGCACACCTTCTCGAAACGGACGTCACCGGCAATCGGCGGTCCGTCGGTCGCCGTCTCGGCTTCGGCTGATTCGTCGAGAATCTCGAAGACGCGCTCGGTGCCGGCCAGGGCCGAGAGGATCTGGTTGTACAGATTGGCCAGCTCGTTGAGAGGCCGGCTGAAGAGACGGGTGTAGACCATGAAGGTCGCCACCCCGCCCACCGTCGCCAGCCCGCGCAGGACCAGGACACCACCGAGGAAGGCCACAACCACCTGACCCAAATCGCCTGTGAAGAAGGCCATCGGGCCGGGCAGCCCACCCACGATCTGGGCCCGTCGCGAATCGCGCAGCAGGGCGCAGTTCATGTTCCCGAACTGGGCGATGGACTCTGTCTCGTGGTGGTAGGCCTTGATGACCCTCTGGCCGGCCACGCTCTCTTCGACGAAACCGTTGAGCCTTCCCAGGGCGGCCTGTTGCAGACGGAAGGCCTCGCGAATCTTGCCGGCGATCCACCGGTTGATCCCCAGAATGATGAAGGCGCTCGTGCCGATACTCGCCAGGCCCAGCAGCGGGCTGAGGTAAAGCATGATGACGGCCACACCGGCCATGCATAGACAGCCGGCGACGAGTTGGGTCGCGCTGGCCCCTAGCACCTGCCCGAGCGCATCCAGATCGTTGGTCAGGCGGCTCATGAGGTCGCCGTGCGATTGGCGATCGAAGAAGCGCAGGGGAAGGCGCTGCAGGTGGCCGAACAGGTCGCCGCGCAGCCGCTGCACCACGCGCTGGGACAGCGCGCTCATCAAACGGCTCTGAGTGAGGGCGAGCAAGCACGAGGCCCCGTATGCAGTGAGCATGAGGCTGCACATCCGCCACAGTCCGGTCAGGTCCCGGGGCATCAGGCAGCGATCGATGGTCTGGCCCAATAGGTATGGCCCACTCAGGTCACAGGCCACGATGACCATGGCGATGCACGCGCTCACGAAAAGAGTCGCCCGATGCCTCCCCAAGTAGACAGCCAACCGTCGCAGGGTGCTGCGCGTGTCGCGAGCGCGCTGCACGGGTAGGCGTGGGCCCGGCGCGATGCCGAAACGGATGGGAACGATGGCCGCGCCCCGCTCAACTGACGGCCGCGACGAAGGCCCCATCGGGTGTCATCCTTTCATCCTGAGAGGCGCAGAT
>JAEXQJ010000319.1 GCA_023438785.1 Pseudomonadota bacterium
CCTCTCGGTCTCGTGCTGCTCCATCACTCGGGTCGGTTTCTTCATCTCCAGGTCTGTCTTCCTACCCATCCCGCAGGGCATTTTCCGCCCTTCGATGTGTCAACCTGGCGGTGGGGAACACCGTACTTCCCTGACCACCCGCCCCTGACCTGACCCGCCGGCACCGCTGCCGCCTCGACGGTCAGATTCCGCCGGATTCAGACTGCCGTCGACACCTTTGCGGCTCATGCCCTGAATCGCGCCAGCTTCACCGAGAATCTTTCGGAAGCTGCTGGCTGCGAACTCCGAGCCACGGTCCGAATGGAAGGTGAACCCGGCGCCCAGACGGCGAGAGGCGAGAGCGCGCCGGAGGCTTCCTGACAGCTCGGCGTCGAGGCGATCGGCCATGGCCCAGCCAACGACCTTGCGCGAATACAGGTCGATGATGACCGCCAGGAAGCCGGCGACCGCCGGCAAGTAGGTGGTGTCCGCTACCCAGACGCGATTCGGGGCCGCAGGCGTGAAATCGCGGGCCAGGAGGTTCGGCGCGATCGGCTCCCGATGCCTGGAGTCCGTGGTCGTTCGTCAACGCCGCATTGGCCGTGCCACAAGCCCTTGGCGCGCCATCGACGCCGCGACTCGTTTGCGACTGGTGCGCAGACCGTCTCTTCGCAGCCGCTGTTCTACCCGCGGCGAACCACAGCGCCCGCGGCTCTCGGCGAACGTGGCCTTCACCTTAACGTCGATGCTCCGTTGCTGGAGAGCGCGCGCCGATGTTTTGCGCGTGCGAAACGCATGGTGACCGGAGCGGGAAAGCCCGAGGGCTCGACACATCAGCGCCTTCGGGTAGCGAGCCTCCTCCGCCGCGATGAGCTCGAAGCTCGTTTTCCGCTCCTGGCGAAGAAGGCTGCAGCTTTTCGGAGGAAGTCCCGCTCCATCGTGAGCGTCTTCATCTTCCGCCGCAGCCTGGTCAGCTCCGAGCGTTCCTCGCTGGTCAGAGGCCCATGAGGATCGTGCCTTCCGTCAATGCCGGCTTGCCTGACCAAGCCCGCACCGCGGTCTCGGTCAGATCCAATTCCTGGGCGACCTGCCCGCCGCTCGTGCGCACCAGGCCCACGACTTCGGCCTTGTACTCTCGCGTGAAGCTGCGCCTCTTTCTTCGTGCCATGGATGCCCTCCATCGTATCGGAGGCGTCCACCAAACTGGGGCAAGGTCAGGTCCTGCCGGCAGCGGTGCAGGGACCTCAGAGTCGGCCCCAACTCCACACGCAGGGCCTGGGCGAACGCCTCTGGGAGGGGATCATCCCCAAGGCCGCACTCCTCGACCCGCGGCGGAGCACCAAGGAGGAACTCGGGCCAGGCTTCCCGAAGGCGGTTCGTATGCTCAAGGCGCTCGCCAATTGTGTTGGCGAGTCGTGATCCCCATGGCTCTCCGTCGTCCGGGGTGGACGCAGTCTGCCGACTATTTTCGGGGCTGACCGTCTGCGTGTACAGTGAAGCATTGCATGAACACGCGTTCGCGGAGCCAACGGGGAGTACAGTTCCTCAGACAGTGGCGGTTGCTGCGTCTGCTGGAGGGTGCCCGGCGTGGGCTCGGGGCTGAGGAGATCAGGCAGGCCCTCGAAGAACCCCTCTCCACGCGCACGCTCTATCGCGATCTACTCGTCTTGCAGGCTGCTGGATTCCCGCTGACCAATGAACAGCGGCGCTGGCGACTTCTAGAAACTGGGGAGGGTTCCTGGACCCTACCAATCAGCCCCACCGAGGTCCTGGCTTTGATGCTGAGCGAGGACCTGTTGGCCCCAGCCGAGGGGAGTTGGCTGGCGAGGCCGATCCAGCGATTGCGGACTCGTCTATCCGCGATGCTCACCCCCACGGGGCGGGCCTACTGTGCGGAGCTTCGCAAGACGAGCATTGCGACGACATTCGGTGCCGGCCGCTATGGCGAAAGGCGGGCTGAACTCGAGGCGATCCACGAGGCAATAGAGAAGCAACACCGCCTGCGACTCGAGTACGCCGCCCCTGGCAGGCCGGTGGAGACGCGCATCGTCGAGCCCTACTGCACCTGGTTCGCCGCTGGCCGGATGTATCTCATCGCCCACTGTCACAGGGCCGGTGATATCCGAACGTTCGCCATCCAGCGGGTGAAGGTCGCCGAGGTCCTCGACGAGCCCTTCGAGCCCGATCCCGGCTTCGACCCCGCGGCGTTCACGCGGAAGGGGTTCGGTGTCTATCACGGCCCCGTCCATCGCATCGTCATCGACTTCTCCCCGCGTGTCGCTCACCTTATCCGAGAGCGCCGATATCACTCGACCCAGCAGGTGGTCGACCGCGGTCGGGGCGTCCGGTTGAAGATGGAGGCCGCCGGCCTGCCGGAGATCGCGTCGTGGGTGGCCGGCTTCGGCGGCGATGCGAAGGTGATTGGTCCCAAGGAGCTGGCGGACATTGTCGATGCGCTCCATCGAACGGCACTGGATGTCGCTGCGGCAACGCGGGACGTGACCTTGGATGACACGTCAATTGGTTAATGAGGAGCGTGGCGATGATGGTTGACCTTTGGTTCCCCCTGGTTGGAAGAACGCTGCCCTCGGATCACGGCTACGGATTGTATGGGGCCATCTGCCGCATCATCCCCGAGATGCATGGCGCGGACTGGTGGGGGCTACACACCGTGCGTGGCGCCCGCTCGGGGGTGGGCGTGATCGTGCTGCCCAGGCAGCCGCGGCTGGGCATCCGCGTGGCTGCCGAACATATCCCGCGCGTTCTGTCCCTGGCGGGCCAGCAACTGGAGATCGACGGACACCGGATCGGGCTGGGCGCACCCACCGTTCAGGCACCCACCCCTGATTCGTCCCTTTCTGCGCGGGTTGTGATCATCAAGGGGTTCACCGAGCCTGTGCCCTTCAAGGGCGCCGTCGAGCGACAGTTGGCCGAACTGGCCATCACCAACGCATCGGTCGAGGTCGGCCCACGGAAGATCGTCACGATCGACGGCCGGAAAGTGATCGGCTTCTCTCTGAGGGTGACTGGCCTCGGCCCGGAGGATTCAATCAAGCTGCAGGAGCAAGGTATCGGTGGCCGACGCCGCATGGGCTGCGGCGTGTTCCGGAAGTCGGAACGGGAGCTGACGCCGGACAGGCGGCCTGACGCGCAATGAGACACCATCCGGCGACTCACTCAGTGCCCTCTGTCTTGCTCGCCAAGAGTGTTGTCGGCGATGTCCCCCCTCGTAGCGCGACCCTACTCGGGCACACGACGGAAGTCTTCACGGCGGCCGAGGTATTGCTCGCACATCGAGGGTTGGCCAGCCTCCGTGCTGTCGGACTCTCGGCGGACCTCCTCCTCCGGCTGAGCGCCATCGTGCGACTGGGTGCTCTGATTCACGATCTGGGGAAGGCCAACGCGCACTTTCAGGAACTTGTTCGTGGCCTCCGCACCATCGCCCAGTTGCTTCGTCACGAAGTGGTGAGCCTCCTGGCGGTCACCAGCAAACCCATGCGGCCCTGGTTTGAGGCGGCCTTGCTTCAACCGACGGATCTTCCCATCGCGGTGGCAGCCGCGCTCGGGCACCATCGGAAGTACCCCGGTAAGGCGTTCGCGTCCGAGGACAGTGGGGCCGGGACGAAGCTACTTTGCTTCTTCTCTCACCCTGACTTCGCGGCGACTCTGCGCATGGGCGGCGACGCTCTCGGGCTCGGACCGGGCCCGTCCCTCGCCGACGTCGAGTACGTGACGGGCCTGGGCGGCACCGTCCGGCGATGCCTGAGTGATTTCGAGGACGCCCTTGCGGACCTTCTGGCTTCAGATCCGGTGGCTCGCCCGCTCCTGGCTGTGGCGAAGGCTCTTCTTATCGACTCCGACGTCGCTGGGTCAGCCCTACCCCGAACTGGGGAGCGCGCCAGCTGGATCACCGGTGCTCTGGCCAATCGCCCCACGAACCAGGACATCGAATCCCTGGTGACGAGGCGACTCGATGGAAAGCCGCTGCGTCCGTTTCAGAGTGCGGTCGCCGCCTCCAGCGCTCCCGTGACACTGGTGCGCGCCGGTTGCGGGACCGGCAAGACAGTGGCTGCCTATCTGTGGGCCGGACGCCAGCACCCCGGCCGTCAACTGTGGGTCACCTACCCCACGACGGGAACGGCCACGGAGGGCTTCCGCGACTACGTCTTACGGACCGATCTGGACGCGAGGCTTGAGACCAGCCGTGCCGAGGTCGACGTCGATCTCCTGGACCTGCGTGGCGATGATGACGAGGGCCAGCGCAACCTTGACCGCCTGGACGCCATCCGGACCTGGCAGATGGACGCCATCGTCTCCACCACCGACACAGTGCTGGGGCTCATGCAGAACCAGCGGAAGGGCCTGTACGGCTGGGCGGGCCTGTGCGACGCCGCGGTCGTGTTCGACGAGATTCACGCCTACGATGACCGGCTCTTCGGAACGCTGCTTCGCTTCCTCGAATGCCTGCCTGGCATTCCTGCGCTTCTCATGACGGCCAGTCTGCCCGTGGCGCGACTGCGCGCGCTGCAACGCTGCGTGCAGCAGCGCCACGGCCGTCCGCTGGTCGAACTCGACGGCCCACCGGAGATTGAGGCACTGCCGCGCTATCGCCTCGCACCCGCCGAGAACCCATTGCTGCTCGTCCGCGACACCCTCGCGAAGGGGGGCAAGGTTCTGTGGGTCTCGAATACCGTCAAGCAGTGCATGCAGGTCGCGGATCGGGTGGCGTCCGAGCTTCCGCAGCCTGCGCTCATCTATCACAGTCGCTTCCGATACGAGGACCGCGTGGAACGCCACGGTGACGTCGTGAGCGCCTTTCGTATGCCTGGCGCCGTGATGGCCTGTACCACCCAGGTTGCGGAGATGAGTCTCGACATTTCGGCCGACCTTCTGGTGACCGATCTGGCGCCTGTTCCCGCGCTGATTCAGCGGCTCGGGCGACTGAACCGGCGCTCCACCCCCGATGCCCCGGCACCGATCAAGCCCTTCGTGGTGTTGCCTGCGCAGGACCTGCCCTACAGCGCTGGCGAGATGGCCGAGGCGCGCGAGTGGCTGTCGAGCTTGGCCAATCGCGATCTCAGCCAGATGGATCTCTCGAACGCGTGGACGCCGGTTGAGAGAGAGGTCGGTGTCACAGCCAGTGCGTGGTGGGACGACGGCGCGACCACCGAGCCGCGCAACGTGCGCGAAGCCAGTCCCGGGATCACGGTCGTTCTGAACGCCGACCGTGAGCGAGTGGAGGCGGATTTGCGGCAGGGCATCAGGTGCGCGCTGCCAATGCCGCCGCCGCCACCTCGGGCGCCTTGGCAGCATTGGCCGAGGGTCCGCTACTACCCCGTTCCTCCGTTCACAGCGATTACGT
Source organism: Pseudomonadota bacterium (assembly GCA_023438785.1). Taxonomy (GTDB): domain Bacteria; phylum Myxococcota_A; class Polyangia; order Fen-1088; family Fen-1088; genus Fen-1137. The sequence goes on from JAEXQJ010000319.1 coordinate 5,342, forward strand.
ACAGCGCAACCAGGGGTGCTGAATGGCAAAGGTGACCAAGGCTGATGTGTCTACCGAGCTTCGAGTCGGCTTGCACGACGCGGGCATGACGCCTCTCCTCCGTGCCGGCCTGGGTGGCCTTGCGGCCGCGTTGGGCACACTGTCAAAGGAGCGACTATCGCGGCACGCGGACTGGAAGGTGGAGCCGCACGCGGTGACCCTGCGCTGGCGAGAGTCGGGCAAGGCTTCCTCCTTCTTGAAAGCCCTTTTTGCAGAGTGTTTCACTATCGATAAGCTCGGCCTTATCGACCTTGCCGGGACGTACACCGGCACGCAGGACACCAGGGTCAGGGTTTGCTTGCAGGAGGCACTTCGGCAGACATTCCTTCAGCACGGCGGGAGCGCGGAGAAGGCCGGTGCGCCGAAGCCGTTGACCCTGGAACTCGACGGCGAGCGCAAGGTGATCGGGGTACAGCCGTACGCCTGGTTCGCACATCAGGATGCACATGCCGAGATCGGCGCCGCCCTTGACCGTCCGCCCGACCGGCGACCAGCGTTGAGGCTGGCAAGTTGGGCAAATCCTGGAGCCGTCGAACGCCACGTGGCCCTCGGTGTCACGAAAGTCGAGTACTCAGCGGCTGAGGCCCTCTGTGCGGTGTTCGCCCTGATCGGGACGCTCTCGCTCCGCGTCCCTCACGGCGGTGCGTTGCTGATCTGCGAGCCGACGGATCTCGTCCGCTTCGCGCGGGTGAGACCGCGCCTCACGCCGAAATCCTTACAAGCCTGTTACGTGGCCGGCAGGGGGGACGCCCTCTTGTCCGTTGAGGTCGCACTGCGGGCTGCGACGATGCGCGACGAAGGGGCATGCGTGGGTGCGGTCACCGCTTGGATCCTGCGCTCGACGGCCTGGGCGAGCCAACAGAAAAGCCGCGTCCAGATCCTTCCTTCAGGGCGCTACTCGAACGCCACGCTGAGCACGTACCAGGAACTCGCAACTGCGCTCCCGGCACGAATCGTCCATGTACCCGCCAAGAAGAAGGGCGAGCTGGACGGCTTTTTCGGGTCCCCCAGCGACCTGCGCGGATTCGTGACCGAGAATCTGGGCACTGGCCATCCCTGGCACCACGACTTCGCCATAGCGAAGACGGTTGAGGACCGCCCGCACTTCATCCACTACTTCCGCTCCCGTGACGGCCTTGGAGCACTTCGCTTTCCCGAGGACAAGAAAGGACTGCAGATCATGACCAAGCACCTCGACGAGTCCGAAGCCATTCTGGTCGGCTCTGTTCACACCGCCCTACGACAGCGCTTCGGCGCCATCTGGGACGAGACACGAGACAACCCCGTCGCGTTCGGAAAGCGATGTCAAGGGGAGCGGGAGAAATGGAGGCTGGCGTTCGCTGGGGCGAAAACGAGCGATCAGGTACGGTTCGCCCTCTCTGACCTGTGGAGCCGCGCCGGCACGGTCAAGGAGCTTCAGGCCGGCTGGAAGGCAGTGGTCACGCTCCTCAACGGGGACCAGTGGCAACTCGCCCGTGATCTCGCTCTCGTCGCTCTCGCCAGTTACCAGGGGCGGGGCACAGATACAGAAGAAGCCGCACCCGAGGAAGCGGCGAACGATTCGCAGTAGGCCCGAAGAAAGAAAGGGGATTCCATGAGCCTGCACGTCTTTGCTGCACTGGTCACACACCACGGAACCGCCGCGAACAACCGGGGCGAGAACAACGGAAACACCACCACGCTTCAGAAGCTGCTGTGGCAGGGGAAGACCCACACCACCGTCAGCGCCGAGGCCATTAGGTTCGCCCTGCGCCGCCACCTCGAGGATGCCGAGTCGGGCAGTTGCAACCGAGTGTTCAACGACGACACCCGCAAGAACGAGTGGAAGGACCCAGACTTCGGCGGCTGGGCAGACAAGAAAGGCAAGGGGAAGGTGTTCGCCGACGACGACCTCCTTGGCTTCATGAAGGCCGAGGCAGCGAAAACGGAGAACGAGAAGGGCACGACGGCAGCACGCCGGGCAGTCCTTGAGGTCACCCGGGCGGTGAGCCTGACGCCCTGGGCCGGCGACGTGACCTTCAATGCGGCCAGCCCGATGGCAACCGCGTCGGCGGCCAAGAGGGGTGAGGGGAATCCTGTGCCATATGCCGCGGAAGTCCATGCCACCCGCTACCAGTACGGAATCGCGCTGACGCCAGGGCGTCTGAAAGAGAAGCGCAGTGCGGCCGCCGCCATCAAGGCCCTCTGCGCACTGGGCGAGGTCGCAGGAAACCATGCTCGGTTCCTCTATGACTTCAGTCCAGAGAGTGTCGTCTTTCGCGTCACCGATGACCCTGCGCCGCGGCTGCTGTACTGTTTCGAGGACCGCGCTGGGCAGATCGGATTTCCGCAACTCCTCGATCGCGTTCGGGCGGGTGACATTGCCGCCAGTGAACTGGTTATCGGCGGTGCAGTGGTCAGACAACTCAGCGACGAAGATAAGGCCGTGCTGAAAGGCGCGAGCCTGCTCGACGGCATTAAGGCGGCCGCCGAGGAGGTTTGTGGGAGAGTCGCCAAGCTATGATCGGCATCCGGGTCACCGTTCCCATCGCGTGCTGGCGCAAGGGCTATGCGCGTGAGTATCTGGAGACGGAGCCGCTGCCCCCGCCTGCCACCTGCTATGGCTTTCTGCTGTCTCTGGTTGGCGAGGAGGACCGGGGGTGCCACCGGGGAGCGCGCGTAACGGCCGGCCTGATCAATGACCCAGAGACCAGCGTCGTGTTGCGCACGTTGTGGCGAGTGAAGAGCCTGAAGGAGACCCAGGGGGTAGGCGCGAACGCTCGCCCCGACTACCAACAACTAATGATGAACGCTGATCTGATCGTCTGGTGCGACAGCAACGCGGAGCCGGACCCAGCGTCGGGCCTGGAGGCTCGGGTCGTCCGCACCATCCGAGAGCCGTCGACCGTCGACCGATTCGGCGGACTATCACTCGGAGAGTCCACCCATCTTGTCAACGACGTGAAACTGATTGAGGGCGACTTCCCGCCTGCGCGTACGTTCCTGCTGGCTACGGACGGCGCGCTGACCCTGCCAGTATGGGTCGATCACGTGGGGTCAGCCCAGACCCGCTTCGTGGTGGGAAACCTGGAAGAGCTCGCAGTCCCGCCGACGGTGGAACGGATCCCGCAGATTCCCTTGGCGTAGGGCATAGATCCCGCCATCGTGACCTCCCCTGACACGATGGCGGGTTACCGTCGGATCGTGGATACCGACAGTCCGATTCGGGTGATGGCCTTGCACGCTCTGGCCTACTGCGAACGTCTGTTCTACCTGGAGGAAGTGGAGGAGATACGGGTTGCCGACGAGCGGGTCTTCGATGGGCGGGCGCTGCACGAGGCCCTGGACGAGGACGGCGCGCTGGTCGAGATGACGCTCGAGAGCGCCGCGCTGGGCATCAGAGGAAAGCTCGATGCGCTCCGGAGGCGTGACGGGAAGTTGATCCCGTACGAGCACAAGAAGGGCCGTGGCCGGAAGGGTGCAGGGGGCCTGGAACCCTGGCCGAGCGACAGAGTGCAGCTCACCGCGTACGCGATGCTCCTCGAAGAGTCGGGCGGCGAACCGATCGCGGAGGGACGCATCCGCTACCACGGTGACAACCAGACCGTGCGCGTGGCCATTGACGAGGATGCCCGCGCTGCCGTCCGTGAAGCGATCGAACGGGCACGCGAGTTGGCCAGGGGCGCCCGACGGCCACCCGTCACTCCGAACGAACGCTATTGCGTCCGCTGCTCGCTGGCGCCCGTGTGTCTCCCAGAGGAGACACGGACATCGCTGGATCCGGAGCGTACGGCCACTCGACTGTTCCCGCCCGACGACGAGCGCATTCCGGTTCACGTGGTGGGCCATGGCACGCGAGTAGGACGCGGTGGCGACGAGTTGGTCATGACTCCGCTCGAAGGGCAGGCCACGCGAGAACCCATCAACGCCGTCCGCAGCGTGGTCATTCATGGGCACTGCGCCATCAGTGCCCAGGCCTTGCAGATGTGCGCCGAGCACGGGGTCACGGTGCACTGGTTCAGCGGGGGCGGCACCTATCTTGGCTCCTTCTGGCGCGACGATCCGGCCGTCCAGCGTAGGATCCGTCAGTTTGAAGCGCTTCGCGGCGAGGAGATGCGGCTGCACCTGGCGCAAGCCCTGGTGAGCGCCCGCATCGAGAGTCAACTGCGGTTCGTGCTGCGTGCCACCCAGGGCAAGGATCGGGAGGCCATGGGCATCAGCGGTTCCGTCGAGAGGATCAGACAAATGCTGGGTGCGGTGGAGCGCGCCAGTGATCCGGCGGTCCTGTTGGGAATCGAGGGCCAGGCTGCCGCGGCGTATTTCGGGTGCGTGCCCAATCTGTTGACCGAGCAGACGGATCCGCGCATGCGCCCCCACGACCGGAACCGGCGCCCACCGCGCGACCCCTTCAATGCCATGCTGAGTTTCGGCTATGGACTGCTGCTGCGTGAGATCACCCAGGCGATTCGCGTCGTGGGCCTCGACGGTGCGTTCGGCTTCTACCATCGTCCACGCTCCAGTGCGCCGCCCCTGGCGCTTGACCTCATGGAGCTCTTCCGCGTGGCCGTGGTGGACATGGCCGTTGTGGCCGCCATCAACCGCCAGCAGTTCGACGCCGAGGCGGACTTCGCTCGCGCTGGAAAGCAGGTCTGGCTGAGCGAGACCGGGCGCAGGAAGCTGATCGAGGTCATCGAACGCCGCCTCTGCGATTCCTGGCGTCACCCCACGCTCCAGTACTCGCTGAGCTACCGTCGACACATCGAGTTGGAGGTGCGGCTGCTTGAGAAGGAGTGGTCGGGTGAACCCGGGTTGTTCGCCAACACACGGCTCCGCTGATGGCCGACAGGCGACAACTTCACCTCGTCGCGTACGACGTTCGCGAGCCGAAGCGCTGGCGACGCGTCTACAAGCTGCTGCGGGGCTACGGCGAGCGGGTCCAGTACTCGGTGTTTCGCGTTTCGGCCACGCCGCTGCAGGCCGCACGGTTGCGCTGGGAACTGGAGAGGCTTCTTGCGCCCGAGGATGCGCTCATGATTATCCGCATGTGCCCCACTTGCGCCAGCCGCCTGCGCGCGACCCACGACGGTGAGCAGTGGCCTGAGGAGGCCGCCATCGTTAAGATCGTCGGGTAGAGGCCCGCCCGAGGGCATTCATGCACCCGCGTGTGTGGCGGCACCCTCGGCCCGCCGAACACGCAGGATTGGAATATCATGAGGAGAAGCGCGATCTCTGACACCCGAATAGTGAATGAATGGACAGAACTCACGAACATGACTCGGAAACACAGCCGATTGGACGTCCTGGTCCGTGCGCACTGTTGCCGACCAGGCTGGATCCTTGCGCTGGTATCTGGAAACCGTGCTACTTTCGCCGGGTTACCGTCGGGCTGTGCCCGACCCCGTGATGCCCAAAGGCGTTGAGCACTCGTCAGACCAAACCACCTCGACGCGGGCCAGGACGTGCCCGACCCCGTGATGCCCAAAGGCGTTGAGCACAGCCCGTCCGGGAACAGCAGGTCAATGCGGCACCGAGTGCCCGACCCCGTGATGCCCAAAGGCGTTGAGCA
>JAEXQJ010000337.1 GCA_023438785.1 Pseudomonadota bacterium
CTTCCGCACGGCGCGCAGGAGCCAGTCGGGAGGGACGTTCTTCACCACACGCCACGAATCCGATGGGTTCAGCGGTCTTGGGGTGGGGGTTTCGGACCCGCGTCGTGTGACGGGCAGGACGTCCAGACCCGACCGTCGGTTTGAAATCTGCCCGGCGAGACCATGGGGCTGAAAAATCTCGCCAAGCGGGAGATCCGTGCGACCCGCGCGTGCCTGGCTGAGTCGCAAGGCGGCCGACTCCAGGGCTCGACAGCCCAGGCGTTCGAGGGCACCGCGCACCACGTTGCGCGTGCTTCCGTCGTCGCCAACCAGCAGGATCATGGCCACGTGGTCACGATACGAGAACCGCCGACCGCCTCCCGTCCGTGCCGATCCTGATACGCGTGTACGTGGAGGCCGCGCCGGTTTGTCAGTCTCCGTCCTACAAGAGCGTCAATTGTCGCCTCTTCCGTCGGGTACAGTTGGCCCATGTCGAACGATCCAGACTCGCTGTACGGCCGCCTCTTGGCGGCGCTGGTGGATCCAGCCGCCCAGGCAGCGGCCTTTTTGGTGGCCAGCCAAGGTCCCCTGTCGGTTCTCGAATGGCCTCACGAAGGCAAGGGCTTGGTCCTGCTCGGACATCGGGCCGGGGCCGAGGACGACCTGCGCGCGGCCGTGCAGCGAATCCTGGCCGCGCACCAGGGTGGCGTGCTCTTCCTGGGCGTGGTGGGAGGCGGGGCCGAGGTGCAGGCCTTGCTGAAGGAAGCGGACGAAGCGGCCCGCGACCGAGATCGCCTGGGCGTCTATCACCTAGGCGGGGATGAGCGCCTGGTGCGCGTGGCGGGCCGACGCCTGCCTGAGCTGGAAGCGGCCGCGGGTCGAGTCGATCGCGTGCAGCCGCTACGCCCCGAGGAGGCGCCGGCGGTGATCGAGCGGGGACGCGCCCAGCGCACGGAGGCCGCGGCCTTCGCGCAATCGCTGTCGCGGGGCCTGCCACGGGTCACCTTCGCCATCATCGCCATGTGCTTCCTGATCATGGCCCTGGGCGAAAAACAGCCCCTGGTGGCGCTGTTCAGCCTCGACGTCAGGGCGATCCTGCGCGGAGAAATCTGGCGTCTGCTGACCTACGCCTTTCTCCACGGCAGCCTCATGCATTTGGCCATGAACATGTTCTCGCTCTACAGCCTGGGCACCTTCATGGAGAAGCTCATCGGCTGGCGCCGCTTCCTGACCATCTACTTGGCATCGGCGCTGGGCGGGGGCGTGGCGAGCGCGGCCTTCGCGCTGGTGCGCCCGCACATCAGCGTGGGGGCGTCGGGGGCCATCTGGGGCCTCATGGCGGCCACGTTGGGGCTGGTGCTGCGTCGAGATCGCGTCTTCCCCGAGCTCATCGCCCGTAGTCTCAAGCAGCGCCTGCTGGTGGTGCTGCTCATCAACGTGGCCATCTCGCTGATGCCGGGCATTGACCTGTTCGCCCATCTGGGCGGCGGCGTGGTGGGCTTCGTGTTGGGGCGATGGGGCAAGACGAGCCCGAGCCCGTCAGCCTGAGTCGTCCGAATCCACCCCGGCGAATGCGCTGTCCACCGCGTCCTCGCCCGCTTCGTCGGTCGAGGCGGCGGCGCCGGGCGCGGGCGTGGTCTCGGGCGCCGGGGTCGCGGGGTGGTTCGCGAAGTACTCGACCACCGCGGTGGCCGCGGTACGGGTCATACCCGGCACGCTCGCCAGATCGTCGAGCGAGGCCTCGCGGATCTTCTTCACGCTGCCGAAGTGACGCAGAAGCTCGCGCTGCCGACCGGGCCCGATGCCCGTGATGGCCGAGAGCGTGGATCGCAGGGTGCGCCGCCGTCGCTGGGCGCGGTGGAACGAAACGGCGAAGCGGTGCGCCTCGTCGCGCAGTCGCTGCAGAACGAACATCTCCGCGCTGTTGGGCCGAATGGGAATGGCGTCCTTGGCGTGGGGCAGGAAAATCCGGTCGGGCCGTTTGCCGTTCTCGCCCGATCTGGGCGGCGCGGGCTCAGCGACGGGGTCAGCCGGCTCGGGTTCGCCCGCTTCGGCGAAGTCCCGCTCCTTGGCCAGGGCCACGATGGGCAAGCCCGTGCCTGGCCGCACATCGATGCCCACGTCGCGGGCAGCGGCCAGGGCCACGCCCAACTGTCCCTTTCCACCGTCGACCACGACGAGCTCGGGCAGGCGCCAGGTCGAATCCTCCTCGCCCGCCGCGCTGGCCTCACGCGCCCGACGGAACCGACGCGACAGGACCTCGTACATGGACGCGAAGTCGTCCGGGCTCTCGGCGCGTTTGACCTTGAAGGTGCGGTAGCGCGTCTTCTCGGGCTGCCCGTCCACGAAGACGACCATGGAGGCCACCGTCTCCGCGCCCTGGATATGGGAGATGTCGTAGCACTCGATGGTGCGCGGTAGCTGCGCCAGTCCCAGCCGGCGTTGCAGGCGGGCCAGCGTGGCCTCCGCGTCGTCGCGGGCGCTGCGCCGGGTGTTGAAGCTGTTCGTCGCGTTCTTGCGCGCCAGTTCGAGCAAGTCGCGGCGCGGCCCTCGCTGCGGCACCAGCAGCGCCACCTTGCGTCCACGCTTCTCGCTCAGCCAATCCGACTTCACCTCCGCGTCCGGGACGGCGAAGGGCAGGAGCACCTCCTCGGGCAGGGAGGCGCCCGCCGCGGGCGTGAAATCGTAAAAGAGGCCGAGAAAGCTGGAGAGGATCTCATCGTCGGGGAATTCCTGGCGCGCGAACGAAAAGGCGCGGCTGCCCTGCAGTTTGCCCTGGCGCACCGACATGACCACGACCTCCAGGGCCGGCCCCTCGCGGTAGTAGCCCACCACGTCCTGGTCCAGCATGTCGGGCGAAATCACGTTCTGGGTTTGCAACACCGTCTCCAGCGCGCGGATCTGATCACGCAGGATGGCCGCGCTCTCGAACTGCGTGCGCGACGCGGCCTCTTTCATGCGGGTGCGCAGGCCCTGCAGCAGCTCCTGATCCTTTCCTTCGAGAAAGAGGCGCACGTCGCGCACCTGCGCGGCGTATTCCTCGTGTGACACGGGGATGCAGCAAGGCCCCATGCAGCGCTTGATCTGGCACTGCAGGCAGGGGCGGACCCGGTGGTGCAGCACGTGGTCGGTGCAGGTGCGCAGGCGGAAGTGACGGTTCACCACGCGCAGCGCCTCGCGGCAGGCGCTGGCCGAATGGTAGGGGCCGAAGTACCAGGCGCCGTCGTCGGCCATGCGCCGCACCACCTCCAGGCGCGGCCACTCGGCATGCGGGTCCAAACGCAGCGACAGGTAGTTCTTGTCGTCGGTCAGCTTCACGTTGAAGCGCGGCTGGTGCTTCTTGATGAGCGTGTTCTCGAGGAGCAGCGCCTCCTTCTCGTTGCGGGTCACCACCGTCTCGATGGAGCCCACGATGCCTTCGAGTAGGGGCACGAAGTCGCGCGTGTCCCCCGAGGCGGGCTGGAAGTACTGGTGCACGCGGCTGCGCAGGTTGGCCGCCTTGCCGATGTACAGCATCTTTCCGCGGCGATCCTTCATCAGATACACGCCCGGCTCGGCGGGCAGGCGTTCGAGCATCTCGGCGACGGTCCTACGCTCGGGCGCAATCTCGGCCTCGCGCAAGCGAATGCTGTCGTGCTCGTCACCCTCGGACATCAAGCCAAGCATAGACCAGAAGGGCGGGGTGCAAGTCGGACCGAGCGAGGGGCCCCGCCGAACGGTTCAGGCGCGGCGGCGACGTGCGCGGCCCCGGATGCGGGGAGACCTGCGCCAGGGGAATCCAGGGTTTGCGGTGGGCCACCGGCGCGGCTAACGTTCGTCCATGCAGAAGGTCAGCCGAAGGACTCTGCTCGCCCTGTTCGCCGCAAGCACCCTGCTGGGTCCGGGGATCGCACACGCCGCCTCCCGGCCCGCCGCCTACCTGACCTGGTACGGCCAATCGTGCTTCGTGCTGGAGAGCGCGACGACCGGCGCACGCGTGCTCATGGATCCCATCCCCGCCAACATCGGCTACCAGGCCCCCGCCGACCTGCGCGCCGACGCCGTCACCGTCAGCCACGAGCATCCCGATCACAACAACGTGGACCTAGTGCGCGGCAAGCCCCGCATCCTGCGCGGCCTGACCGCCGACAAGAAGGGTTGGGTTCGCATCAACCGCAAGGTCAAGGACATCCAGATTCGCTCGGTGGGCGTGTACCACGACGAGAAGAAGGGCGCGGAGCGCGGGCTGAACACGGTCTTCGTCTTCGAGGTGGGGGGCATGCGCATCGCCCATCTCGGCGACATCGGCCACGCGCTCACCGACCAGCAGCTCTCGGAGATCGGCTCGGTGGACGTGGTGTTGGTCCCGGTGGGCGGCACGTGGACCGCGGACGCCCAACTGGCCACGCGCATCGTGGATCAAATCCACCCGCGCCTGGCGGTCATCCCCATGCACTACAAGACCGACGCGGTGACCATCAAGGAACTGGCGGGCGTGGAACCCTTCCTGGCCGACCGGGGCAACGCCCGACGCGAGAAAGGCAACCGCTACGCCGTGACCGGCCTGCGCACACGGCCGTCCGCCGAGGTCGTGGTCCTCAGCTACAAGTAGCGACGCCGACGCACGGAGAGCGCGAGCACGCCCGGGCAGAGCCACGCGGCCGTGCAATAATGCCCGCCATGCGACGTTTGTCCTTCGGCGGCTCCCGCTGGTCCTTGGTGGTGCTGGCCTCGCTGTGTGCCTTCGCAGGCGGGATGGTCATCAGCCGTCCCTCCACCGCCGGGCGCTTCGACCCGTACCACAAGCTGGGCGTCTTCGCGAAAGTGCTCTCGTACATCGAGAACAACTACGTCGAGGACATCCCCGAAACCGACCTCATGATCGGGGCGGCGCGCGGTCTGACCGAGGTGCTCGATCCGCACTCGCACTTCATGGATCCCGAGGAATACGATCGCTTCCGCCAGGAAACCACGGGCAACCCCGAGATCATCGGCCTGGGCCTCGACCTGGAGAAGCGCAGGCGCGGCTTCGTGGTGGTCTCGCCCATTGACGGCTCTCCCGCCTTCCGCGCGGGCATCGAGGCCGGGGATGTCATCGAACGCATCGACGGCATCGAGCCCGCCAACTGGAACGACGCGGTCTCGCGCCTGCAGGGCCAGGCGGGCAGCGAGGTGGTCCTGACCATCGACCGCCGGGGCCGCGAGCTGACCTTCCGCATCCGCCGCGAGAAGATCGAGGTCAAAGCCGTGGAGTGGCGCATGCTCGACGACGGCTACGGCTACATCAAGATCCGCCAGTTCTCGGACATCACCGACACCAAGGTGCAAGAGGGTCTGGAAGACCTGCAGAAGCGCAGTCCCGATCGCACCATCCGTGGCCTGATTCTGGACATGCGCCGCAACCCGGGGGGCCTGCTCGATCAGGGTGTGAAGGTGGCTGACCGCTTCGTGCCCGAGGGCCTCATCGTGCGCACCGTGGGCAAGGGTGGCAAGGAGATGGACCGTCAGATGGCCCACAGCCGCGGCACCTGGCTGGGCTTCCCCATGGTGGTGCTGGTGGACGGCGGAACGGCCTCGGCGGCGGAGATCGTGGCGGGCGCCCTGCAAGACCACAAGCGGGCCGTGATCATGGGGACGCAGACCTTCGGCAAGGGCTCGGTGCAGACCCTGATGACCATCGACGGCTGCGGTGATAAGCCCTGCGGCCTCAAGCTGACCATCGCGCGTTACTACACCCCGAGCGGCCGTTCCATCCAAACCCAGGGCATCACCCCCAACGTGGTGGTGGAGGCGGCAGCGCCCCCCGCGGAGACCGACACCGACCTGCAGCGTGAAAGGGATCTGGATCGTCGCTTGCGCAATGAGCAGGGCGAGAAGCCGGTGGAGCGGAAACGGCTCTCGGACTACCAGCTACAGGTCGGCCTGGACTACCTAAAATCTTGGGCAATCTTCGCGGGGCAATCTGTTAAAAAGGGTTAGCCCTGCGGCGGCCAACGCCGCTTGCCAACAAAGGAGAACGCGATGGTCTCTTGTCCACGATGCGGGCACCAGAATCTTGATGGTATGCCCACCTGCTCCCAGTGCGGCAGCGGGTTGCCGGTCGCTGGTTCGATGCCCGTACCGGGTGCGGGTGCCCCGCCCGCCACGGATGGCGTCGACGAATACCACCGTCTGATGGCCAAGCGCGACGCTGCCCGGCGCCGCAACCGCAGCATCGCCTTCGCCGTGGTGGGCGTCATCGTCGCCGCCGTGGTCGTCCTGCAGATCCGCGAGCGCGGTCGCAAGGCAGCGGCGCAGGACAAGCTGAAGGTCTTCGAGACTTTCGCCGAGTTGGAGAAGCGCGAAACCGGCGCCTTCTGGGGTTGCGTGATGGCCGCCGACGGCGTGGACGTGGGCATGTTCACCAAGGCCGAACAGTTCCAACAGAAGATCGAATCGGCCTACTTCACTCAGCAGAAGACCTTCTCCGAGCACCTGGTCACCGAGTGCGTGCCCAAGATCGAACGTGCCCGTCAGGCTTTCGGCAGCCTGCGCGATGCCCCGTCCGAGCTGGCCGGTGCCATCGCCGAGTACCAGGCGGCCCTGCCCAAGCTGCAGTCAGGCCTGGAGGAGTACGCCGAGAAGCTGAAGAACCGCGGCACGGTCAAGGACGTGGATCAGCTCATCCAGGAGATGGGCAACGCCTGGCACTCCACGCCCGATCCGACGCCCGAAGCGGCGGCGTTCGAGAAGTTCATGTACTGCGCGGTCCCCGGGCTGGCCAAGATGAAGGATGCGCAGGCCCTGCTCGAGTTCCTGGCTGACCAATGTTTCAAGCAGGACGCCGTGGCCTACATGACCCGTGTGCGCACCGAGTGCGGCCCGCTGCTCACCAACGTGGACAAGGACGCCAAGGTCGACCTGAAGTCCGTGCCCACCTGGAAGGCGTCGCGTAAGGCGTTCTTCGAAGAGGATGCGCGCCAGCTATCCGCCTGGGAGAGCTGCGGCAAGCGCTCGCGCAAGGGCCAGAAGAAGGAGGACATGGAGGCCTTCCTCTTCGCGGTCAACGACTACATGGCCGCGCGCACGAAGGTGGCCCAAGCCGCCCGAGGTATCGCCGAGGCCGCGAAGTAGATCCCCGACCGAACAAAAGACTCCGTCGAAGGGCGCTCGATGCAAGTCGGGCGCCTTTCTTCTTTTTGGCATGCGCCGCGAGGGCGCGCTCAGCGCAACAGGCGAACGTCCACCCACTGCATGCCCGCCCGTCGGGCCGCCTCGATCCCGAGATCCGTGTCCTCGTAGACCGTGCAGATTGCGGGTGCCACACCCAGGCGGTGGGCAGCTTCGAGGAAGACGTCGGGCTCGGGCTTGTGGCGGGCGGTGTCCTCGGCGGTGACCACCACAGAAAACCAGTCGCGCACGCCGATTTGGCGCAGGGTCCGCTCGACCATGTGCCGCTGCCCGCCCGACGCCACGGCCATGGGGAGAAGGCCGCGGTGAGTCCGCGCCACGTCCACCACCGGGACGATGGGCTGGACCTCGTCGATCTTCGCGATGAAGGCCGCTTCCTTGTCCCTCACCAGCGCCTCCAGGTCGAGAGGCACATTCCCCTCGCCGAAGAGGATCTTGGCGATCTTGCTCGTGGGCATTCCACCCATGGCATAGAAGCGATCCTCAGGAAAGTGCAGCCCGTAGGGACGCAGTATCTCCAGCCAGGCCTGGTAGTGGGCCGGCATGGTGTCTGCCAAGGTTCCGTCGCAATCGAAAATCAGCGCCTGCTTCACGACTCGGTTCTCTTAGCACCCCCGGGGTCGCCGTGGCTGGGTCAAGAGCGCATCTCTTGACGTCCCCAAACGGGTGCCTACCTCTCTCGCGACAACGAAGCGAAAGGAGGCTGAAAGATGATCATCGTAAGGAGCAACCCCCAGGGCAGCGACGCCGGACTTTGGACATGGTGGGATCGAGCCATGCGCGACGCGACGGCGCCGTGGCCGACGCAGCAGCCCGATGGGCGCAGCTTCGCGCCGCGCTTCGACGTGCGTGAGACCGCGGGTGCCTTCGTCTTCCGCGCCGATCTCCCCGGCGTCAAGCAGGACCAGGTGGACGTCACGCTGACCGGCAACGAGCTGCGCATCTCCGGCCGCCGCGACGAGCGACAAGCCGAGGAGAGCGACCGCCGTGTCATCAGCGAGGTGGAGTACGGCGCTTTCTCGCGCGTCTTCGTGCTACCCGAGGGCATCGATGGCGACGGCGTGCAAGCCGAGATGAAGGACGGCGTCCTGAGCGTCAGCGTGGCCAAGCGCCCCGAGGTGCAACCACGCCAGATCAAGATCGGCCACTGACCCCACGAAGGGCGCGTCGCGGATCCGCGTTTGCGTGAAGGAGGCAAGCCGCTTGGGGCTCCAGCCTCGCGGCACGGGGACGTGAACGCAGCGGCCGCTACAGGCGCGACTGACCCAGGCGGGCCTCGCGAACGGGACAGTGACCGCCACCCGGGAGGGGGAACCCGCGGCGGGCATCCAACCGGATCATGCGCGAACTGGTGGTGCGACGGAGGACGGGCGAGGAGGGCGGGCTGGCGAGCGCGTCGCTAGCATCACTGGCGGCTTCCCTGCGCGGGCGGCTCGTCACGCCGGAGTCGAACGACTACCATCAGGTTCGCCGCGTGTGGAACGGGCTCATCGATCGCAAGCCCGCGATCATCGCGCGCTGTCAGTGCACGGCGGACGTGGCCACCTGTGTGGGCTTCGTTCGCGAGCACGATCTGCTGATGTCGGTGCGCGGTGGTGGTCACAACGTGGCCGGGCGCGCGGTGTGCGAGGGTGGTCTGGTCATCGACCTGAGCGAGATGCGCGCGGTGGAAGTCGCCCCCCACGCCCATACGGTCAGCATCGCGGGCGGTGCGCTGTTGGGCGATGTGGATCGGGCGACCGTACCTCTGGGCCTAGCCACCCCCATGGGCGTGGTGAGCGAAACCGGCTATGCGGGGCTGACGCTGCACGGGGGCATGGGCTGGCAACTGCGCAAACATGGGCTGGCCGCGGATTGCTTGATCGAAGCGGAGGTGGTGACCACCGAGGGCGTGCGCCGGGCGCGCGTCGATGAAGGTGCGGATCTCTTGTGGGCGCTCCGCGGCGGGGGTGGCAATTTCGGTGTCGTAACCTCCTTCGTCTCGCGCCTGAACCTCATCCCGGAGGTCGTGCCGTTCGCGGTCCCCATCTTCAGCCTGGAGAAGGCCTCCTCCGTACTGCGATTCGTGCGGGACTTCGCCGCGCAGGCGCCCGACGAGCTGAGTCTGCTGGTCGCGCTGTGGACCACGCCGAACGAGAGTCTGGTGACCCCGGAGCAGCGGGGGCGGCCGGCCCTCTTCGTGTTGGCCTGCTACCTGGGCCCGGCGGACGAGGGGGCGCGCATCCTCCGGCCCCTGCGCGAGTGTCAGCCCGTGCTCGCCGACCTGTCCTCGATTTCGCCCTGGGAAGCCGTGCAAGGCTTCTTCGATGCGGACTATCCGCGGGGACGCCGCTACTACTGGAAATCGACCTTCGTCCCTGATCTCACGCCGGAGCTCATAGAAGTCCTACTGGCTCGAATCGCCAGTCGGCCGTCCCGGTTGAGTTCCATCGACCTTTGGCCCCTGGGCGGCGCCTACGCCCGCGTGGACGCCACCGACACCCCCTTCGGCGATCGCGCGGCAGGCTTCATGATCAACTACGAGGCCAACTGGATCTCCCCGGATGACGACCAGAGCAACATCGAATGGGTGCGACAGGGATTGAGGGCTATCGAACCCTGGTCAACGCGACGAACGTATCTGAACTTCGCCGGCTTCGCCGAGGAGGGCGAGCGTCTGCTGGAGAAAACCTACGGTGCCAACTACCAGCGCCTGCGATCCATCAAACAGCGCTACGATCCCGACAACCTGTTCCGCAACAACTTCAACGTCACGCCGCAAGCGGGCTACTGACAGGTGCTGTTGAGCGACGAGAAGCGGACCGTGGATTCGGCGAAGAACGCCGAGGGCTCATTGATGTGAACGCCCAACGGCCCCGCTCGCGATGTGCGCTTGACGGTGTCGTGGTGGTTTAGCGATCCGTCACGCCGAATCAGGATCGCCAGTTCAGATAGAAGATGAGCTGGCGGGCGTCGGTGGTCTCCTTGGGGTTGTTCAGGCGGAACTCGCCACCCACGTCCAGGCCGTGGTGGAGCAGGAAATTCAGTCCGAAGCCGATGGGCACGGCCCACTCGTCCCGGCCGAAGAGACCGCTGGTCGCGAAGAAGGCGAGCTGCGGATCGATCTGGTACGCGGCCTCGAAGGGGATGCGAAACTCGTCGTCGTTGCCCTCCCCGCGGTGATTGAGCGCGACGACGATCTGGGGCTCTAGGGTCAGGGACATGGGATTGGAGATGTACTTGAAGCCCACCCCGGCCGGCAGATGCAGCTTGAGCGGCTGCTGGTCCGTGTTCTTGAGGTCCCAGGCCTCCACCGCCGCCAGCGCAACCGCCTGGAGCTCTCCGCTCGTCATGAACGAGTACACCAGGCCAAAGGCCACGTCGTTGTAGACGGGATCGCACACCTCCTTTTCCCCCAGGCAAACGCCTCGCACGTGATAGAGGGCGACCTGCAGGTTCTCGCTCACCCCGTATTCCAGGGCCGGCGGGATGTTGATGGGCTTGCCCGCCGAGCCCTTGGACGCGTTGATGACCACGGGCAGCCGCAGTTGCGCCATCCCCGCCGACACGTTCAGGGGACGCAAAACGTATTCATCGGGATAGCCCGTCTGGGCCTGTGCCGTCAGTGAAGCGAGCAGGGTCGAAAGCGCGCCAAGCGTGATGAGGCTCTTCATGGCGGCGCAGCATAGGCCGGGAAGCCCGGGACGCGAAGACTTGTCGCGACCCGGGGACCCAAGACGCAGCGTCTTCGAGCGACCCCTCGCTGGGAGGCTCGGCCCCAGGTCTTCTCCCCGATGGCCGACGGCTCGCGGAGACAACGCTCGCCGCCTATAATGCTCCCAAGGCGCGGGCGTCCGTCGCGTACCTGGTGCCCACTGGAGTTGTAATGGTTCTACCAGTCACGACCGAGGCCGATGCGATCTTGCGGGACGTCATCGAGAGTACGGGGGACCTGATCCTGGCCGTCGATGCCCAAAGCCTTCGCGTCCTCGCCTGCAATTCCGCGGTCAGGCGGCACTTCAAGGAGCGGCGTGACCAGGAAGTAGCGGCAGGCGTCATGCTCGACGAGTTCCTCGGCCCCGAGGAAGCGGCCCACTGGCGGAGCCTCTTCATGCGTGCACTGCATGAGGGCGCCTTCAGCGTTGAATTCGACGGCCTGGTCAAGGGACGGGTTCACTGGCTGACGTTCGACCGACTCGTCGAGGGCGGCGCGTGCTTGGGCGCCTCGCTCGTCGCCCGAGACATCACATCACTCCGACGCACGCCCGGGGCGCCCACGTGCGCCGAGTCGTTGCTCACGCAGCTCTTCCGGGCGAGCCCGAGCGCCCGCCGACTCACCAAGCTGGAGAGCGGCGTCGTGCTGGACGCCAACGATTCCTTTTGTGCGTTGACAGGATACGAGCGCTCGGAGCTTCTGGGACGGACCGTCGTGGAGTTGGGGCTTTGGCTGGACGCGACGGAACGGGAGCGTGTCGTTTCGCTCCTGCGCGCCGAGGGACGGGTGCGCGGCCTGGAAGTGCGCTATCGCCACCGCGATGGACACGCGCTCTCGTGCCTACTCGATTGCGACGCCGTCGATGTCGACGGTCACCCCTGCGTGATCGTCTCCACGACCGACATCACGGCCATTCGTGCTGCCGAGAGGGCCCTGGCGGTCAGCAATCTGCGATGCCGCACCCTCATCGAATCGGCCCCTGACGCCATTCTGGTCATCGACACCGATTCGATACAGTGCGTTCAGGTGAACGAAAATGCATGTCGCCTCTTCGGGTGCCAACGCTCGGAGTTGCTGCAGTTGCCACTCGCGGAGCTCAGCCCTCCTACACAGCCTGATGGCACGCCGTCGACCGAGGCCGCCGCGATTCACTTCTTGAACGCCTTGGCCGGCGAGACGCGAACCTTCGAATGGGTTCATCGTCGGATCGATGGACGGCTCGTCGAGAGTGAGATCAGGCTGACTCGCCTACCGGACGAGACAAGAAGACTCGTACGGGCAAGTGTGATCGATATCAGTGAGAAGAAACGCCTCGAGCGCGAGGCCTCCGCGTTGCGCACGCAGCTAGAGCAGGCGGCACGCCTGGAGTCGCTTGGCGCGCTGGCGGGCAGGATCGCCCACGACTTCAACAACATCCTCGGCGCCATGCTCGGCTACCTCGATCTGGCGCTCACGAAGGCGTCTGACGATTCGATGCGGGATCTCCTCAAGGACATCGAGGCCGGCGCCCTTCGTGCAACAGATCTCGTGAACCAGATACTGACCTTCAGCCGTCGCGGCCCCACCACCAACAAGAACCCCATCGAGGTGGGCCCCGTCGCGCGCGAGGCTCTCCGGCTGATCAGGGCCGGGCTGTCCGCGGCCGTCACCGTAAGCGAGTCGTACGCCTCATCGGCCCGCGTGCTGGCGGATGCGACACAGATCCATCAGGTCGTGATGAACCTGTGTACGAACGCCCGTGCCGCCATGAAGAACAGCGGAGGAGCGCTGAGCGTGACCGTGGACGAGCAAGAGGCCTCACCGGCCCTGCTGGCGAGCAACCCCGGGCTTCGGCCTGGTCGATACGTGCGCCTGACCGTCGCCGACACGGGGCCCGGCATTTCGCCCGAGATCCAGCACCGCATCTTCGAGCCTTTCTTCACGACCTGGCCCCAGGGCGAGGGTACGGGGCTTGGGCTCTCCGTGGTCTATGGGATCGTCAAAGATGCCGGCGGCTCAATCCAGGTGACCAGCGAGCTGGGCAAGGGCACCACCTTCGCGGTGTTCCTGCCCATCTGTGCGGAGCCATAGGAGGCGCGTCCACGCGGGCAGCACACGCGTCTGCCGGGTCGCCGGCGACGCTCCGAGCTCATCAGGCCAATCAGGCGAGCGCGTGTGGTTTAGCAGCAGGCCTCGCAAGTCCCTCTCGCCCCATGGTCTTGGCGCAGATCTCGTGCGCCTCAGAGCGAGCTTCGGGCTCGGGGTCGATGGCAGCGGCTTCGCGGGCCGCGCGATGCTTTCGCGGGGACGGCTTGGTCAAGCCGTACAGCTTGAGGAGCTCGTAAAAGCGCGAACGCGACACTCCGGCGATCCTGTGCGCGCTCTCGACGTCCCCTTGCGTGTCCAGGATGAGCTGGCGGAGGTAGGCCGAGATGGCTGCATCCCGCGCCGAGGACAGGGTGCGAGACGTCGCGCGGAAGGTCTCCCGTTGATTGAGCTCGGGTCTGACCGCGGCCCGCGCCAATTCGACACGGATGGGCGTGGGCAGATGGATGGTGTCCAGCGTGGGGGATTCGCCGGCCGACACGATCGCGTACTCCATGGTCTGGCGAAGCTCCCGCACGTTGCCAGGCCATGGGTAGCGGTCTATTGCCTCCCCGATTTCTGGAGAGAGTTCCTTACAGGCGATGTGCAGCCTGCTGCAGGCCTCCTTGACAACCTCGGCAGCAATCTCTCTTGCGTCCTGGCCCCTCATGCGCAGGGGTGGCAGGACAATCTCCATGCCGCGCAGTCGATAGTAAAGATCTTCGCGGAAGGCGCCTCGGCGAACCATCTGGGCGAGATCGCGGTTCGTGGCAGCGACGATGCGGAAGTCGCTGGCGACCTCACGATCCGCGCCCACGGGCCGGAATCTCTTCTCCTGCAGAACGCGCAAGAAGGACCTCTGGATGCTCAACGGCAATTCGCCGAGCTCGTCGAGAAACAACGTTCCCTCGTGGGCCTGGCGCACGAGTCCCTGGCGGTCCGCGCTGGCGCCCGTGAAGGCACCGCGGTCGTGGCCAAAGAGCACGCTCTCGACCAGACTCTCGGTCAGCGAGCCGCAGTCGACGATGACGAACGGCCTGCGCGCGCGCGGGCTGTTCCTATGGATCAGCCGCGCCGCGACCTCCTTGCCGGTACCGGTCTCGCCGCGAATCAGGACTGGGGTATCGCTGGCCGCAGCCCTGGCGATAAGCTCGATGGCCTCCGTCATGGCCGGGCTGCAGCCCACGAGTCCATCCCGATCCAACGGGCGCTGGGTTCCCCGGGACAGCCGTTCCGTCCGGTAAGACAGCGCCCGCTGCACCATGGCCCGCAGTCCAGCCACCGAGCGCGCCTTCTGCCAGTAGTCCCACGCGCCCGCGAGGAGCGCGAACTCTGCCCCATCCTCGTCGCCCGAGCCGGTAATGATGATCACTTCAGGCTGGCTTGGCCCGGCCTTGATGGCGCCAATGTCCTGCAGGCCATTGCCGTCCGGCAGTCCGACGTCGAGGAGGACCACCTCAGCCGGGAACGTGGCCAAAGTCACCCGCGCCTCCCCGAGCGCAGCACAACAGAACACCTCGTGCCCCATTCCCGAAAACTGGCGAGCGAGCATGTCCGAATAGGACGGGTCGTCGTCAATGATGAGTGCTCTTCCCATAGCGCAAGCAGGGGCTGCCATCGGCAGTCCGGAGCGAAAGTTGACCAACGCTGCTCTCGCTGCAGCAGGCCCGATTCCACGGTCCAAGAATCCGTGAGGCCAGGCTCGGCCTCCCGACGCTGCGCGGGCCGGCATTCGCCTTGCTGAGTCCGCCTCCGCAAAGAGTCGAGCCTCGCTTGGAAGGAACGTCTTCATCTTCCAACGCGGTGGGTGCAGGTGAAATCGCCAAAGAGGTGTTCGCGGCATCGAGCGGCAAGGGATTCTCATGCAGTGGGCTCATGCGAACGCCCCAACCTGACGACAAGCAATCAAGTAATCAGAAGGAGACTCCATGCAATTCTTTCGCAACTTGAAAATCGGAATGAAGCTGATGGTGGCCATCAGCGCTGTAGTCGTCATGACGGTATTTCTCGGCATTTTCGCCATGGTGCAACTGTCGAGAGTGAATGCGGTGACGACTGAGGTCACCAACACGTGGCTACCGAGCGTGGCCGCGCTGGGCAAGATGAATGCGGCCCTGAACACCGCCCAGCGCGCGGCCCTCGGTCACACCCTCGCCACGAACAAGGATATGCAGACGGCGATGGACGCCCAGCTCGCGGCATCGGCCGAAGAGATGCGGCAGCTCCTCGTCAACTACGAGAAGACCGTCACGGATGCGGATGACAGAAGGCGCTACGAGAGCTTCAAATCCGAGTGGGCGGCCTACCTCGAATCCGCCCGTCGAGCGACGGCTCTGAGCCGAGACATGAAGAAGGCAGAGGCAACGGCAGTGCTCTCGGGGGAGGCGAAGAAGAATCTGCAGGCCGTCGAGGCCACCCTGAATCGAGGCAGCGAGTTGAACCTGGGTGGCGCGGAGGAGGCCAGCGCGCGTGCGGATCAGATCGGCAGAACCGCACGCACGCTCATCCTCGTCGTCTTGCTCCTATGCGCGGCCATCGGGATCGCTCTCGCCCTCATCGTGGGCAGAGCGATCGCCAAGGCTCTGCGGGCCGGCGTGAATGTGGCCAATCAACTGGCCAAGGGCGATCTCTCCGCGTCTATCGTAAACATCAGCCGGGACGAGGCAGGCGAGTTGCTCGCGGCGCTCGACACCACGATCAAGAGCATGCGCGACGTGACTCGGCTGGCCGAGGAGATCGCGGGGGGTAACCTGACCGTGACCATCCAGCCGCGCTCCGAGGCCGACTCGCTCATGAAGGCGCTGGCCGAGATGGTGAAGCGCCTCTCGGATGTCGTCCTCGATGTCACGGCCTCGTCTGACAACGTAGCGAGCGGCTCAGCGGCACTGAGCGAGTCGGCCCAGCAGTTGAGTCAGGGCGCAACCGAGCAGGCCTCGTCCATCGAGGAGGTCTCCTCGTCGATGGAGGAGATGAGCTCGAACATCAAGCAGAACGCCGACAACGCGAGCCAGACCGAGCGCATCGCCCTCAAGGCCGCATCAGACGCCAAGGAAGGTGGCGAGGCGGTTTCGCGCACCGTGGACGCGATGAAGCAGATTGCCAGTAAGATCTCGATTATCGAGGAGATCGCGCGCCAGACCAACCTGCTCGCGCTCAATGCCGCCATCGAGGCCGCACGCGCGGGCGAACACGGCCGTGGTTTCGCCGTCGTGGCCTCCGAGGTGCGCAAGCTCGCCGAGCGCAGCCAGCGCGCGGCCGGCGAAATCACCGAGCTGTCCGGGACCAGCGTCAAGGTCGCGGAGAAGGCCGGTGAGCTGCTGGCCAAGATCCTGCCGGATGTCCAGCGGACGGCTGAGCTGGTCCAGGAGATCTCGGCTGCCAGCCGCGAGCAGGACGCGGGGGCCGGGCAGATCAACGGTGCGCTCCAGCAGCTCGATCAGGTCATCCAGCAGAACGCGTCCGGATCCGAGGAGACCAGCTCCACATCCGAGGAGTTGGCCAGCCAGGCGGCACAGTTGCAGGAGGCGATCGCGTTCTTCAAGATCTCGGGCACGGCCAAAGACAGCAAACGGAGGGCGCTGGTCACGGCTGCGGCACGCCAGGTCGTGGCGCACGAGAAGCCGGCTTTGTCCCACGCCGCGCCGGCGCTCAAGAAGCCAGCCGGCAAGAGCAGTGGGCACAGCCTCTCGCTGGGCCACGACAAGCCCCGCGACAAAGTCGACGACGACTTCACGGCGTACACCGAGAAAGGATCGCAGACATGAGTGACAGCGCTTCAATCGGTGTCTCGCAGTTTCTGGTCTTCAAGCTCGATGCCGAATTGTTCGCCGTCGAGATCAGCGGGATCCGCGAGGTCCTCGAGTTCACCACGGTGACGCGCGTCCCTCGCATGCCAGAGCACATGCGCGGTGTCATCAATCTGCGGGGGACGGTGGTGCCCGTCGTCGACATGCGTCTCAAGCTGGGCCTGGGCGAGACCAAGAAGACGGTCGACACGTGCATCGTCATCTGCGAGCTTGAGGTCGACGGCGTGCAGACGCTGGTGGGCGCACTGGTGGACTCGGTCCAGGAGGTCATCGACCTCGACAGCCGCGATGTGGTTCCTCCTCCGCACATGGGCACCCGCGTGGACAGTTCCGTCATTCGCGGCATGGGGAGGCGCGAGGAGGAGTTCGTGATGGTCCTTGATCTCACCCGGGTCTTCGCCAGTGAGGAATTGCTGCCGCCCGCCCCGGACATGCCGCCGGCTGCCGAGGCTGCAACGGCCTGACGCGCGAACGAGGCCTGCCGGCGCAATGCCCGGCGGCTCCCGACGCGAGCCCCCCGGAGGCTTCCTCAGACGAGGCTCCGGGGCTCGTTGGCGACTGAGAGACCGCGCCCGCGCGAGCATCGCCG
>JAEXQJ010000364.1 GCA_023438785.1 Pseudomonadota bacterium
GCCCAGAGTTGACGGCGTTCGGATGTGCTGGGTTCGTGTTCCCCCAAGCGCATCCCTCCCCACCGCCGTCGACTCTGGGCCGTTGACGTTCGGGTCAGAATCTCAGGGTGGGCACGTCGGGCCGTCCGCGACGGAGGACCTGCACACCCGTGCCCCACAGCAGGCGAATCTCCTCGCTGTCCACGCGCCCCTGGTAGGCGTCCAGGCGATGCCGGCTCTGATCGCAGGCCTCGCCCTCCAGAACCTCGTAACCCCGTTCGTAGATCGTGATGGAGTTGCCACGCACCTCGCCGGTCACCCGGTAGCGCGTACCCACGCGGAATTCGAGCGCGCCGCTGCAGCGAAAGGGGTGACCGTCCATCGAGACTTGGCGCACCCAGCGGTCGTAGTGCCCCGAGATGCGATCGCCTTCTTGGACCAGGTGCCACTCCTCGCGCTCGCTCTTCTCGTCGCCGCCGGCCACGGTGCCGCTGTGTTCCCAAAGCCAGTAGCCCTCGGCGTTGGCCAGGGGACCGTCCTCCTGAGCGGCCAGGACGTTCGCGCGCGGGCGCGACGGGGAGGGCTGCGTGGCGCTCGGCGGAGGACCAGCGTTTAGGCTGGCCAGGATGTTTTCGTCGCCCGCGCTGCTCGGGCGGCGGGTCAGTGAGAGTTGGTTGGTCCCGTCGCTGAGCACCATGAGGTTGCCCCGCACCTTGACCTGGAAGCTGCGTGGCGCGCGCAAGCCCACGGCGCACGGGCCCTGGGTCTGAGGCGCGCTGACCTCGTCGATGCGTGCCCCCTCCGGCGTGACGCGCCCCTTGACCTCCACGCGAATGAGGGCCCGCAGCTGCGGTTCCTGGCTGCACAGATAGGGCCGCCCGTCGCCCGAGATCATGGTCAGCTCGACAACGCAGAACCCGGTGACCGTCTCGCCCTGTTGGGTGAGCTTCCAGAGCTGTCGCTCGATGCGCGTGTCGCCTGCGGCGGGCCCATCGGGAACCGTGGCTCGGGTCAGTCCCTCCCAAAGCCCCGCGATGGCGGGGCGGGGCGGGGCGGCCGGCTGGGGTGTGGGCTTGACCTGGCCGACGCACCCGGCGAGCGAGAGGACCGTAGCCGCGAGAACCCCAACCCCCAGCAACACCCGAGACACCACAAACGAAGGGTAGCAAGGTGTGCGAGCGCAACCAGCCAACCACCGCGCGGCGTGGACGATTTGCCGAAGACCGGAAGCGCTTGCGCGGCGGCGTCGATGAACTCCCTCGCCTGCGCACGCGGTCTTGCGGGGCTGCCGCGATCAGGTCTCCTTGTCGACCGCCTCCAACTCGGCGCAGGCCTTCTCCCAATCCCCCATGCGTTTGGCCAACAGCTCGTCCAACTCGCGCTCACGATCGGCCATGGCGTGCAGCTTCTGCCAGTCGCCGTGGTGATCGGCGGCCAGTTCGGCGCGCAGGCCTTGCAGCTCGCCTTCCAGGCGCGCGACCTCGGCCTCCAGGCTTTCCACCAGCCGCTGCAGGCGGCGCAACTGCCTCTCTCGATCCTTCTTGGCCGCTCGGCTGGCCTCCTGCGACGAGACGGTCGTGCGCGAGGGGGCCACCGGTGCGGGTTCCGAAGGCTTCTCGTCCGCGTGCCCCTGCTGCCTCTGGGCCCGCCAATCCGAGTAGGTGCCCAAGTGGCTGGAGAGCGTGCCGTCATCCTCGAAGATCAGCAACCGGCGGCACACGCGATCCAGGAAGTAGCGATCGTGGCTGACGACGATCAAGGTGCCATCGTAGCCGTCCAGGGCGTGTTCGAGGGTTTCGCGCGCCGGGATGTCGAGGTGATTGGTGGGCTCGTCGAGGGCCAGCACGTTGCGTGGGAAGAGCAGCATCTTGGCCAAAGCCAGACGGCTGCGCTCGCCTCCCGACAGCCCGTGCACCACGCGGAAAGGGTCATCCCCGAAGAAGCGGAACTTGGCCAGGTAGGAGCGCACCACCTCGGGCGACAGATCGTTGCGCACCGACTGGATTTCTTGGATGCAGGTGCGCTCGTCGTCGAGGGAGCTGAGTTTTTGGTCGAAGTAGCCCAGCCTCACGCCCGAGCCCCGCTCAACCGTACCGTCGAGCGGTTTGAGCTCGCCGACCAGCGTCTTGAGCAGGGTACTCTTGCCGCAGCCGTTGGGGCCCACGATGCCCACCCGGTCGCCGCGAAAAATGTTGACCGCCACGTCCTTGAGAATGGGCTTGTCCGCATAGCCCACGCTGATGCGCGGGGCGCGAATGATCTCCTTGCCACCCAAGTCGCCGCCGGTTTGGAAATCGAGCGCGATGCGGCCGGCGAGCTGCCAGTTGTCCTCGGGGCGCTCCAGACGTTCCAGTTTTTCCAGCATGCGGCGGCGGCTCTGCGCTTGCTTGGTGTTCTGGCCGGCCAAATTCTTGCGGATGAAGGCCTCGGTCTTCTCGACGTGCTCCTTCTGCCGCTCGTACTCGATGCGCGCCCGTTCCAGACGCGCGTCCCGTTCCACCACGTACGCGTCGTACCCGAAGGCGTAGCGTTCGAACTCACCGCCATCCAGCTCGACGATCTCCCGGCAGGTCTTCTGGATGAAGGCGCGATCGTGCGACACGAGCACGAAGGCGCCGGGGTACTCGCACAGGTGCTGCTCGAGCTTCTCGATGGCGGCCAGATCCAAATGGTTGGTGGGCTCGTCGAGGAGCAGGAGATCGGGCTGGCGCACCAGGACCTTGGCCAGTTCCAGTCGGCCGCGTTCTCCGCCCGACAGCGTGGTCACCGGGCGCTGCAGGTCGGTGGCCTGCAGACCCACGTCCGCCGTCAATTGGCGCACGCGGGTCTCCAGATCGTAGCCGCCCTCCATGCGATAGCGCTCCTGGAGATCGCCGTAGCGCTTCAGCTCGGACGGCGACGCGTCCGCCAGACGCGCTTCCAACTGCAGCATCTCCTCGTGCATGGCCTGCACGTGGGCGAACGGTTCCAGCAAGGCATCCAGCACCGTCCCGTGGCCGCCCAACTGATGCGACTGCTTGAGATAGGCCACCGTCTTGCGGCCCAGCACGCGCACGTCACCCGAATCGGCTTGCAGCTCGCCCGCCAGCAGCTTGAGAGCCGTGGACTTGCCCGTCCCGTTGGGTCCCAGCAAGGCCAGGCGATCCCCGGGCCGGATCAGCAACGAGGCGCCGGTGAGGATCTCGGTTCCGGGATAGCCGAAATGAACGTCCGCGAACTGCGCGAGAGACATGAGAAGGGATTAACAACAAAGGGCAAAGAGGGCAGAGAAAAGAACGCGGGAAGTGTCGCTCCCCGCGTTCTCGTGCTCGGCGCCCTTGTGCCTGGCGACTAGCCGGCGGCCTTCTGGAAGGCGCGCATGTGGTCGGCCAGCGTCTGGCAGCCCTCGACGGGCATGCCGTTGTAGATCGAGGCCCGGATGCCGCCCACGGTGCGATAGCCCTTGAGCGCCACCATGCCCTTGGCCGAGGCTTCCTTGAGGAACCTGTCGGTCAGCTCGTCGCTGGGCAACTTGAACGTGACGTTCATGTGGCTGCGCACGGCCTTGTCCGACACGGTGCCTTTGTAGAAGCCCCCGGAGCCATCGATGGCGTCATAGATCAACGCGGCCTTCTCGGCGTTGCGCTTCTCGATGGCGGCCAGACCGCCTTGGCGCTCCATCCAGCGGAAGGTCTCCAGGAGGACGTAGATGCCGAAGGTGGGCGGCGTGTTGCGGCAGCTCTTTGCGTCCGCGTGGGCCCTGTAGCTGAAGATCTTGGGCAGGCTCTTGGGGATGCGGTCGTAGAGGTCCTTGCGGATGATGGCGAGCACGACGCCCGAGGGACCGAGGTTCTTCTGCGCGCCGGCGTAGACCATGGCCGTGCGGGCCACCGGGTGGGGGCGCGACATGATTTCCGAGCTGGCGTCGACAATCAGGTTGGGGTGCTTGGGCCACTCCGGGAAGCGGTTGCCGTGCACGGTCTCGTTGCTGCAGACGTGCATGTAGGCCGCGTTGGGATCGGACGCCCAGGGGGCCGGCAGGCGATCGAAGGCGGTGGGCTCGCTGGAGGCCACCACCTTGACCTTGTCGCCGACGATGCCCTTGGCCACATCGGCGGCCTTCTTGGACCATTCGCCGCTGACCACGTACTCGGCGGTGCCGTTGAGGAGATTCATCGGGATAAGGGCGAACTGCTGGTTCGCGCCACCTTGAAGGAAGAGAACGTCGTGCGTGTCCGGGATCTCGAGCAGCTTGCGGCAGCGGCTGATGGTCTCGTCCAGCACCCCATCGAACTCCTTGCCGCGGTGACTGCACTCGGCGATGCCGAAACCCTTGCCCTGAAAATCCAGCAGGGCAGCGGCAGAGGCCTCGAGGACCTCATGGGGCAGGGTGGCGGGACCGGCGGCGAAGTTGAAGACGCGCTTATTCATGTCGTGGTGCTCCGAGGTTGGGCGTGAAGCATAGACGATGCGTGAAACGAACGGGAGTGCGTAGCGCCTTCGCGCCGCCGATTGGCACGAGGGGCGTCGAAGGCGGCGGCTTGGGGTTGGATCCGAAAACAACCTGTACTAAAAGACCCGTGCCCGCTTCCCGGGTCATTTCCCCAGATGCTCGAACGCCCCTTGCTCCAGTTGCCGGCCGGGATGCGCGATTTCGCGCCCGAGGCCGCCGCCACACGCCGGCACATCGCCGGGGCCTTGCTGCAGGTCTTCGAGCGCTGGGGCTACGCGCGCGTCATCACGCCAGCCTTCGAATACGAGGAAGTCCTGGCCTTGGGTCTGGGCCCCGCGGGACGCGACTCGACCATCCGCTTCGTCGAGCCCAGCTCGGGACAGGTGGTCGCCCTGCGTCCCGACATCACGCCGCAGATCGCGCGCCTTATCGCCACCCGCTTCCGCGACGAGCCCGGGCCCCTGCGCCTGTGCTACGAGGGCACGGTGGTGCGCTTCGATCGTCGATCCCGTTCGCAGCGCGAGCTGATCCAGGCGGGCGTGGAACTGGCGGGCGTGCCCAGTCCGGCGGGCGACGCCGAGATGATCGCCCTCGGGGCCGAGGCCCTGGCTGCCTTGGGCCTGCGCCAGCCCACCATCGACCTCGGCCACCTGGGGCTGACCCGCGAGGTCCTTGACGCTCTCCGGCTGCCCGAAGAGGCCCGCGCCGCGGCCCGGGAGCGCATCGCCAAACGCGACCGCGCGGGGCTGCGCGAGGTGTTGCGGGCGGCCGAGGGACCCAAGGCCGTGGTGGACTTCGCCCTGGCTTTGCCCGAATTGGCGGGCCCGCCTGCCACGGTGACCAAGGCCTTGCGCCGCGCGCCCACGGCGGGCATTCGTCGCGCGCTTCGCAACCTCGACGAGTTGTTGCAGGAGCTGTCCCGTCGCGAGTTGCCCGCGCGGCTGCAGGTCGATCTGGGCGAGGTGCGCGGTTTCGACTACTACACGGGCGTGCGCGTGCTCGGCTACGTGGAAGGCGCGCCCGATGCAGTCCTGCAGGGCGGTCGCTACGACACCCTCGTGGAACGTTACGGTCGGCGCTGCCCCGCCGTGGGATGTGCGGTGGACGTAGAGAGGGCGGCCCTGGCCTGTGAGAGTCAGGGCATCGAGCCCGGCCTGGCCCGCGCTGGCGAGGGTGGGGGGGTGCTGGTCGTGGGACCGCCGCGACAGGCTTGGCAAGCCGCGGCCGCTCTGCGAGCCCAGGGGCGCCGGGCCGTGGCCTACTTTGGTGAGCTCGAGGGTGCGGCTCTCGAGTCCTATGCTCGGCGCTGGCAGTTCGCCGAGCTGGCCCATACCGATGGACGCCGCACCGCCATCGCTAGCAAGGGCCCTGCGGCCCGAACCCGGAGAGCACCATGCCCGTCGTAGTTGTCGTTGGTTCGCAGTGGGGCGATGAAGGTAAGGGGAAGGTCGTCGACCTCCTCACTGAGAAGGCGCAGATCGTGGCCCGCTGGGGCGGTGGCGCGAACGCCGGTCACACCATCGTGGTGGACGGTAAGAAGTACGTCACCCACCTGATTCCCTCGGGCGTGCTGCGTCCCGGGGTGGCCTGTGTGCTGGGCGAGGGCATGGTCATCGACCCGAGGACTCTGGTCGAGGAGATCCGCACCTTCCGCAGCCATGGGCTCATCGCTAAGGACACGGATTTGGTCATCGCGGGGCGCGCTCACCTGACGTTCCCGCACCATCGCGACCTGGATCGGCTGCGCGAGGAGCAGCCCGGCGCCATCGGTACCACGAGGCGCGGCATCGGTCCCACCTACGAGAGCAAGGCCTCGCGCACCGGGTTGCGCGTGGAGGACCTGCTGCGGCCCGAGCGCTTCCGCCGCAACGTGGAACGCAACCTGCGCTACGTGGCTCCCGCGTTGTCCAAGATGGGCGCGCCGCTCCCCGATGTGGATGCGCTCGTGAAGGAGTATTTGGCGCTGGGTGAGGAGATACGTCCGTTCGTGCGCGACGCTTCGCGGTTCTTGTACGAGGAGATCCGCAAAGGGAGCAACGTGCTCTTCGAGGGGGCGCACGGCGTGTTGCTGGACCTGGACCACGGCACTTATCCCTTCGTGACCTCTTCGTCCACCACGGCGGGCGGCGCCTGCACGGGCTGTGGCATCGGACCGACCTACATCGACACGGTCATCGGCATCGTGAAGGCCTACGCCACGCGCGTGGGCAACGGCCCGTTTCCAACCGAGCTCGAAGACGCGGTGGGGGAGCGCCTGCGCGAGGCAGGGGCCGAGTTCGGTTCCACCACCGGGCGTCCGCGTCGTTGCGGTTGGCTCGATATCCCCGCCCTGCGACTCACGGTTCGCCTGTCGGGCATCAAGGCCCTCGCGCTCACCAAGCTGGACGTGCTGGATGGCATCGAGACGCTGAAGCTCTGCACGCACTACCGCTTGGACGGCCAACTCCTGGACGAGATGCCCCTCGACCCGGACGATCTGGCTGCCGTGCAACCGGTCTACGAGAGCCTGCCCGGTTGGGCCGTGCGCAAGTCGAGCGGGCCGGTCACCGCGGAGGACCAACTCCCGGAGGCCGCGCGCCGTTACCTGGCCCGCATTTCCGAGCTGGTGGGCGTGCCTCTGGCGCTCATTTCGGTGGGCCCAGGCCGCAACGAGACCATCGCCAAGCTAGATCCTTTCGCCACCCATGTGCGTTGAATCGGGTGAACGGCGCGATGCGGAAGGTGCCTTTCCCGAACCCGGCGGACAGGCCAGATGCATCCGCTGCATCTTCCACAATCCGTCTTGCCAGCCCAGGACCCAACTCTATAATCCGTTCGGCCATTGGTCATTCCGCGTACGCCGAAATGAGGCCCCATGAAGATCGTCTGTGACTCCTGTCAGGCTAAGTACTCGATTGCGGACGAAAAAGTCCAAGGCAAGGCCTTCAAGATCCGGTGCAAGAAGTGCAACCACATCATTGTGGTGAAGAGTGGTGCCGCGGAGAGTCCCGCTGCTGCCCCCGCGCCGGCTCCGGAACCGCAACCGGCGCCTCCCGCTGCCGAGCCGCAGGGCGTTTGGCACATCGTCGTTGAGGGCGAGCAGGTCGGCCCGCTGGGCGAGGATGACATCAAGGGCCGCCTCTCGCGCGGCGAGATCAACGGCGAGACGCTGGTGTGGAAGGAGGGGTTCGCGGATTGGGTGAAGCTGTCTACCGTCCCTGAGCTCGCCGATGGTGCTGGCGCGCGGCCGGAGCACAGCAAGCCGGGCAGCGCGGAGTCCGCCGTGACGCCTCAGCCGGTTCGGGTCACGCCCGTTTCTCACCCGCGCAGCACGCCGCTCAAGGAGATGCCCGCCGCGGCGCACACGCCGGTGGCCGATGTCTTCGGCGCTCCCGCCACCGTGGTATCGGGCGCGCAGGCCGACCTTTTCGCCGCTTCTGCTCCAACGCCCGCTGCGGCTCAGTCGCCGACCGCTCCATCGCCGTTTTCTTTCGGCGGTCCGGATCCTGCGGCGCCGGCCAGCGCGAGCCCGACGCCGGGCAACGGCGCTGCCCATCTGACCGGACAGCGCAACGAGAACTCGGTGCTGTTTTCGCTGTCCAACCTGGAGGCTCTCGCCGTTCCGACCCAGGGGGCCGGTGTGCGTCAGCCCTCATCCACGACCACCACGGAGGGCTCGGGGCTCATCGACATTCGCTCCATGGCCGCCACCGTCGGAGGGGCATCGGGGGCGGACGCCCATTCCTCGTCCATGGATTCGCTGCCCACCTTCTCCACGCCGCAGTTCTCGGCGCTGCCGCCGGTCCTGCAGTCCATGCCCTCGGGCGGGCCGCCCAAGTGGCTGTACCCCGCGCTGGGCGTGGTGGGCCTGGCGGTCATCGGTCTCGGTTTCGGCATCTACAAGGTGGTCAGTGCGCCTCCGCCCCCCATCGTGGTGGCGCCTCCGCCCATGCCGGCCCCGGCGGCCCCCGCGGTAGCCGCCCCCGTCGTTGCCAAGGCACCCGTGGCGCCGGCCGCACCTGCCCCGGCTCCGACCGCGGAGGAAAAGCCCGCGCCCGAGAAGGCGGCTCGCGCGGAGGTCCACGCGGAGAAGAAGAGTAAGCCCAGCAAGGGTAGTTCGAAGTCCTCCCCCGCGCCCAAGGTCGCGTCCGCGCCCGAGCCCAGCAAACCCGAGCCGAAGAAGGCCGCACCCGAGCCGAGCAAGCCCGCCAAGGGTGGTGGCTCGATCGATGACCTGCTCGATCAGGTCGGCTCCGGAAAGCGAGCGCCCGCGGAAGCGGACAAGCCCAAGAAGGCGGCGCCGGCCTCGGTGGCTTTGGTGTCGCTCTCGCAGAGTGACATCGTGAAGGCCATGCAGGCTGTGCAGCCCAAGGTCAAGCAGTGCTACAACCAGTACAAGGTGGCTGGCACTGCTCTGGCCCAAGTGAGCGTGGCCAAGGGTGGCCGCGTGGCCGCGGTGAGTGTGGGCGGGAAGTTCGCCGGCACGCCCACGGGTTCCTGCGTGGAGGCGGCGACCAGGAGTGCGAAGTTCCCGCCTTGCGAGTCGATGAGCTTCCCCTGGCCGTTCCAGCTGCGCTAGAGCTGCCTGTGGCCAGCGACATCTGCGCCCACATAGCCGGGACCGTGTGGCGCGTCCAGGTTGCCCCTGGGGACACGGTGGACACCGGTCAGGCGGTGGTCATTCTCGAGTCGATGAAGATGGAGATGCCGGTGGAGTCTTGGTCGCCGGGGCGCGTGCGGTCGGTGCGAGTCGCCACTGGACAGTTCGTCGAAGAGGGCGAGCCCCTCGTGGAGCTGGAGTAGTTCAGCTACCCGCGTCGACCGGGTGACTCTCTCCCTCGGAGCGACGCGGGGAGCGCGGCGGCGGAGAGCCGCGTTCTTCGCGCAGCTTCGCACTCAGCTTGTCCAAAAGCATCTCCTCGAAGTGGCGGGGTAGGTCGGGCAGCGCGATGGCCACCTTGGTGGTGACTCGTCCTTCACCGTCCGTGGTGCGGATGAGCTCGAGCGAGCCCTTGTACGTCTTGGCGCCATCGGCGTAGTCGAACAGGATGTAGCCGGATGCCTGGTCCCTTTCGCGAATGGGGCAGTTGCGGTCGATGCGCAGGAAGCGCACGGCGGTGGGCCACACGTCGTCCATAGGGTAGGGCAGCACGGCCATGCTGCGCGCCTGGGCTTGGCTTGGCCAGACAGCCAGGGCGACCAGGGCGGCCCATCGCCGCAAGAAACCGCGCTTCATGGGCTGCCTCCTTCCGCGGCACGTTTGGATTCGACCACCATCTGGCGTAGGGAACGCGAGTTGCCGCCCGCCACCAGGAGCGCCAAGCAGCCCAGACCCACGTACCAGACGAACTGGATCCCGTGCAGCGCGACCGCATACGCGCCGCCGGATGAACGCACGGTGGCCTCGGATACATACGCGCCCAGGGCGATCATCACGCCAGCGTGGAACTGGCCGACCAGGCCCGGTGAGTTGGGCAGCGAAATCAGAACACCGGTGAATGCCATGGCCGCGTAGGCGGCGGTGAGTGGAATGGCGAGGTGCATGTCGCGGGCGAGGATCCACATGCCGAACCCATTGGCGCCCCAGTAGAGCACGGTTTGAAACAAGAACGGCATCATGTCGCGCGCCTCGCGCAGGGCGCGGAAGCCCTGGATGAGAGCGCGCACCTTGTCGGCAAGCCGCTCGGCCAAGGCGGGGGAGAAGCGGCGAAGTAGGGTGCCGGCGAGCACCAGCCGGATGGTGACCTCGGTCCAGCGGAGGGCGCAGACCAGGAAGATCGTGAGGGCGAGGAATCCCAAAAGGGACAGCCAGGCGGCCCCGGCCAGGATGGGCGAATACTCCGAGCCGGCGCTGCGAAAGGCCAGCATGTACGTGACGAAGAAGAGGATGGAGATCACCAGGCCGTCCACGATGCGCTCCACCGCCACCGTGCCCAGAACCGCGCTCATGCGCGATTGTCCGTCTCGCACGACGTAGTAGGGGCGGACGAATTCACCCAGGCGGATGGGCAGGGCCAGGATCGCCATGAAGCCCACCGTCGAGATGACCATCAACCGCCCGAATGGCATGGAGACGCCCAGGGGCCGCAACAGATACTTCCAGCGCCAGGCCCGAAAGAGGTGCGTCGGGATCATGGTCAGCATGTAGATGACCACGGCCGATGCGGGCAGCGCCTTCAGCACCTTGGCCGTGGCGGCCAGGTCCATGTTGCGCAAAACGAAGTACACGCACACGCCACCCACCAGAAGGGACAAGAGGATTTTCCCGAGGAGCTTCACAGGCAGATTTCCAATCAGGGCAACTCGCCGGCCAACATACGGCGGGGGTTCTGGTCGAGCAATCGGTCGAGCGTGGCCTCGCCAAGGTGTTTCGTGACCCAGGTCATCCCCTCGGCGACGGCCTTCGCGTCGTCGGGTCGGTGCATGTCACTGGCCGCGCCGTGGGCTGTCCCTTCCTCGACGAGCCTGCGTGCGGCCTTGGCCTCGGCGCGGCCGCGCGAGCCACCCAGGGCCGCCAAGTCCACGAGCAGGCCGGCCTTCTGAGCCAGCTCCTGGGCTGATGCAGGTGAACGCTGGATGCTGGCGTAGCGCTCCGGGTGGGCCAGGATGGGCAGCCGCCCGGAGAGGCGAACCTGGAACAGGATCTCGTTAAGGCGGGGCGGCATGAACGATGGGTGGACCTCGAAGAGAAAGGCCCGACTATCGCTGTAGCCGGGGATTTGATGGGTTCGCAGCCGTTCGGCCAGCACCTCGTCCCAGAAGTTTTCGGCGCCAACGCCCAGGCGAAGGGCGGGAAAGGCTTTGGCCACCGGGTCGGCGATGGCCTCCAGCGCGGCGGTGATGGCTTCGGGCGGCGGCATGAAGAGGCCGGCCCGCTGGTGCGGCGTCGCGTAGAGATCGGAGAAACCCAGACTGGTCAGCGCGCCGACCATGGCCAGGCTGGTGGTTACATCTGGGGCCCCGTCATCCAAGCCGGGCAGAATGTGTGAATGCAGATCAACGTACTGTCCCACGATTCGCCGTCACCATAGCGGATCCGGGGCCCCAGGGGACCACGGTATCGTTTCGGGAATTCGCGCTTGGTTTGCATGCGTTGGGGCTTGCGAAAAGGGGAACACCGACTGCAAAGTCACATTCCGGGAGGACAAACAGCCGATGAGCAACAGGGTCGTCTTGCCGAGCCTCGCCTTGCCCAAACCGAAGCACCACTGGGCGGTGGGGGTCGTCATCGCGGGGCTGGTCTTGGTGGGGGTGATGGGCATTTTGTTGATGGTCGCCGTGCAACGCCAGAAGGCGGCCCGCCAGGCGGCGGCGAATGCCGCGGCTTTGGCGGCCCGGCAGCCACAACCGGCACCGGTCCCGGCCGCTCAACCCCCGGCTCCGGCGCCCGCGCCCGTTCCCGCGGTGCAAGCGGCACCCGCTGCACCGGCCCCGGCTGCCGCGGTGCCGGATTTGGCCCGTCAGGAGGGTACGAAGCCCAGCAGCGTCGCCAAGAAGGCCAAGGCTCACAAGCGTCCGGCGCGGAAGGTGGCGGCGAAAAGCGGTGGCGCCGCGTCCACGCCATCCAAGCCCGCAAGGAAGAGTGACCCGAGCATCGACGCCCTTCTGCGCGGCCTGAACTAGGGCCATTCGCGGCAGCGCGCGATCCCGTGCGAGCCGCGTCGGTTTTCATGTTCCGCTCATTCTGCAGCTATCTGAATTCGTGATAGATATGGGGCCCGTTGCCTCGATTGCGAGCGCAAGAGGGTCAAAGGAGCTACATGCCGGAGTCACGCGACAACTCGGTGCTGACGTCTCTCAAGGAACTTCGCAAGCAGGAGGAGGAACGGGTCAGGCAGGAGAAGGCGGCTGCGGAGGCCAAACTGGAGGCCGAGCGCCGGGCGAAGGAAGAAGCCGAGCGCAGGGCCAAGGAAGAGGCCGAGCGCGCCCGTCGCGAGGAAGAAGAGAGGATCAAGCGCGTCGAGGAGGAGAAACTCCGCCAAGAGCGCGAGGCCGAACTGCGGCTCAAGGAATCGGAGCGCAAGGCGCGCGTCGAGGCCGAGATGAAGCTGCAACAGGAGCGCATGCGTCTTGAGGTCGAGGCCAAGGCCGCCGCTGCTGCCAAGACCAAGAGCTCCCATAAAGGCATCATCATCGGCGTGGTCATCGGCGCGGTGGTGATCGGGGGCGGCGTGGCCTTGAAGCTCAAGTCCGACAGCGACCGCGAGCGGGCAGAAGTGGCTGCGAAGGTCGAGGCGGAGCGCCGGCAACTGGTCCTGCAGCAGCAGGAACAGGAGAGGAAGTTCGCCGCGCAGATCGCCCTGCTTCAGAAGCAGCTTGGCGAGGCCAAGAGCGACGCGGAACGCGAGTCTTTGCGCAAGCAGATCGAGGACGCCAATAGCCGTCGCCCCTCGACCAACTCGCCAGTCGCGCGCAAGTCGAGGGAGAACACACCTTCGTCCTCCAAGCCCGCGGAGCCGCAGGAGCTCATCAAGAAGAAGAAGACGGTCTCCAACGATCCGTTGGAAGGTCTATAGCCGCTTCCTCGGTCCTTTCCGCGACCGCGCCGTGGTAAAAGGCGCCGCATGAGCGGCAACGAACTTTTCGACCAGCGCCGAGCCCGTCTCCTCGAGCTTCTCAAGAAGCTGTCGTACGAGGAGCGCGAGGTGACGCTGGCCTCGGGGCTGAAGAGCAACTTCTACATCGACTGCAAGCAGACGGTGCTCAGCGCGGAAGGGCACTTTCTGGTGGGCTGGCTTTTCGGCCGACTCATCGCGGAGCATGCACCCGACATCGAAGCCATCGGTGGGTTGACCATGGGGGCGGATCCCTTGGCCTCTGCCGTGTCGACCGTGAGCTATCTGGGTGGCAAGCCGCTGGACGCGTTTTACGTCCGTAAGGAAGCCAAGGGGCACGGGACCGGGCAGTGGTTGGAAGGGCGCAAGCTCTTGCGCGAAGGGATGCCGGTTGCGATCGTCGAGGACGTGGTCACGACCGGCGGGTCGGCGCTCAAGGCCATCTCCCGCGTGCGGGAGTTCGGTCTCAAGGTGAGACTGATCGTGGGCTTGGTGGATCGCGAGGAGGGCGGCCGGGAAGCCCTCGAGAAGGAGGCGCCCTTGGTCACCCTGTTCCGCAAGCGGGAGTTCACTTGAACGGAGGCGCCGGGCGCGCGCGGCTGCTCGCTCTCGCCGTGCTGGCCTTGGCCGGGGTGAGCTGCGCACACGGGCGGGCCAAGCCGGTGGACTTCGGCGAGGTCAACCGGGAGTACCGGGGCAAGGACTACGAGTCCGTGCACGACAACTGGACCCGACGGGCCAAGTTGGTGCGCGACGTGGGGACGGTCATCGAGGCGTGGGCTACGTACAAGAGCTGGGATTTCCGCCAGGCCTACGTGGCCTACTACTCTGAGGTCTACGGGGTCTCCGAGGCGGACCGGACGGCGCTTTTGCGGTCCCAACTGGAGGCCTCCCGCGCGAGCTACGAGTTTCACCTCATCGCACAGAGCACGAGCGATCGGTGGAACGACTTGGATCGCCGATCGTCTCCGTGGCGCATCACCCTGATCGATGGTACCGGCGCCGAGTTGTCGCCCAGCTCCATCACGGTGGCCAAGCTCCCGGATTTGTACGAGTCTCAGTTCTTTCCCGAGCGGACCGAGTTCTCTCGCACCTACGTGGTGACGTTTGCGCGGCCCCTGGGAGAGGCAGAGGGCTTCCTGGGACCGGCCAGCGGACGGATGCAGCTACGCATCGCGAGTCCGGTGGGCAGCGTTCAGATGACCTGGGAGGCCAAGTAGGCGGTTCGCGGCGCTCCGGCCCCCGAAAGCGATCTGGCAGTCACCGTTTCGGGGGCGATCGGCGTGGTCGCCTTGGCTTGCCGGCGGGCTCGTCCAGATCCGCGAAGCTCGAATCGTCCTGCTTGTAGAGCTCGGATTCGCGGGCGAAAAAGTCGGCCTCCACGGCGCTGAAGGCACCGCTGGTGTGGCGCTTGGGGAGATCGTCCTTGGCCGTCGGGGTGGGTTGCGAGGCAGGCCTCTCCGCGACGACGGGCGCGACCTCGCCGGGCGCGGGCACGCGAAGGGCGGGCGAGTCCCGTTCGGCCCTTTCCAGGACTTCCATTTCGGCGAGCAGGGCCGGATCGACCGACATGCCAGCGGGCGGAGGCTTCGTCGTGGCGCGGTGAGGGGCGGGGACTGCGATGATCCCCGCGGCGTGCGAATCCGTCCCCGCGTCAGCGGTTCGGCTGCCGGAGGGGGGATTCGTCGTCGTGCTCACCGTGGGCGGCGACGGGGTCTTGTCCATGGCGCCCATCTCGGCCATCAACGCCGGATCGAACTGCACCGAAATCCCGGTCGGCGACTTGGGACGATGGGCCGCGCGAGGGGCGTTGGGAACGGACAGGGTGCCAGCCACTTTGACGGCGCCCATGCCTTTTGGCGCAGACTCGTCGCCGGGGCGAACAGCGGCCCCGCTCGTCGCTGGTGCGGCCTGCGGGGCAACCAAGCGGGGCACGGCCTGGGGCGGCGGGGTAACCGGAAGCGCGTTCATCTCCTCCGCCCGCGGGAAGAGGGTGGGGCTGAGCTGGATCCCCCAGTCTCTGCTGGCGACAGGGCGATCCAGGCCGGGCGCCGGCCGGCCCTCGCCACGGGGATCGGCTTCCCCTCGAGCCCCCGCAGCCACGACGGGCGTGGGCTTTCCTTTGCTTGCTTCACCGGCGGCGTCCACGAGCGGCGCGCCCAGATCGAGGGTCTGGTTCGACACGCGGCGCTTGCCCTTGCGGCGGCTCGGGGCACCGATGCGGTTCTCCGGCTTGGCGATTTTGGCCTCGTCAGCCGGGGCCGGCGCGCCGCCCTCCGCGCCCACGATTCGGGCCGTCGACCAGAACTGTTGCAGGGGCCGGCCCGCCTGCTCCGTGGTGGCGGGCCTGGGGTCACGACGGACCAGGACGCCGAGGTACACCAGACGGTTGACGATGCGAAGGGTATCGAAGACTCGAAACGGGCTGTCGTCGATCACCCCGGCCAAGGCGCGGTTGCCGTCGAACAATCGCAGCACCGGGGTCACCTCGGCGGGCACATCGCGCGCACACATGGACAGCCGGGTTTCATCCCGCCGGTAGACCGCGGAGGCCGGTCCCACGTCCTTGATGGCGTGGGCGTAGTCGCGCAGGAATCGTTCCGCCTCGTCGAGCGCCTGCCCGGAATGCGGCTGCGGGCCGCCTCGGCGGGTCACGGGGCGCACGCGCAGTTCCATGCGGGCGTCATCTTCCCAGAGCATCAGGTGATGCACGGCCGCCGCACCCTGAAGGGACCCGAGCTGCGCCGCTACGATCTCGCCCTCCGCGAAGCTGATCTCGCCGCGGCGTCCGCCTCGCTCCAGGTGCAGCACACCCGAGCGCCTGAGCTCGGCCAGGGTGCGGACGAGCGAGAGCATGCCGTAGTCCGCGGGGCGACCTTGCACGTCCTGTCCTGTCTTGCCGGCGTCCACGAGGAGACGGCTGGCCGTAATCACATCTCGCACGAACACCGGCAGGGGCAGAAGCTCAATGGTCCCGAGATCCCGCAGGGGCGCCCGGAGTGCGGCAGGGCCGAGCACGAGTATGGGTAGCGCCCGGCTCTCCTCGGTGGCCCGCAGTTGCCGGAGCATGGCCAGGAGCTTGTCGTGAGGCTCGCGGGCTGCTGCGACCACCAGCTCTGC
>JAEXQJ010000399.1 GCA_023438785.1 Pseudomonadota bacterium
CTCGTGCACCGAGCCGGTGATCTCATAGGCCGCCGTGGTGCCATAGACCGCCGTCAGGTGCGGGCGGAAGCGATAGCTCGTGTCGAGCACGTGGATCCGCAGTCCCGCAGAGTAGCCAACTCCTGCAACGACCGAAGTCCCCACGCCGCCGGTCAGCGAGACGTAGTCCGTACCCAGCGTGACCCCCACGCCGAGCACACCGTATGGAATGCCCAGCCCGCCGCTCACGCTGCCCACCAGCAGACTGGGTTCGGAGGGAGTGGGCTCGGGGGCCGGAGGGGGCAGCCAGCGAGGCACCTCGGGAGCCGGAGCCGCAGCAACTGGCGGAGCGGGCGGCCTGGGAGAAAGGTCCGCGGGCGAGGCGGGTATGGTCGCCTGGGCCGCCGGGGGGGCGCCGGAATCGAGGGCGGAAGTGGCCGGTTGGGCCACGGCGCGAAGCGGCCCGGCAGCGCCCAGCGCCAGAACGAACCCGGCAAAACGCACGTGATGATGGCGAGGCGAGGGTGATGTCTTGAACATGAGGGGCTCCTGTCGCGGGGCTTCGAGCGGGCTGCCTGCGGCGGCGTCCTGTGCGGGATGCGTTCCAGTCAGAGCCCCTGGGAACAAGCGGGTCTGAGACGCTGCCGAGCGTAGTCATAGGAGTACCGGGACCGTCGGGATATGTCCATAGGACGACGGCCCTGTTCACGCTGGACCCGGGCGCGACGGGTACTTGCAATGCGCGACCTTCGACGGCACCGTAGGCGCCGCATGTCCACGGTGCTGTTGTTCGACATCGACGGAACCTTGGTGTCCAGCAGCGGGGTGGGGCGGATCGCCATCGAAAGAGCTTTCGAACTGCGCTACGGGCGCAAGGACGTTCTGCCCGCGTCGTTCGGTGGCATGACCGACAAGGCCATCACGCGCGATGCCCTGCGAGCCCTCGGCCTGCGCTTCGACTCCGAGGCGGACTTGAACCGGGAGGTGGACGCCACCCTGGCTGCCTATCTGTGTGCGTTGGAGCAGGAGCTGCAAGGCAGCAGCCGTGTGCGCATTCACGAAGGTATCGAGCGGGCTCTGGCCATGGCCGAATGCCGTGCCGACGTGGCGTTGGGCCTGGGCACGGGCAACGTGCTCGAAGGCGCGCGACTCAAGCTGGGCTGTGTGGGGCTCTTTCACCGCTTCGCCTTTGGCGGTTTCGGCGATGACTCCGTGGACCGGGCCGAGATCCTCTTCGCGGGTGCCCAGCGAGGGGCAGCACGGCTGGGGCAGCCCCTCGATCGCTGTCGCGTGGTGGTGATTGGGGACACCCCGCGAGACATCGCTGCCGCGCACGCCATCGGCGCGGATGCTCTCGCGGTCGCCACGGGGGGCCACACCGTGGAGGAGCTGCGTGCCCACGCGCCGAGGTTCGCGTGCGCGACGCTCGCGGATCCGGGGGCAGACGCCGTGCTCTTCGGCTAGCAGAGCGGTCTTTCGGCCAGCGGTCTGTCGGGCTCGGTGTGGACGATGATGCGGCCCAGGTTGGGGATCTGTCGGCGCAGGTAACGTTCCACGCGTTCCGTGAAGGCGTGGGCGTCTTTGACCGAGATGGCGGCCGCCAGCGTGCAGTGGAAGGTGAGCGACAACTCTCCATGCGCGCGCCGCACCCGCAACTCACGCGGGCAGGCGCTCAACTCGGAGAGCTCGGGGAAACCGAGCAAGCAGTCGCGTATCTGCTCCACCTCGCCGGGCTCGGCCGCGCCCGAGGTTGTGCCCAACTCGCCCGTGGGCTCGATGTGCGTAACCACTCTGGCTAGGCCGGCCACGTTGGACATCATCTCCTGTTCGAAAGACGAGGCCCGTTCGTGGGCCTGGTCGAGCGAGAGAGAGTCGGCCATTTCCAGGTGGAGCTCGAGGGTAAGGCCGCCATGCTCTTCGTACAGATGCATGTTGTGCGCCGTCGTGTCCTGGCGCGCGGCGATCCGACGGGCGGTGGCCATCAGCGTCTGACTGGGCGTGCTCGCGCCTGCCGGCTCCACGTGAACCACGACGTCGCTCTGCGGGAACTTGGACTTGATGGCTCGCTCCACACGGTCGGCCGTATCGTGACTGCGCTCCAGCGACTCGGCGGCGTCGACCTCCACGACCAAGTCGACGAACAGCTCGGGACCACTCCGCCGCACGCGCACCTGCCTGACCTCGTGCACGCCCTCGAGACGGGCCAGCTCGGCGATCTCCTGGCGCAGCTCCCGCGGGCTCGCGTCCAGCAGATCCTGAATGGACTTGTGACCCAGGCGGATGCTGGCGCCGACCACCACGATGGCCACGCCCAGCGCGGCCACCGCATCGCCGTTGGCCAGCCAGGGCAGGTCGAGCGCGTGGGCGGCCACCACACCGACCAGGCCGAGCAGAACGACCAGCGATGACCAGATGTCGGTGGCGAAGTGAAGTGCGTCCGCCTCGAGCGCTTGGCTCTGGTACTTCTTGGCCACGCGCATAAGGGCACGGG
Source organism: Pseudomonadota bacterium (assembly GCA_023438785.1). Taxonomy (GTDB): domain Bacteria; phylum Myxococcota_A; class Polyangia; order Fen-1088; family Fen-1088; genus Fen-1137. Next base: position 2,471 of record JAEXQJ010000399.1, read on the forward strand.
AGCGCGTGAAGTCGATGATGATGGACAGGACGACGACCAGGAAGGCCCACAGGTTGGCATCGACGTGGGTCGCGGCCCGGAAGAAGAGGCGGGATACGGCCTCCCAGACGATCCAGGCGCAAGTGGCGAAGAGGAGCAAGGTCTCGAACAGCGCCGAGAGATTCTCGATCTTTCCGTGACCGTAGCTGTGTTCCGAGTCAGCGGGCCGCCCCGAGAGCTGCACGGCCCACAGGGTCACCCCCGCGGCCACTAGGTCCAGGCCCGAGTGCAGCGCTTCGGCCAAGATGCCGAGGCTGCCCGTCCACGCGCCGACCGCGATCTTCGTGCCCGTGAGCAGCACGGCGGCCAGCACGGACCACAACGCGACCGATTTCTTCTCGCCGCTGGCGGCGTGACCATGATGGTGACCGTGATCCAAAGCTGCACCTCTCCGAGGCGAGGCAGTGTAGCCGCCCGTCGCCGCGGGAAGATGCTACCAGACAGACGACCAGGCCTGTACCGTGCCTTGCACCGCGATTGGCGCAGCTATACTTCAGGCGCCAAGGGCGGGCGACGGGAGGAAGCAGCCATGGGCCAAGGAGCGCGGCCGAACGTTTGCCACTGGTTGCGACAACCATGAAGAGGCCCTTCTCACTCCCCTCGATTCTGCCGAGACGGCTTAAACTCCCGGGGCGGGGCGGCGTGGCCGATGGTCTTTCCCTTCGCCTGACCAGCGCGGCCTCGACGGAGGCGGAGAAGCTGTGCGTCGACTTGGGCTCCTCCGTAGGCGGGCTGACCCAAGAGGAAGCGGAACGCCGCCTGGAACAGTACGGTCCCAACGCTGTCGCTCAGGAGGAAGGCCATGGCTGGCTCAGGCTGCTCTTTGATGCGCTGCTCAATCCGCTGGTCGTCTTGCTGTCACTGCTGGCCATTGTCTCCGCGGCGACCGGGGACCTGCGCGCGGCGGCTGTCATGGTCCTCATGGTTGTTTTGGGGGTGGCCCTGCGATTCGTGCAGGAGGCGCGGGCGGACACGGCCGCGGCCAAGTTGAAGGCCATGATTCGGGTCACGGCCACCGTGTACCGCGACGGCCGAGCTCATGAGGTGCCGTTGTCCGAATTGGTGCCCGGGGATGTGGTTCGCTTGGCCGCGGGGGACATGATCCCGGCCGACCTCCGCATCCTGTCTTGCAAGGATGTGTTCATCATCCAGGCCAGCCTCACCGGTGAATCGCTGCCGGTCGAGAAGTTCGAGGCGCGCGAGATCTCGCCGCCTGTCTCGCCCTTGGAGCTGAAGAACATCTGTTTCCTCGGTACGTCGGTCGAGAGCGGCAGCGCCACGGGCTTGGTGGTGGGGACGGGGCCGCAGACGTACTTGGGCGGCATGGCCAAGTCCATGGTGGGCCAGCGCGTGCAGACCGGCTTCGACAAGGGGGTGGCCCGGTTCACCTGGCTGATGATCCGGTTCATGGTGGTGATGGTGCCGCTGGTGTTCCTCATCAACGGCTTCGCGCGCCACAACTGGAACGAGGCCTTCCTGTTCGCGCTGGCCGTGGCCGTGGGCATGACACCGGAGATGTTGCCCATGATCGTGACCGTGTGCCTCTCCCGGGGCGCCATGGCCATGTCCAAGAAGAAGGTCATCGTCAAGCACCTCAACAGCATCCAGAACCTGGGCGCGATGGACGTGTTGTGCACCGATAAGACCGGCACCTTGACCATGGATCGCGTGGTCCTGGAGCGGCACTGCGACGTCCAGCTGGAAGAGGACGACGAGGTCCTCACGCTGGCCTACCTGAACAGTCACTTCCAGACGGGGCTGCGCAACGTGCTCGACCGCGCCGTGCTGGCCCACAAGGAAGACATTCACGACCAATTCCACGTGCCCGAGCACCGCAAGCTGGACGAAATCCCCTTCGACTTCGCGCGCCGGCTCATGTCGGTGGTGGTGGAGACGCCGGAGGGTCAGCCGCGCCTCATCTGCAAAGGTGCCCCCGAGGAGGTCTTCAAGCGCTGCAGCTTCTTCGAGTATGAGGGCGAGGTCCTGCCCATGGAGCGCGTGCTCATCGAGGACCTCAAGGAAGAGTACCGGCGTCTCTCCTCCGACGGTTTTCGCGTGCTGGCCATCGCCTACCGCGACCTGCAGCGCAAGACGGCCTTCTCCAAGGCGGATGAGTCCGAGCTGGTCCTGCGCGGCTACATCGCGTTCTTCGACCCTCCCAAGGACACCACCGTGCCGGCCATCGAGGCCCTGCGCCAGCACGGCATCGCGGTCAAGGTTCTGACCGGCGACAACGAGTTGGTCTCAAGGAAGATCTGCCGCGAGGTGGGCATCCCCACGGACCATGTCCTGCTGGGCTCGCAGAA
>JAEXQJ010000072.1 GCA_023438785.1 Pseudomonadota bacterium
TGGACACGCGCGCCACCTACGCGCAGGCGCTGTACAACGCGGGCATCGGCTTCTACCCGCTGCGCGGCAACCACGAGCCGTCGGCCAAAGCGGCGGCCGAGTTCCAGCGCATCTTCCCCCAGACGGGCGACGGTCGACACAACCTGACCCCGCCGGATGCCATGATCACCACACGCGACGACGCGGCCACGCGACCCGTGGCCAAGACCGGCGAGGCCTTCACAGTGGGCCGCGACTTCTCCAGTCCCTCGCCGCGGCTGGCCGGGCTCAGTTACTCGTTCAGTTACCGCGACACGCGCTTCGTGCTCATCGATCAGTTCTTCTCGGCGGACGGGCAGCGCAATCCCACGGCGCACCAGCTCTCGTGGATCGACGACGTGCTGGGCGCGCGACCGGCGGGCGGCCAAGCCTTCGTGTTCGGGCACAAGGGACTCATTCAGCCCCAGCACCGCGATGGCCTGTTCGGCGCCGATCCCGCCGAGGACGCGGCCAGCCAGGACCGTTTCATCACCAGCCTGGTCCGTCACGGTGTGCACCTGTACGTCAGCGGGCACGATCACATCCACAACCGCTCGCTCTTCAGCACCAGCGATGGGAAGACGGCGCGCATCGGGGTCCTCACCTGCGCCTCGGACAGCTCCAAATTTTACCGGCCCGAGCGGCCGTCCAACGACGACGAATACGACGTTCCGGCCTTCGGCCACCGGCGGGAAACCCCCATCGTGCAGGAGCGCGAGCGCGTGGGCTTCTATGTGTTCACGGTGGATGACCCGCGCGTGACCATCGACTACTTCTCTGCAGAGCCCGCCCCGCAGCTCAGCTTCAGCAAGCGCGAGACCTTCGGCTACGCCCTTGGCGGCAAGGAGTTCGTCATTCCTCAGGGCGCGAGTTACAGCATCGTGCAGGACAGGCGCGGCGGCGTCCAGGCGCGCATCCTGGCGGGTGAGAACCGGGGCAGCCAGCGCGACGGCGCGCACCGACCGTTGGCCAAGACCGTCCACACGGGTTGGACCGAACCCGACGCCAGCCTCAGTCCCGTGCTCAGCCTGTGGATGACCACCAGCCGTCTGGGCAGCGACCAAACGGACACCTACGTCCTCGCCATGACCTACCCTGCCCTCGCCGGCGACGACAGCTCTTCCGTGGCCCTCGGCATGCGGGACGAATCGGGCGGGTGGGTGAACGCGGTGGCCGTCAACCACACGGGCCAGACACGTGCGGTCGACGGCCCCTGGCAGCCCGGGTACAGCGTGGGGACCTACGGCGTGGATCCGACCACGCACACCGCGTGGGCCGTCATCGATCACGACGGTGAGTTTGCCGTCGTGCGCTTGGAGCGCGCCCCCTGAGCTCTCGCTGCTCGCGCGCATCGGGATGGGGCGCCCTCGTGAGCAAGTGACTCACGTCCAAGCGGCGCCCCTCTGCCAAGTCGTGCGGCCGGCTGCGGTCGGTGCGGCCCGGCGTCAACGTGCCTTGAGGGCCGAGGCGGTGCGCTGGTAAATGTCCTCGGGCGAGCCATCGGCCGGGATGGAAACCAGCAAGCCGCGCTGACGGTAGTAGTTGGCCAGCGGCGCGGTACTCTTCTCGTAGGCCTCCATGCGCACGCGGATCGATTCGGGACGGTCGTCCTCGCGCAGGATGAGCGCGCCTTTGCACTGATCACAGACATCCGCCACCTTCGGTGGTTTGGTCGTGACGTGGTAGACGGCCTTGCACGTGCCGCACGTGCGCCGCCCCGACAGGCGCGAGACAATCTGATCGATGGGCAGGTCGTAGCTCAGAACCGCGTCCAGCTTGAGCGACAGATCGCCCAGCATGGACGATAGCGCCTCGGCCTGCTGCACGGTACGCGGGAACCCATCCAGCAGGAACCCGCCCGGGCAGCGCAGACAATTGGGGCGCTCACGCACGATGCCGATGACGGTTTCGTCTGGCACCAACTCGCCGCGCTTCATGTAGTCGAGGGCAGCGGTCAGCGCCGGCGTGCGTTCACTGGCATCCAAGGTCTTGGCGGCGCGGAAGACATCGCCCGTCGACAGATGGCACGGTCCAAGTCGTTCGCTGATGAGCTCGGCCTGCGTGCCCTTGCCCACGCCAGGGGCGCCGAGCAGAACCAGGCGATAGGCTCGGCCGCCGGGGGGCAGGGTGACCTGACAGTTGGCGGTGCCGCCTTTGAACCATGCCGTGCGATCGTGTTTTGTGCTCATGTTGGCGCGGCAGTCTAGCAGTCTCGACAGGTGCACCGAAAGCGAGGCGACCGCGAACCTGTGAGCAGCTTCGCTTGGCTGCGCGCAGGTTTCGTTGCGGTTACAGGCGGGTTTCCAACCCGGGGGATGTGCCGCCAGCCGATCGGGGGCCCGTGCTCACTCGCACTCGCCTCCGTGACAGCCGCCGCGCCCCGAGGGCTGCGCCTCTTCACCGGGGACTCTCGTGCGGACCTGGATCCAGACTCCGTTGCGGCACTCCTCGTGCGGCAAGAAGCGGGCTTTGTACGCCATCTGCTCGCACCCCTCCACGAACAGGCCCAAGTACAGGTGGCGCAGGCCAAGAAAGCGACACAGTTCGATCTCTCTCAGGATGGCGAGGGTCCCCAGGCTCCAGTGGCTATAGTCGGGATCGTAGAAGCAATAGACGGCCGACAGGGCGCTGGCTCCACAATCGAAGACCGACACGCCAATCAAGCGTCCCTGGTGCGAAACCCGCAGCTCGTGGCTGTCACAACAGGTCTCGCCCAAGAAGGCCGCATACCCGCGCTCGTCGATGCGGCTGTCCGTTCCACCGAGCCCGCGTTCGAGTTTGTGCCGGTTGTACAGTTCGACCCGACGCTCATCGACGACCGGCGGGCCGAATTCGAGGGAGAAGTCGCGCAGGCCCCGGGCGTAGATGCGGCGCTGGGAGCGGCTGAACGTGAAGCGCTCCACGTCGAGGCGCAGGGGTACGCAGGCGGCGCAGCCCGGGCAACTCGGCCGATAGAGCAGGGGCCCCTGCCGGCGATCCCCGGCCGCGAGTCGCAGGTCCAGCTCGTCCGGGTGCAGGCTGCGGATGGGAAGACGTAGCGGCAACCTGGCGGGGCGCCTGTCGAAGTACGGGCACTCGTGGACCTCGTCGAAGACCACGAGCTCCCGGGGCTGTCCCGGCACGATGCGCAGCGCCCCCGCCCCCGCGTCTTCAGCGCTCACGTCTCCTCCGAGGCGTGACATCGGGGCGCATCGGCGACGCCAGAGCCGTCTTCATGGGCGCCCAGCATATCTATTTGGGGCGGTCTTCGCTGCCCCGAGATCCGGGGCGCTGGCGTGCGGCGCGGCACGGACTAGGATTAGACCATGAGCGAGAAACGGGCGAGACTTCATGCCGTCGTGTACGGACGCGTTCAGGGCGTCGGGTTCCGCATGAATGCCGCCGACGAGGCACAGCGGCTGGGACTGGAGGGCTGGGTGCAGAACAACTTCGACCGCACGGTCGAGATCACGGCCGAGGGGCCGCGAGACGCGCTCAACGACTTCCTGGACTGGCTTGCGCACGGACCGCCGCTTGCGCGCGTGACGAACGTGGTTGCCGACTGGTGGGAGGCTCGCGGCGATCTCGACCCGTTCGATGTACGGTGAGCCATCGCGGCAGGGCTGCCGAGAGCCGGAGCAAGGCGGTGTGCGAGCGGGCCGCGCGCTCCCGTTCCGGCACCGAGGACGCAGGCGATCTGCCGTGTGGCTCGCCGTGGCCTCGCCCCGGGCTGGCGCAGCCGTGGCGCAAGCCTTCCCTCGCCGTGCCTCCGTCACTCCGCGCTCTGCGCCTCCTTGCATTTAAACCGGCCCCGAACAGCTCGGCCCGACACTCGGCACGAGCTGCTAGGCTCCTGGGTCATGCTGCTTCCCAGTTCCTTCAACCCGCTGTGGTCGACGCCAGCGGGGACTGCGTCGCCGGCCGATCTGTGGTTCGTTTACCGGGATAACAAACTCCTGGTGACCACGGATCAGACTCCCGGGCTGCCGCCCGCCAGCCCAGACGGAAGACCGCCGCTCGATGCGGACGGCATCCGATGCTTCGGCACGCTGGACGGGCGCCTGTGTTGGGCGGCACACGCCACGAGTCCGCCTCCGGGCATGGCCTTCGAGCCCCTGCGCGCCCTCTTCGACCGCCTCCCTGATTGCACCCTGGCCCTGGCCGGTCGCGCTGCCCAGGTCCTGGAATTCGACCGCACACATCGTTTCTGCGGGGCGTGCGCCTCTCCCACCCAGGACGGGGATGGCGGCCGGGCACGTTGTTGTCCGCGCTGCCAGACCCTCGCCTATCCGCGCCTGGCCCCCGCGATGATGGTGCTGGTGACGCGGGAGGGGGCAGCCGGGCGTGAGCTGCTCCTGGCGCGCGGCCGGCGTTCGGCGACGCCCATGTACAGCGCCCTGGCCGGTTTCGTCGAGCCCTCGGAGACCCTGGAGGACTGCGTCCACCGCGAGGTTCGTGAGGAGGTCGGCTTGCGCGTGCAAGCGCTGCGCTATTTCCGCAGTCAGGCCTGGCCCTTCCCCCATTCCCTCATGATGGCGTTCCTGGCCGAGTACGCGGGCGGGGAGATCGTCTGCGACCCGAGCGAGATCGCGGAGGCGCGGTGGTTCCCAGTCGAGCGCCTGCCGGCCCTGCCGCACCGCCTGTCGATCTCGCGCATGCTCATCGACCACGCCGTCACCGAGGCCCGCGCGGCGCGGCTTCCGCGGCTCGGGACCTGATCCGCGTTGGGTGACGTCCGGCGGTGGCCTTGCTTTCGAGGAGGCCGCCCAGTGGTTTGGAAAGGGCTTTTCCTTTCTGCCGCCGGAGGGTGTAGAAGTGGCCTCCGCGCCCGTCCTCGGGTGCGTCCACAAGAACGAGGTCTTCGGGGACCCATTTGGCGGAGGCTCAAGATGAGCAGTTCCAGGGATCGTCAGACGACGCGGCTGGTTTCGCTGGCGCTTTTACTTTCCATTGGTCTGTTGCAGGCCTGCAGCAGCGGGAGCTCGGACGGGAGCGTCGATGACCCCGGCGGCAGGGCGGGCT
>JAEXQJ010000190.1 GCA_023438785.1 Pseudomonadota bacterium
GTACGGGGGGCACTGCCAGCGGTGGCAGCGGGGGGAGTGCCAGCGGCGGCAGTGGCGGCACCGGCAGTGGTGGCACGGGGGGCGGCTCGGTGCTGCCGCCCATCACCGATTACAGTGCCCAGGGGCCGTTCAAGGTGACGACGGAAAAGAACGTCGGCCCGGGCGGGGCCTATACCGTCTTCCGGCCGTCGACCTTGGGTGCCGACGGGTTCCTGCATGCCCCCATCATCTTCGGGCCCGGGATCAACATGCAGGTGTCGTCCATGTCGGGCCTGCTGACGACCTTCGCCTCACACGGCTTCGTGGTTGTGGGCTGCAACGTCCTGACGGGCGGGCCCAACGCCGAGAGCAATCGCACCGCCATGCTCAACGGGCTCAACTGGATCATTCAGCAGAACAGCCAGGCGGGAACCTACCAGGGCAAGCTGGACGTGACCCATGCGGTCTCCATGGGCTACTCGGTCGGCGGCACGGCGGCCGTGGAGGTCGGCAGTCACGAGGCGGTGGCCACGGTCGTCTCCATCCACGGCCACAAGGCGACCGCCGCTCTGCACGGGACGATGCTGCAGACGAGTGGAACGGCGGACACGGTCGGGCTCCCCATGCAGCAGTACACCTACGAGCAATCGAAGGTCCAGACCTTCATGGGCACGATTTCGGGCGCCGACCACGGCTACATCCAACAGAACAACGGAGGCGCCCAGCGCCCGGCGATCGTGGCCTGGTTGCGCTACTGGATCTACAAGGACACCGGCGGCAAGCAGTACTTCTACGGCGACGATTGCGTGATGTGTAAGTCGCCGTGGACCAATCCGCAGCGCAAGAACTGGCAGTAGTCGGGGTGCGAGAGCGCCCCGGGCAGGGCGTGACCGCCTGAGCCACGCCCTGGGCGTTCCCCGGGGCGTGGAGGCCAGCAGGAGCTGGCGCTCAACGCGGCCGCCCGTATGCGCTCATGCGGCCGGCGGTCGCCGTCGAGGTCATGGCTCGCTCAGCTTCCAGACCCAAGTCGAGCCGTCGTGAACGTGAAAGAGGATGCGGCGTCCGCTGGTGCCGCCCACGTCGCTGGTCATGATGGGGATGCGTTGGGCGGCCAACAACTCCCGGGCAATCCGCACGTTGCTGTCACCCAGGCTCGCGGCCCGGCTGGCCAGGGCCGGCACGACGCTGCCACCGCCGAAGACCCTGGCGCTCATGCCGCCCTGCCGACCGCCCAGCGCGCGAATCGCGCGGATGAGGGCGGGAATGGCCAGGTTGCCGTATCGACCTTTCTCAGCCTCCGAGGGGATTCCGGTGGGCAGCAGATAGTGGACCATGCCGCCCACGGGCCCGACTGGATCCCAGATGCAAACCGCCACGCAGGATCCGAGCAGCGTCTTGATAGAGCAGGGGCCGATGGCCGCGTGCATCTGACCGGGGTGCAAATATACGGCAGTGCCGTTTGGGGCGTCGGGCGGCGGCGCGGGCTCGCGGGGCCTCATAGGCGTGAGTTCGGGCCTAGACATGGCAATCTCCCGAGCGGGGCAGCCAGGGACCGCCCGCGTAACCCAGCACGAAGGCTGCTTGCCGCGCCAGCAGCTCGAAGACCTCGCAATCGTGCGGGCCCAGGGACGAGCGTTGCGGCAGAAGGCTGAAGACCGCGATGGCGCCCACGACGTGCTCGCCGGCCCTGAGCGGAACGCATGCGCTGGGCTGCCCCGCTGCCGGCGCCTCGGGCACGACGATGTGCCCGGTGCAGGCCGCGGTCCCTAGGTCGCCCTCGCCCACGGGGACGAGCCGCCAGCGCTCTACGTCGATTCCCTGGCTGGCGCGCAACTCCAGGCACCTTCCGTCGGGCGACAGACCCCAGATGCCTGTCTCCTCCGAGCCCACCAGGTTGAAGATGATGTCTTGTATGTTGCTCAGACAGCCAATGGGGTCGGCTGTCGCGTGCAGTTGCGCGCTGGCCACGCACAGGCGGGCCATGCGCGCCTTCGCCGCCTCTAGACTCTCGCAGTGTTCCCGCAGGGCGAGCAGGCTGCTCTCCGCGTTGGCCAGCCGACTGGTCAGACGTGCGACTTCGGCGCGCAACTCCTCGAGCGAAGCGGCGACTGAAGGGCCCGCAACGTCGTGCTGGCTCACGGCACATTCCATTCGCCCAGGCAGCTCCGCACCTTGGCGAGCAACTCGGCTGGGTCCACCGGCTTGGCGACGAAGTCGGTGCAACCGCAGACGTAGCTTGCCTCGGTGGTGGCTTCCTCGCCGCGTCCGCTGATCATGATGACCGGTATGGCCGCTGTCGCCGGATCCTGACGGAGGCGCTTGCAGGTCTCGAGGCCATCCATGCGCGGCATGACCACGTCGAGCAGAATGAGGTCGGGCTTGATCTGCCGGGCCCTGTCCAGGGCCTCCAATCCATCGCTGGCTGTGACCACCTCGTAGGGCTCGCCCTCCAGCATCATGGAGATGAGCAACCGCGCCGAGGCCGAGTCGTCGACCAGCAAGATCGTCTTGTGTGCTGCCGCGCTGTTTCCCCCTGGCATGGCTCCCGTCGCACTCATGAACCCGCTATCGGCAGATCGGCAGCTCGACTTGCAGCATGCGCTTCGGGCTATCGACCAGGGTGGGGGAGCTGGCCGTCGTGAAGTCGTAGCGCGGGCATCGGATCGTGGTACGACAACCCCCATGACCGAAGGCGATAAAATCGTGCGCTGTCTCATCGAGGACAGCCGGGCCCGTGTGGTCGTGGCCGTCACCACGGGTACGGTTCGCCAGATCGCGGAGCGGCATCAGGCCGCGGGCTCGGCTGCGGTGGCCCTGGGACGGGCTGCCACGGCGGGCTTGCTGCTGGCCACCCTGACCAAGGACGACGAGCAGGTGACGCTGCAGTTGCTGGGCAACGGGCCCCTGGGCGGCGTGACCGTGGACGCCCGCTCGTCGGGCGGCGTGCGCGCCTATGTGAAGAACGTCACCGTGCCGGCGCCGGCCGAACCGGCGACCTCGCCGCGCGTGAGCCTGGCCGGGATCTTGGGTGCCGAGGGCGTGGTCAACGTGATTCGCGACCTCGGCATGTCGACCAACTTCAGCGGGCAGACCGTCTTGCGGACCGGCGAGGTCGACGAGGATGTGGAGCACTACCTGCAAACCAGCGAGCAGATCGACAGCGTGCTCCGCTGCGACACCGTGCTCGACGAGAACGGCGGCGTGAAGGCGTCGGCCGGCATCCTGGTGCAAACCCTGCCGCAGGCCGGGGGAGCGGCTTTGGTCGAGTTCCTACGCCACCGCCTGCACGGCGCTGAGCTGGCCGAGGCTTTGGCCGGCGCCGTCGAGGATCTGGATCCGGAGAAGCTGGCCCAGACGGTGCTCGGGCCGTGCGCCGAAACCATGAAGAAGCTGGACACCCGTGCCGTGCGTTTCCAGTGCCCCTGCAGCCGCGAGCGCGCCGCCGCCACACTGGCCATGCTGCGCGACGAAGATCTGCACGCGATGATGCAAGAGGACCATGAGGCCAAGGTGGCCTGCAAGTTCTGCGGCGGAACCTACGTGTTCTCGGAAGAGGACTTGCTGAAGATCCGCAAACCCAAGGACAAGGTCAACTGACCATGACGGAGACGGCAGAGCACGATCTGGTCAAGGCGGCCAAGCAGGGCGATCGCGCCGCTCTCGACACGCTCATCGAGCGGCATCAGGACCGTGTCTTCGGCTTCGGCATGAAGATGTGCGGCGGCGATCCCGAGGACGCCAAGGAGGTGCTGCAAGAGACGCTGCTGGCCATGAGCCGCACTCTGCGCGATTTTCGCGGCGACTCGTCGGTGAGCACGTGGCTGTACACCATCGCGCGCAGCTTCTGCATCAAGAAGCGGCGCCGCACCAAGGGCGCGCCGGCCGAGCACGAGGTCCTGGATCCGGCCGCCGAGGCGCGTCTGGAGGGCGCGGCGCGGGGACCGGAGCAGGCGTTGCACGATCGCCAAATCCGGGAGGCTTTGGCCGCGGCCCTGGAAGAACTGGATCCCGAATCGCGCGAGGTTTTAGTGCTGCGCGATCTGGAGGGACTGACCGCGCCCGAGGTTGCCGCGGTGACGGGGGCTAGTGTGGAGGCCATCAAGAGCCGCCTGCATCGCGCCCGCGTGGCGGTGCGCGGCCGATTGGCGCCGTTCCTGGGTGAGGAGGAGTCGCAGTCTCCCGCCAAGCCGAGTTGTCCCGACGTGCTCACTCTGTACTCGAAGAAGCTGGAGGACCAGGTGGAGCCCGGCTTGTGCGCTCAGATGGAGAAGCACCTGGAGGGCTGCACCCACTGCAAGTCCCTGTGCGATTCGCTCAAGAAGACGCTGGCCGTGTGCCGCAGCTCCTCCGCCCGCCACGTCCCCGCCCATGTGGCCGAGGAACTGCGTGCGGCCGTGCGCGCAGCCCTGGAACGGTAGCGGATTCGGCAATCCACGCGCCCCAGCCGCCGCGGTGTCGCGAGCCGGCGAACCGGGGCGCGGCCGCGTATCGGGCGGGAACCCTTTGGCGCCCTTTAGCGTCAGAATGGGAAAGGAGAGCGGTCATGCCGGAGTTGGGGATGCGCAAGATTGTCGACGGCAGTTACGACCAGGTGCTTCCACGCGTGCCAGAGGCACTGAAGAGCGAAGGGTTCGGCGTGCTGACGGAGATCGACGTGCGCGACACGCTGAAGAAGAAGCTGGGCGTGGAGTTTCGTCGCTACAAGATCCTGGGCGCCTGCAATCCGTCGTTGGCTCATCGAGCGCTGACGCTGCACCTGGGCGTGGGGGTGATGCTTCCGTGCAACGTGGTGGTGTACGAGAACGACGATGGCCGCACCGTGGTCGAGGCCATCGATCCCAGCCAGACCATGGCCGCTCACGACGAGCGTCTCGCGGAGCTGGCCCGCACCGTGCGCGACAAGCTGGCCCGTGTCCTGGACCGCGTGGCCTGAGCAGGGGAATAGACGCGAATCGAGAGGTGTTTACCCTATGTCGGCCTCATCACCCCCAGGAGGAACATGGCATTCGATTCGTTTCGTGCCCTGGTCGAGAAACTGGCTGTGCTTGCGGTGGGACTGTCGCCTGACAAAGCCATGGCCATTTCCGATTCGTTGGCGGTCGTGCCCGAGCCCGTGCTTGAATCCGCGCTTGACGGTGAACCAGCCGGACTGGCGGAACGCGAGCAACGGCTCCTCGTACTGCAGTTGATGCGCCTCGATCCGCGGCCCGGCCTGCGGCGAGCGGTGGCAGACACGTGCGGGGGCTGCGCTGATGCCCCGTGGGAGGCAGCGCCACTGCTCGCCGAGTTAGCGCAAGATGCTGAACCCGAGGTGCGAGGGGCGGCGGCACGGGCCATGGCCAGTCTGCTGCAACACGCGGCCCCCGCGGATCGCACGGCCTTGCTCGACACATGGGCCAGTCACCCGCAGCCCGGCGTTCGCCTGGCGCTGGTGCAGGCTCTGGCCTGTGCGCCCGAGACCGTGGGGCTGCGTACGGCACTCGACCTGTTGGCCGAGGATCCCGTGCGCGAGATCCGCAGCGCGGTGGCCACTCTCGCTATGCGCGCCCGCCCGGTGGGGCAGGCCTGACCCGGTTCGAGTCGGTCCCCTAGCTCGCGTTGGCGACGTTAGCGACGGGCGTTTCGATGCCGGTCAGGCGACGGCGGACCGCCGCCACGTGGTCGCGAAGAATGAAGAGCTGCTCGGCGTAGGACACCGGCACCTTGAGGTCGGCCACCGCCTGCTGGATGCCGTGCAATCGTTCGAGGAGCTCGCCCCGCTGCTCGGGCGTGGGCTTGGCGCGCATCTCGCGCTCGAGGGCCAGGAGCGCCCCGTACCAGCGGTAGATGCGCGAGCGTACCCGCCAGGCATAGAGCTTGGGCACGACCTTGGTGGCAGGCACGATCATCACAAGCAGCGGCACGATGAGCACCATGAGCCGGTCCATGAGACTGGCCAGCCAGAAGGGCAGGTGCTTGTAGAGGAACTTGCCGCCTGATTTGTAGTAGCGCTCGGCATCGGGGCTGATGGGAAAGTCGCGTTCCTGGGGTGCGGGGAACTGGCCCGCCTCGCGGAACAGGCCCGCGTTGCCGTGTATCTCGCGCGCCGCCTTGATGAGCAGGTCCGAGAGGGCGGGGTGCAGATCCTTGCGCGCCACCAACTCGACGGTGGGGCCGATGAGATGGGTGTCGTGGCTCGGCAGATTCTTGCCGAAGTCGCTGGCCCCCTCGGGCAGGGTCATGTGGGACAGGAAGCGCATGCGCCGTTGGTAGGCCTCGGCCTGGCGGAAGCTCATCAGCGCCACGCCGGGAGTCTCGCGCAGGCGTCGCTGGATCTTGGGCGTGGCCGAATCGCCAGCCAGGAAGGCAACATCGATCTTACCCGCCACCAACGCATCCGCCGCCTCCGCCCCACCCGAGTTGGAGAGCTCGGCCGTCTTCTCCGTGATGTCGTTGGCCTTGAGCAGCTTGAGCGCGAGGGCGCGAGTCCCGGACCCCTCGGGCCCCACCGCCAGGCGCTTGCCGCGAAACTGCGACAGGATGTCGACGGTTTCGCTGCCGCGGTAGTAGACCATGAGCGGCTGCACGAAGACGCTGCCCAGCGAGGCGAGGTTGGAGATGTCGATGCCGTCGGTCAGGCCGCCTTGCACGAAGGCCACGTCGGCCACCGAATCGGGCTTGGCGATGATCTGCAGATTCTCGACCGCGCCGTGCGATTGCAGCAGCTCCACCTTCACGCCGTCGCGCTCGATGATCTTCTTGTACTTTTGCGCTTGGTTCCAATACGTGCTGCCCGGCGTGCCGGCCAGCAGCCGGATGGCGTTCGGCGGGGCCGGACGAATGAAGTGCACCCCCAGCCAGGTCGCCACGCCGAGGACCAGGGCGATAGGGGTGAGCGTGAGCGCCAGGTCGCGCCATGAGATTGAATACAAGCGGGCCAGGAGCCCGCGTCGTCGCAGCCGGTCGTTCTGCAAGGTGACCTCGTCGATAGGCCCCGACTCTCCTCGCATGGCGGCCGTTTGTCACTATGTGCGTGAGGGTGGGCCCATGTCCTGCGGTACCGACCCCTGCGGCATCAGGAAGGTCCGCCGGGGCCGAAGCCTCTGCCTCCGCTACTTGTGGCGGTCGCGCTGCTCGTGGCGCTTGCAGTGTCGGTGCGTGACGAGCTCGTCGTCGATGTTTCCGTTGCGGTGACTAGGACCGTGGATGTGTCCGTTGCGGTGGCCAGGCCGGTGCTCGTCGCGTCGTCGGTGAGTCCGCACTCGCCCGTGTCCACGTTGCAGGTCAGCTCCGTGCCGCAGGACCAGCCCAGGCCACAGTTGGGCAGGCAAGCGCCCTTGGTCGTCGAGCACACATATCCTTCGCGGCACTCCGAGGCCTGCGAGCAAACCGCCGCGCAGTAGGACTGCCCGTCGGCGAACTCCACGCAGGCTGCCCCGGGGCAATCGGTTTGGCTGCAGTAGCCCGAGCAGTACCCGCCCCCCCAACAGCGCTGCCCGTCCTGATTTGCCTCGCCAATT
>JAEXQJ010000294.1 GCA_023438785.1 Pseudomonadota bacterium
GACCAAGGGGGTTGGGTCAACAGACTACGGGGGTGGGGTCAACAGACTACGGGGGTGGGGTCAGGAGACCGCGACGGTCAGGTCGAGCCGATCCGGGTGTGGCATCGAACCCAACGGGGTGTGGCAGCAACAGCCCGTCCCGGTGCCCACGGGGAACCCCGGGGTGGCCTCGACGGCCTCCGGGTGGGCCTGCACGGGCATCGAGGGGTGGCCACGCCGAAGGCCGAGGGCGGGCTCAATAGAGCCGGGGTGGGTCATCAATGAGTCTCGGGTGCCCGGCCAACTCGCCCCCGGGGTGCCATCCGCATTCCCAAGGTGCGGGGTCAAGAGCACAGGGGCATGCCATCCGCATTCCCCGGGCGCGGGGTCAACTCCACACGGGCATGCCATCAACCGTGTTCCTGGTGCCGCCAACAGCGATTCTCCCACTCCACTCCGTCGAGCCTGGCCGCCGGCCTTCGCCGCGCAGCCCGCCGGAGAATGGAGATCCTCCGACGGGCGGCTCCTCGCCATGACGTCAGCGCCGCGCGCTGCCCGGGCTGGGGCGCGTCCAGACCCAGTCGCGCACCTCGGGCAGATCCTCGCCGTGATCGCGGATCCACGCCTTGTGATCGATGAGCTTGTCGCGGATCTCTTGTTTCAAGTAGCCCGCGCGACCGGCCAGCCCGGGTACGCGATCGATCACGTCGGCGGCCAGGTGGAAGCGGTCCAGATCGTTGAGCACCACCATGTCGAACGGGGTCGTGGTCGTGCCCTCTTCCTTGTAGCCGCGCACGTGCAGGTTCTCGTGATTGGGCCGGCGATAGGAGAGACGGTGGATGAGCCACGGATAGCCGTGGAAGGCGAAGATGATGGGCTTGTCGGTCGTGAACATCTGGCTGAAGGTGATGTCGTCCAGACCGTGCGGGTGTTCGGAACGTGGCTGCAGCGTCATCAGGTCCACCACGTTGATGACCCGGATCTTGAGGTCGGGTAGCCGCCGCGTGAGCCAATCCACCGCGGCCAGCGTCTCCAGCGTGGGCACGTCACCCGCGCAGGCCATGACCACGTCGGGCTCGCCGCCCCGATCCGTGCTGGCCCACTCCCAGATGCTGACACCGGCCGTGCAGTGCTTGATGGCGCTGTCCATGTCCAGCCATTGTGGCGCGGGGTTCTTGCCGGCCACGATGACGTTGACGTAGTTGCGGCTGCGCAGGCAGTGGTCGGTCACCGACAGCAAGGTGTTGGCGTCGGGAGGCAGGTAGACGCGGATGATCTCGGCCTTCTTGTTGACCACCACGTCGATGAAGCCCGGATCCTGATGGGAGAAACCGTTGTGATCCTGCCGCCACACGTGTGACGTGAGCAGGTAGTTGAGCGAGGCGATGGGCCGCCGCCAGGGGACCTGCTGGGAGGTCTTCAACCATTTGGCGTGCTGGTTGAACATGGAGTCCACGATGTGCACGAAGGCCTCGTAGCACGAGAAGAAGCCGTGCCGGCCGGTGAGCAGATATCCCTCCAGCCAGCCTTGGCACAGGTGCTCGCTCAGGATCTCCATCACACGGCCGTCGTGGCTCACGTGATCGTCCGAGGGCAGGATGGTGGCCATGGACTCGCGGTTGGTCACCTCCATCACCGCCTCCCAGCGGTTCGAGTTGGTTTCGTCGGGGCTGAAGAGCCGGAAGTTGTGCGTCTCCAGGTTGGCCTTCAGCACGTCGCGGATGAAGGCGCCCTGCACGCGCACCGACTCGGCTTGCACGGCGCCCGGGGCGGACACCGCGACGGCGTAGCCGCGGAAATCGGGCAAGCGCAGGTCCCGCAGCAGCAGGCCGCCATTGGCATGAGGGTTGGCGCCCATGCGCCGCGCGCCCTTGGGACAGATGGCCGTGACCTCCGGCCGGGGCGCGCCGTGCTCGTCGAACAGCTCCTCGGGCCGGTAGCTGCGCAGCCACTCCTCCAACATGCGGAGCTGTTCGGGACGCGAACGCGGCGAGGCCAGCGGCACCTGGTGTGAGCGGAAGGAGCCCTCCACGGGGTTGCCGTCGATCTCGTGCGGTCCCGTCCAGCCCTTGGGCGTGCGCAGCACGATCATCGGCCAGGACCGGCGTGCCGTCGTCTTGCCGTCGCGCGCCTCGCGCTGGATGTCGCGGATCTCGGCCACCGCCTGCTCCAGCACCGCGGCCAGGCTCTCGTGCACCAACATGGGCTCATTGCCCTCGACGAAGAATGGCGACCAACCCAGGCCGCGGAAGAACTGGTCCAACTCCTCGCGCGGAATGCGCGCCAACACGGTGGGCCCGGCAATCTTGTAGCCGTTCAGGTGCAGCACGGGCAGCACCGCGCCGTCGCGCGCCGGGTTGATGAACTTGTTCGATTGCCAGCTGGTGGCCAAAGGCCCCGACTCGGCCTCGCCGTCGCCCACCACGCAGCACACCACGAGATTTGGGTTGTCGAAGGCCGCGCCAAAAGCATGCGCCAGGCTGTAGCCCAACTCGCCGCCCTCGTTGATCGAGCCCGGCGTCTCGGGAGCGGTGTGGCTGGGAATGCCGCCCGGATACGAGAACTGCCGGAAGAGACGACGCAACCCTTCCTCGTCCTGCGCCACATCGGGGAAGAGCTCGCTGTAGCTCCCTTCCAGATAGGTGCTGGCCACCAGGGCCGGGCCGCCATGGCCGGGACCCGTGACGAAGATGGCGTCTAGGTCGTGATCCACGATGGCGCGGTTCATGTGCGCGTAGACCAGATTCAGCCCCGGGCACGTGCCCCAGTGTCCCAGCAGACGCGGCTTGATGTGCTCGGGCCGCAGCGGCGTGCGCAGCAGCGGATTCGTGAGAAGGTAAATCTGTGCCGCCGAAAGGTAATTGGCGGCGCGCCACCAAGTGTCGATCTTCCGTAGCTGCTCGGCAGAAACCCCCATGTCGCTCCTCCCCTCGCGCCAAAGCATGGATCGCCTCTCGCGATCTCGCATCTAAAGCCATGAACATGTGGAAGGTCAGAGCCCTCCTTCTGTTTTCGACGGCCCTGGTCGCCGCAGCGGCCCTGGCCAAGGGAAGGGGCGACATGAACAAACGGGACAAGCAGACCGCGTTGAAGAGCCTGAGCCCGCTGCAGTGCCACGTCACGCAGGAGGACGGGACCGAGCCGCCCTTCGACAACGCGTACTGGAACAACCACCGCGACGGCATCTACGTGGACGTGGTGTCGGGTGAGCCGCTCTTCTCCTCGCAGGACAAATACGATTCGGGAACGGGCTGGCCCAGCTTCACGCGACCGCTGGAGACGGGGAGCCTGGTCACGCGCGCCGATCATTCGGCGGGCATGTCGCGCATCGAGGTGCGCTCGCGCGAGGGCAATTCGCACCTCGGGCATTTGTTCGACGACGGGCCCGCGCCGACGGGCAAACGCTACTGCATGAATTCGGCGTCGCTGCGTTTCGTTCCCGTGGAGGAACTGCAGGCCCAAGGCTACGGCCAGTACCTGCCGCTCTTCGGCAAGCCGGCGCCGGCTGGCGACAAGCGCGAGCAGCCCGCGCGCCGGGCCGTGGCCACGTTGGCCGGCGGTTGCTTCTGGGGCGTGCAAGAGCTGATTCGCCACCTGCCCGGCGTGATCGAGAGCCGCGTGGGCTATACGGGCGGGAAGACCGACAACCCCGACTACGAACACGTGCACACCGGCCGCACGGGGCACGCCGAGGCGGTGGAGATCGTCTTTGATCCCACACGCCTGTCGTACGAGGACCTGCTGCGCACCTTCTTTCGCCTGCACGATCCCACCACGCCCAACCGGCAGGGCAACGACCGCGGAACCCAGTACCGGTCGGCCATCTTCGTGCACGATCCGGCCCAGCGCGAGGCGGCCGAGCGCGTGAAGGCCGACGTGGAACGCGCGGGCAAGTGGAAGGCACCGCTGGTGACGGAGATCGTCTCCGCGGGCACGTTCTACCCGGCGGAGGCGTACCACCAGGACTACCTGCAGAAGAACCCGGGCGGATACACCTGCCACTATCTGCGGCCCTGACCGCGCTCGCCCGACTCTGGACGTCGGGAAGGGCGCGTCGTCGATGGCCCCTGGCAGCGTCAACCCACGGCATGCCGATAGGATGCCGGGCTCAGA
Organism: Pseudomonadota bacterium; assembly: GCA_023438785.1. Classification (GTDB taxonomy): domain Bacteria; phylum Myxococcota_A; class Polyangia; order Fen-1088; family Fen-1088; genus Fen-1137. Next base: position 4,093 of record JAEXQJ010000294.1, read on the forward strand.
TGCTGGAACTGTCGGAACAGCTTGCAGAAGTGGCTCACGTTGGCGAAGCCGCAAGCGAGAGCGATCTGTTTGAGCGGTGCACGTGAATCGAGCAGCATGCGCGCGGCCTCGTGAATGCGGACCTCCGTCGTGAAACGCGCGGGCGTGAGGCCCGTGCGCGATCGGAAGTGGTGGCTAAAGTGGCTGCGACTCATGTCGTATTCGGCGGCCAACTCCTCGACCCCGATGGCCCGTGGCAGGCTCGTGATGGTCCGGGAGCGGACCTCATCGAGCAGCCGTTGTCCCTCACCCGAGCTGTCGCGTGCCTGCTGGGCCGATCGCTCGTAGGCAAACAGAAAGTCGAAGAGCGCCGCCTCGACCTCGAGTCGATCGCGGAAGTCTTTCTTGATCGCACCGCGCACCAGGCGCAGTACGCTCGCCCGCAGCACGCCATCCGCTGGCAACTCGACCAGCGGGCCAGTGGCCGCCACTTGCTTGCTGACCCTGGCCAGCAGGTACGGGTGGTAGATGCCAATCCAGCCAAAGGTCCAACCCGGCGAATCCTCGGGAAGGTAATACCGGTGCCGAGAGGGCAGGACGGCGAAGAAGCCGGTGCCGGGCGCGATCCTCTGGGGAGGTTTTCCGTAGAGCTGGAAATGCCCCCAGCCCGCCATGGTGAGCTGAAAGAAGAACAAGGGAGGATCGCGCCGCCCGAGGCGCTTCATGCCGTCCCAGCGATAGCTGCTCGGATCGGTCCTGGTCTCGATGTTGCCGAAGAACGCGGTTCTGGGCGTCCACCAAGACGGCGCCGCGGTCGGCTTGCGGGATAGGTCGGCGAGCTGCCGCAGGGCGACCGCCCACTCCGGCGGTGGCGCCGGTCCCGGGTTCTTGCTCGCCGCGACCTCGGAGGTGAGAACCATGTCCGAGCGGCGGCGCCAGAGAGCCGTGGGGCCGAGGCGGGCGCGTTTCACGAAAAGAGCATACTTCGCACATTCCCGGCATTGTGGTGGGAATTGCACGCCAATATCGTTGACGAGGTCTTTCACAAACAGATGCTTGAGCCCAGTCGAAGGAGCACCATGGCAGCACGACGCGTCCCTGGAAGGCAGATCCCCATGGCCCGCTGCTCGCTCGTTCGGCGACGTCTGGCGCGGCTGCTTGGCAAGGGGGCGAGAACCTGCCGATTTGCGCTCGCTTCGCTGATGACCGTGGCGCTGGTTCACCCGGCCTTGGCCGCCCAGACCGACATCACCATCTCGATGGCCCCGGCGCCCGCGGCGCCACGGGTTCTCGGCGCGAAGCTCATCGGGGCGGTTCCCGGCAGCCCGTTTCTGCACACGGTCTCTGCCACCGGGCAGGCGCCCTTGAAGTTCGAGGCCAGCGGCCTGCCGAGTGGTCTCTCGATCGACTCCGCATCGGGGACCATCACCGGGACCACGCCCGCGGCCGGGAGCTACCGCATCGAGGTGAAGGTCAGCAACGCTGCGGGCACCGCCAGCGCAACCCTGACGCTGCAGGCAGGACCGACGCTGGCGCTGACGCCGCCCATGGGCTGGAACAGCTACGATTCCTTCATCGCGAACGTGAAGGAGAGTGACGTGGTGGCGGCCGCCAAGGCCATGAAGGAGCTGCTGCACCCGTACGGCTGGGACACGGTGGTCATCGATTATCTCTGGTACGACCCGGAGCAGACCATCGATGCCAACGGCCGGTGGTTGCCCTCGAAGAGCAAGTACCCGACGGCGAACGGCCCCGAGGGGTTCAAGCCCCTGGCCGCCCAGGTGCACGCCCTTGGCCTGAAATTCGGCATTCACCTCATGCGCGGCGTTCCGCGCAAATCGGTCACCGCGAAATCGCCCGTCGCCGATTCGACCTACACGGCGGCCCAGGCCGGCAACACCAGCGACGTCTGCGCGTGGGACAACCACATGTACGGCGTGAGGGCGGACACGGATGCGGGTAAGGCCTGGTACGACTCAATCTACAAGCAGTACGCGGAATGGGGCGTCGACTTCGTGAAGGTGGACGACATGATGAACCCTTACGGGGGCAACGTCCTGCACGCGGCGGAGGTCCAGGCGGTCCACAACTCGATCGTGAAGACGGGCCGCTCGATCGTCCTCAGCTTGTCGCCAGGGCCGAACCAACCCAAGGACGTCGCCGTCCTGAACGCGAATGCCAACATGTGGCGGCAGGTGAACGACTTCTGGGACAAGGACGGGCTCAGCTCGATGAATGACGAATTCAATGCCGCCTACAACTGGTCGATCACCAACGGCATCACGCAGGGGCACTGGCCCGACGCGGACATGCTGCCGCTCGGGACGATTGGCAGCCGCGCCTGTGCCTTCACCCACAACCAGCAGGTCACGGTGATGACCCTGTGGGCAATCATGCCGTCGCCGCTCATGTTCGGCGGCATGATGACCAAGCTCAGCACCGATAGCTGGACGCTCGCTCTTTTGACCAACGACGAGGTCCTCGCGGTCAATCAAGACGCTCTCGGCCAGCGGGCGAAGCGCCTCTCGCAACAGAACAACACGGAGGTGTGGGCACGCGACCTCGCGGATGGACGCAAGGCCGTCGCCCTGTTCAACCTCGGGACCCAGGACGCTACCGTCTCGGTGACGTTCGCGCAGTTGGGGCTGACAGGCAGCCCGCCCGTGCGGGACCTGTGGCGTCGGCAGGACGTGACGGGAATGACCAGCAGCCTTTCGGCGAACGTTCCGCATGAGGGCGCGCTGATGTTCGCGGTGGGAACGGCCACCGGCGGCGCGGGCGGAAGCGGAGGCGCGGGTGGAGAGGGCGGCGGCGCGGGCGCGGGTGGCAGCGGCGGTACGGGAGGCAGTGGCGGAAGCGCGGGCTCAGGTGGCCGTGGCGGCGCGGGTGGCAGCGCTGGGAATGCCGGCGCGACAGGCGATGGTGGAAGTGCGGGCACCGCTGGCGGCGCCGGGGGCGGAGGCGCGGGCGGATCCGCGGGTACGGCGAGCGGTGGGGCCGGGGGCCGTGGCGGCTCAGGGGGCGAGGTCGGTGGTGCGCAGCAGGGTACGGGTGGCGCCTCGTCGAACGGCGGGCGCAGCAGCGGCGGCGCCCCCGTGGGCGGTGCGGGTGGCGCGAGCGGCGGCAACGGTGGTGGCGCGAGCGGCGGCACCAGCGACGCCGGCGCGCAAGACAGCGGCTGTTCCTGTGACCTCGGCTCGCGCGGGCGCACTCCGGCCTGGCTCTTCATGCTGGTTGTCACCGCGATGCTGGCTGCCCGAGCGCGACGACGCGGGCGATAGCACCTCACGGACACGCTGTCTGGGACCGCCGTCCGATCAGCGGGCGGCGTAGTCCTCCGGGCGCAAACCGGGATAGGCCGCGCGCCAGCGCTTTTCGAACGCCACGCTCAGGGCGGCGAAACGAGGGCTGCTCCGGCGCAAAGCGAATCCGAACGCGAAGGCGTCAGGGAAGAAGAGGTAGTCGCGACGGAACTCCGGGCTGTCCAGGATCTGGCGCAGCATCTCCACGTGATCCGGGTGGGGCATCCACACGGCATCGGGCTGGCGCCGCCACAATTCGGCCACGCGGAAGCCGTGTGCAAATACGCCATCGTGCAGGCCCAGCACGTCGATGATGATCGCGTCGCGGGCGCGCGCCCCCACCAGGCCGTGCTCGGACATGGCCATGCGCGTTCCGGCGGGGACGCTGGCGGCCCACTGGGCCACCTCCTGCGAGGCTCGCCAGGAATCCAACTCGGGCAGAGGCGTGGGCGCGGGTACCGGGCGGGGGAACGCAACCTCAGGCAGGGCAGGTGCTCGTGCCGCCCAGGCCCGGCCCGCGGCGTGCAGCCCCAGGCTGCCTCCGCTCAGCACCAACACGGCCAGCCCCAGGCGCAGCATCAGCCGGCGTGCCAGGCGCGTGGAGTCCTGCTCGGTCGCGAGAACCCGTAGCCCGTCGTCCAAGGCGCGCACGCCGGCCAGCACGAACAAGGGCAGCAGGGGGAAATAGAAGCGCCCCAGGTGGCCCATGATCTGGTTCACCGAGAAGAGTCCGGCCACGCTCAGCAGCGCGGGCACGAGGAGCACCAGGAAGGTGCGCAGGCTGGCCCGCCCGGCGAAGAGGAGCATGGCCAACAAGAAGGGCAGCAGCGCACCCAGAAACACGTGCAGAAACCACAGCGGGTTCCAGGAGAACTCGCCCGCGAAGGCGCCGTAGTGCCCGGGCTGCTTGGTGTAGAAGGCCAGGGGCAGGGGCGTGCCCCAAAACCGCCATTTGAGCAACACGTCCGCGGAGAGCAGGAGCGTGGTCAGCCCGGCGAAGAGGGCCATCGCTCGGCCGCGCGGCGCCGGCGACAGCAGCGCCAGGGTCAGCACGGGGCAGAGCAGAGCCACAATCACGTTGTCGGGTCGCGCTTGCACGGCCGCGTAGGCCGCGATCGCGCTGGCCGCCGCTCGACCGAGCGATGGCCGCTCCGAAAGGCGCGCGGCGAGCAGCAGCACGACCGTGTTGGCCAAGGCCGCCAGGAGGGTATCCATGCCGGTGCCCGCGTGAAACAGGAACGCCTCCCCGTAGCCCAGGAGCACCGCCAGGCCCGCGGCCCACGCCACGACGTGTCCGCGCAGCCACGGCGAGCGGGACGAGCGCGCGCACGTCACCGCCAGCGCCAGCACGAGCAGCAGGCCCGCCCCCGCCGAGCAGGCCCGCAGCAGGCTCGCGTCGTCCATCCGGGGGAAGAGCCCGCGCCCTGCCGTGACCACAATCAGATGCAGCGGACTGGTCACGCCATAGACCGGCGCCTGTCCCGGATTCCAGGCCACCCCGTGCCCGGCCAGCCAGTTGTTCGCATAGCGCACGAACATGTACGCATCGTCGAAATCCGTTGGCGTGGCCGTGGCCAGGACCCAGGCCCGCTCGGCCAGCACGGCGAGCAGCAGCAGGCCGGGTATGAAGATGCGGCGATTCACGGCTAAAAACTTGGGGATCTGCGGCAAGGGTCCGTGTACAAAAGGGGGAGCGGCAGGCTCATTTTGCGAGCATAAGCGCGGAGGAGATCAATGGGACTCGCCATGGTGGAAATGGTCATCGTCGTTGAGGACGAGTTCGGGATCCCCATCCCGGACAGGGACATGGCCTTGATCCCCACGCCGCGCGCCCTGGTCGATTACCTGGTGGGGAAGTTGGCGCCCGCGTCGCCCGAGGTGGAGGAGCACTCCAGCCGACGCGCCTTCGCGGCTTTGCGTCAGGCCGTGCTGGACGCGGCCGGGCCGCAGCGCGAGGAGCTGGTGCCCTCCACCACCTGGGACAGCGTGCTGCCGCGTTCGCATGTGCTGGCCGAAAAGCTGTGGGCCGACATCGAGCGGCGCGTGGGTGTTCCCTTGCCGCGCGTGCATGGTGCCCAGGCCACCTTGGGTCAGACCGCGATTCACCTTTCCGAGCACGGGACGCCAGGCCCCGATGTCGTCGCGCGCCTGCGCGGCCGCGACGAGATCCGCACCACGGTCCACCGCCTGATCCGCGAGCAACTGGAGGTGCGCGACTTCACCGACGACACGCCTTTCGCGGAGATGGGCCTGGGCTGAGCCAATCGCGATCGGCCGGGGTCGCTTACTGCCCATGCGCGGCCCTGAGCCCCAGGCGCCGCAACTCCGCGCGTGCTGCCGCCTCGACCACCGCACCTGGCGTGCGTGCCAGCAGGGCCTGCAGCGCCGCCACCGCTTGCTCACGCCGACCCAGGGCAGACAGCGCCAAGGCCCGCCCCAGCGCGGCCTGGGCATGGTCTGGGGTGCGCGCCAACACGACTTCGAACTCATCGAGCGCCGGCGTGGGTTGGGCCAAGGCCAGGCGCGCGAAGGCGTGGTTGGTCGCCGCCTGCGGTGCCTGGAGTCCCTCCAACGCGGTCGCGGCCCGCGCTGGATCGCCCAAGCGCAGGGCCAGCGCACCCAAGGCCCCCCGCGCGTCGGCGCGCCAATCGGCAACGGCACACGGGCCCACCGGCTCGGCCTGCAGCGCGGCCGCGAATTCCTCCAGCGCACGCCGCTCGTCGCCCAGCCCGCGCGCGAGCTCACCCACCCGTCGTCGCCACTCGCAGTCGGGTACAGGTGAGGCGGCGGGCCGCGATCGCAACAGCACGGGCTGCAGCCCCGTCGCCGTCGAATAGGAAAAGGACATCGGCAATTCCAGCTCCTCGATCACCGTCGCCCGCGCGGACAGCCGGCGCGTGAAGACCAACGCCTCGGCCGTGCGGTACACCAGCGCCCACCTCTGCGGATCGAAGAGGGCGCCGCGCGGGTTGAGATCGGGGTAGGTGATGAGGGCCGCGTCCACGCCGAAGCCGTCGAGGAGACCCTGCCACTCGGCGAGGCTCAAATCAGCGCGCTTGAGGACCGCGTGAAAGTCGGCCGGGTAGCCGTTGATGCGGGGGTCCTGGAAGACGCGATAGCGCGGCCACCCTCGCCAGGTCAGGTACGAGCCGACCTCCAGATCGTTGTACATGCGCTCGCGCAGCCCGCGCTGTTCCACGAAGTCCACCGCCGCCTCGGGCACCAGGTCTGCCTCGATCCCCAGGTCCAGCCAGGGCCCCGCGCCCAGCGCCCGCGGTGCGGCCGTCAAACCCGCGAGAGCCAGCGCCGCGCCCGCCGTGAGCACGCGACCGCGCAGCCAGGGCCCGAGCCGCGTGAGGGCCACCGCCAGCGCGGGTCCGGCGAGCATGGAGAACTCGGCCACGAAACGAATGCGCCGCGCGCCCACGAACCCCAGCACGGCGAGTGGCAGCAGCACACGCCAGGGGATCAGCGCCGGCATGCGCATCAGCCGCGAAGCCAGAACGGCCAGCCCCAGGCCGCCCACCAGGAAGAAGAAAGGACCGTCCAGCGGCCATTCGGCCATTCGGTATTCCTGCAGCGGCCGCAGCGCGGGCATGCGCCAGTGATTGGCCACGTAGGACAGCCAGTTGGCGCCCGAGGGCGTGGCGAAGAGCAGGGGCAGGAGAGCCAGCGCCACCAGCCCCGCCCGCCGCGCGTCGGTCCGCCGGCCGTCCAGGCGCGCGCCCGCCGCGTAGAGCAGCAGGATCGAGGGCGCCAGGAAGAAGCACGAATTGGCGTTGGCCCACGCGAGGCCCAAGGGCACCAGCAACCACAACCCGCGCGGCCGCCCCGCCTCGGCGCGTTCCAAGGCCAGCAACAGAAACGCCAGTCCCAGGAAGGTGACCAGGTGCGGCCGCTCCACGAAGCGCGGCTCGGCCGACCACGCCGCCAGCGCCAGCACCAACGCCGCCAGCGCCGGGTGCGCCCCGCGCCGCACGGCCACGCGAAACAGCAGCGCCCACGTGGCCAGCACGAACGCGGTCTTCATCACCACCACGCCCGCCACGCCGCCCGCGCGAAACACCAGCGCCAGGACAATCTGAAACAGCCACGCCAGGTTCACGTCGACGGCCGCCGGGTGCGTGAACGACAGCAGGTTCTCCGTGGGCACGTGCCCGCTGCTCAGCACCACCTCGCCCAGACGCAGGTTGAAGAACAGATCCGTCTCATCCATGGGCACCAGGCAGCGCCCGGCCACGAACAAGAGCAGCAGATACGCCACGCCCCGCCGATGATGCCCGAGCCCCGCGAACCGGCCAAGCCGCCCGCGTGCCGCGCCAGGCGGCAATCGATGCTGATGTCTTGTGAGCGCGGCGGGATTTGAACCCACTACCCTCGGCTCCGGAGGCCGATGCTCTATCCAGATGAGCTACGCGCCCTAAATGCTTTGATTTCGGTTGTTTAAGCTGAGTTTCTCTTTGCGCTGTCCGTGTGCGCCGTTGCCATAGTGGCGCAAAGTTGTGGTCGAAGAGGTACCACGGCCCCCTCGGGTCGGGCAAGGTCCGCCGTCACAAGGTCGGTGTTCGGTCCGAAGTAGTCTTCACGCAGATGGGCATAGTGCGCCGTGACAGACGTGGACGAGTGCCCGAGAATCTTGGCGAGGAGTTCGAGTGAGCCGCCCGCCATGACGAACTGAGACGCGTAGGTGTGGCGCGTCGCCTGGTAAAGCGTCATGGAAGGCAACCCGCACGCCTTCAACGCCTTGGCCAGCGCCGCGTGGACCGTGTGCGGCCTGACGAACGTGGACGTGCTGCCGATGTCGGGACGGCCGCCTCGGGCTGGGCAGGCTGGCGTGAAGAGTTGTCCCTTGCCACCCGTCGCCAAACGCCATTGGGTGAGCACTGGGGCCAGGCTGGCGCTGATGGGCACCAACCTGCTCTCGTCGTCCTTCACGGGGCCTAGACGCCCGCGCTGCGCTTGCTGGTGGACACGGATGCGCCGGGCTTCGAGGTCCACGTCTTCCCAGTGCAGCCCGAGAAGCTCGCCCACCCGTAGCCCGGCCATGCAGCCCACGGCAAAGATCACACTGTGCGGCTCGGGCAGGGCTCGGTACAGGCGCTCGATGTCCTCTTGCCGCGCCAGGAACGGCGTCTTGCCCACGTCGTACGCCGACTTGTAGAGCTTGCGCGTGGCTCGGGTCAGGGTGGCTACCGGGTTGGTCTCCACGTAGCCCTGTTCGCGCAGGTCGGTGAACAGCGACGAGACCAACCGGATGCAGTGGCCCACCGTGGTGGGCGACAAGCCCGCGGCCAGTTTCATCTCGATGAGCCGGCGCAGGTTGGCCGCGTTCACCTCGGCGGGCTTCATGTGACCGAACGTTGGCGACACGTGCTTCCACCTGCTCACGTCGTTGCGCGCGGATCGGTTTGTCTGTTCGCGGCGCCTGAGCCAGTCTTTCGCCAGCGTGTCCAAGTCGGGAACGTCGGTCTTCGACACAGGCAAGCCCACCCGGCCCGCCGCCACGTCGTCCACAATCTTGGCCAGCACGCGGCGTGCGACGTCTTCCGACGGGAACGACTTGGATCGGCGCTTGCCCCCTTCGCGCCACTGAATGAACCAACGGCCATCCCGTTCCCACACGGAGCCGCTGCCCCACACGCGCCTGGAGCGCTTGCGCTTACGAGGCACGGCGCACCTCGCTTTCCAGCTTGCGGTACAGATCCAGGACGTCTTCTAGCATCGCAATGTGCACCAGGCCGGTACCACGGGACACCCAATGCTCTCGGGCCTCGTGCGCGCTGAAGACGAGTCCAAGGTAACGCGTGGGTGGTGGAAAGACGCCTTCGTGCTTCCAGGTGACGTCAACCACCTTCCCACCAATCACGTTCCACCCGTGGTGGACGACCAATCTCCCCGTGAAGGCCACCCCCTCCGCGTAGCCTACCCGGCCGTCCGAGATAGCGAGTAACTGCGAATTCGCGAAGCAGTTACGATGCCGAAACTGGCGCCGTCCGGTTGCCTGTCGCGCTTCGCGAATGATGCCGGCTTCTTCTGCGGTGAGGGCGGCCGACGTGAATAGGACAGGCTTACGCGGCATGGCACACCTCCCGGCGGCCATCGCTCTCGCCAAGCGAGACCGGCGTGATGCCCTTGGCCGTCGCGAGGATGCGCCGGCCTTTGCGGATCTGCGCCGTGAGCCCCGCGGCGGCCAGTGCAGCGGTCACCACGCGAGCCTGGCCCATTGACCACGTTCCCGGCGTCCGCAGCGCGCGTTTTCGGCAGACAAGCCAGATGGTCACCGACTTGGCTTTGGGCGAGCGAGCACGAGCTGAGGACCTCACGGCGTCACCGCCTTGCCCGACTCCATGACCGCGATGGCGTTGGCGAGTTCGTCATCGGCGACCGTGGCTCCGTACCTGTCGAACGCCACCCGCGTGAGGTGGCCGGACTGGGCCATCACCACGCGCTCGGGAATGCGCAGGCGACGAGCCTTCGCGATGAAGGAATGGCGAAGGCAGTGCATCGTGATTTCCTCGCCGTTCACGCCCTGCAAGCCAGCCGCGGCCACGGCTGCCTGATACAGGCGGTAGATGTAGCGCACGCCGTACAGCCGCTCGGGGTGGGGAAGCCTTCGGGCCCCGGCTCGGTGGCACATGGCATCGCTCGCGCCCACGCAGAACACATGGGGCGCGCCCTCGATGCGGGGAACTGACTTCAGCGCGGCCAAGGCGCGCGTGCTGAGGCGAACCACACGTGGGCGGCCGTTCTTCGTCTGGCCGGCGCCCAAGCGGACACAGGCGTTTGCCTCGTTCACCTGCTCCCAACGCAGATTCAGGACCTCCCCTCTGCGCATGCCCGTCTCGTACAGCACGCGGACGATCGCGCCTATGAACGGGTCAGCCGCTTCGATCAGCTTGTCCA